>DAOMNN010000004.1:0-62584 GCA_035443825.1 Rhodocyclaceae bacterium | reverse complement strand
GCATCAACCGCAATACCCTGCGCCGCAAGCTGTCCGAGCACCAATTGCTTTAGCCCTGATATTTCATGAATTGCACGCACCCTCGCTTGGTCTTTGTTCCGTACGGAAATCCCGCTCAGTCGGGCGTACGAACCACTACGCCACTCCTTCACGGAATTTCCCTACGAAACAAATACCTGCGCGATCATCACGCGCATTCACGAAACATCCGGGCTAGCCACGCAGTAGCCACCCTGTCGACTGCCGTACCTTCCACGTCCTGCCCCTTGCGACCATCACCATGAAAGTAGCCCAAGCCCTGATCAGCGTTTCCGACAAACGCGGTGTTCTCGAATTCGCCCAGGCCCTTGCCGACATGGGGGTCAGGCTGCTCTCCACGGGCGGCACCGCCGCCCTGCTGCGCAAGGCCGGACTCGAAGTCTCGGATGTCTCCGAGCACACCGGGTTTCCGGAGATGCTGGACGGTCGTGTAAAGACACTCCACCCGAAAGTGCACGGCGGAATCCTCGCGCGTCGCGATCTGCCCGAACACATGGACACCATCGCCGCACACGACATTTCGCGCATCGATCTGGTGGTCGTGAACCTGTACCCGTTCGAAGGCACAGTCGCGCGGCAGGACTGCAGCCTCGACGAAGCCATCGAGAACATCGACATCGGCGGGCCCACCATGGTGCGCGCTGCAGCGAAGAATCACGGTGACGCGTCGGCGGGTGTCGGCGTCGTGACCGATCCGGACGACTACGAAGGCATCGTCGCCGAGCTGCGCAGCAATGCCGGCGAACTCTCCTACCAGACGCGCTTCGCGCTCGCGGTGAAGGCCTTCACGCATACCGCCCGCTACGACGGCGCAATTTCCAACTACCTGACCTCGCTCACCGAAGGCGGGGCGCGCCAGCCCTACCCGGAACGCCTGCAACTGGCATTCGACAAGGTTCAGGATCTGCGCTATGGAGAGAATCCTCACCAAGGTGCGGCGTTCTACCGCGAACCGTCCGCACCCGAAGGCACGATTTCGGGCTATCGTCAGTTGCAGGGCAAGGAACTCTCTTACAACAACATCGCTGATGCCGACGCGGCGTGGGAATGCGTCAAGGCCTTCGACACCACCGCATGCGTCATCGTCAAGCATGCCAATCCATGCGGCGTGGCGCTCGGACCGACACCTGAAGCGGCCTACCGCAAGGCATTCTCCACCGATCCCACTTCCGCCTTCGGCGGCATCATCGCGTTCAACCGCAAGGTGGACCGGGGCGCGGCCGAAGCCGTCGCAAATCAGTTCCTCGAAGTCCTGATCGCACCCGAGTATGCCGACGACGCACTTGAACTGCTGCGCGGCAAGCAGAATGTGCGCGTCCTGATCTGCACCCTGGGTCGTCCCTCAGGCGTGATGGACTACAAGCGCGTCGGCGGAGGGTTGCTGGTCCAGAGCGCGGACGACGCACACATCCAGCTTGCCGACCTGAAGCGCGTGACCAGGCGCGAACCCACCGAGCAGGAATTGCGCGACATGTTGTTCGCGTGGCGTGTCGCGAAATACGTCAAGTCGAACGCCATCGTCTACTGCCGCGACGGCATGACGATCGGGGTCGGTGCAGGCCAGATGAGCCGCGTCGATTCAGCACGTATCGCGGCGATCAAGGCCGATAACGCCGGCCTCACCGTGCACGGTTCGGTGGTCGCGTCGGACGCCTTCTTTCCGTTCCGCGACGGTCTCGACGTTCTGGCGCAGGCCGGCGCCACAGCGGTGATCCAGCCGGGCGGCTCGATGCGTGACGCCGAAGTGATCGCTGCGGCCGACGAACACGGCATCGCGATGATGTTTACCGGATACCGCCATTTCAGGCATTGATCAGGACCGCGGCAAGCGGCCCCGTCCGCAGGTCGGCCCGGTCCGCTTTCGACTCGGAATCACTAACCCATGAAAGTTCTCGTCATCGGCTCCGGAGGTCGCGAACACGCGCTCGCCTGGAAGCTCGCGCAATCGCCCAAGATCACCCGCGTACTCGTTGCCCCGGGCAATGCCGGCACCGCGCGCGAGCCTCTTGTCGAGAACGTCGCGGTGACCGCCATCCCCGACCTCATCGAACTCGCGCGACGCGAGCAGGTGCACTTCACCGTGGTCGGGCCCGAAGCGCCGCTCGCTGCCGGCGTCGTCGACGCTTTCCGCGCCGCGGACCTGCCCATCTTCGGACCGACCAAGGATGCGGCCCAACTCGAGAGCTCCAAGGATTTCGCCAAGCGCTTCCTGCTCCGACACGGCATTCCCACCGCGAAGTATCAAACGTTCGCGGACCCGGCCGATGCCCATGCATACATCGACCGCGAAGGAACACCGATCGTCATCAAGGCCGATGGACTGGCGGCGGGGAAAGGCGTAGTCGTCGCGATGACCCCGGACGAAGCGCACGCTGCGGTCGACACGATGCTCGTCGAGAACCGTCTTGGCGTGGACTACGGGGATACGGGCGCACGCGTCGTGATCGAGGAGTTCATGCAGGGCGAGGAAGCGAGTTTCATCGTCATGGCAGACGGCCGACACGCCCTGGCACTCGCGACCAGCCAGGATCATAAGCGGCTGAAGGACAATGACGAGGGCCCCAACACGGGCGGGATGGGGGCTTATTCACCGGCCCCGGTCGTCACCCCAGAAGTGCACGCGCGCGTGATGCGCGAGATCATCGATCCCGCATTGGCCGGAATGAGTGCGGACGGTCTTCCCTACACCGGTTTCCTTTATGCCGGCCTGATGATCGATGATGCCGGGCAGCCGCGCGTGGTCGAGTTCAACTGCCGCATGGGCGACCCCGAGACCCAGCCCATCCTGATGCGTCTGAAGACGGACCTTGCCGATCTGATCGAAGCTGCCATCGCGGGCAGACTCGACCAGATAGAGGCGGAATGGGATCGCCGGGTCGCACTCGGGGTCGTGCTCGCGGCCGAGGGCTATCCCGAATCGCCGCGCAAGGGCGATCCGATCTCCGGTCTTCCGGACTCACCGATGGAAGACGCACATGTCTTTCATGCCGGCACGGTGGAGCGCAACGGCGCGATCGTCACATCCGGCGGGCGCGTACTGTGCGTCACTGCCCTCGGCGACAACGTGCGCAGTGCCCAGAAACGTGTATACGGACTCGCCGATTCCATCGTTTTTGCCGGTCGTCAGTTCCGCCGCGATATCGGCCACCGCGCCGTCGCTCGCAAGATCTGAGCACGACACCGACGCATCCCGCCCCGGCCACGCACGCGGGATCGAAACCAGGGACAACAAGATGAAGATCGACACCGTCGCGGCAAGAGACTACCTCCTCGGCCTGCAGGCGCGCATCGTCGCCGAGCTCGAGACTCTCGACGGACAACCGTTCAGATGCGATCGATGGGATCGTCCAGAGGGGGGCGGCGGGATCACCCGCGTGATCGAGGACGGCTCCCTCTTCGAACGCGGCGGCGTCAATTTTTCCCACGTCAAGGGCACGGCGATGCCCGCCTCGGCCACCGCCCACCGCCCTGAACTGGCCGGGCGCAGCTTCGAAGCGATGGGGGTGTCGCTGGTCCTGCATCCGCGCAACCCCTACTGCCCGACGGCGCACATGAACGTGCGTCTGTTCGTCGCGTCCGCCCCCGGTCTCGAACCCGTGTGGTGGTTCGGCGGCGGCATGGATCTCACGCCGTACTATGCATTCGAGGAAGACGTCGTCCATTTCCATGGTTGCTGCCGCAACGCCGTCCTGCCCTTCGGTGGGGAAAGCGAATACCGCCGACTCAAGGACTGGTGCGACCGCTATTTCTATCTCAGGCACCGGGCCGAGCCGCGTGGCGTCGGCGGTCTGTTCTTCGACGACCTGGGCTCGGACGGCGCGACCGATTTCGCCCGGGCTTTCGGGCTGATGCAGAGTGTCGGAGACGCTTTCCCGGGCGCATATTTGCCGATTCTGCGGCGACGCCGCGAAACGGCCTACGGAGAACGCGAACGCGATTTCCAGGCATACCGGCGCGGTCGCTACGTGGAATTCAATCTGGTCTTCGACCGCGGGACCCTGTTCGGGCTGCAATCCGGAGGGCGTACCGAATCGATCCTGATGTCGATGCCGCCGATCGTCCGATGGCGTTACGACTGGGCGCCCGAACCGGGTACGCCCGAGGCGGAACTCTACGAAAAATTTCTCAAGGTGCGCGACTGGGTTTGACGCCGGGTGTCTCGCACACTGACATGTGCGCCCGGGAAAACCGGCCCGAGGAACCGGATCAAGCAGACGCCAGGCGTGCGGCCTCACGGAAGTGGGTCGTCGATTCGGACGGACGTTCAAGCCGCTCCATCAGTTCGGCCAGCGCAAAATGTACGTCCGCCGACGGGCTCAGCCTGAGGGACGATTCCAGGTAACTCTGCGCCTTGCCCCAGATTTCGGCATTCATGCACTGCCGCCCGAGCGAGTAGAGGAGACCGGGATCCTCCGGGTGCTTGGCCAGCCACTTTTCCGCACGCGACAAGGCATCTCTTGCCTCATCCCCTTCCCCGGCACAAAGGACATAGTGGCGCGCCAGACCGGTCCGCCAGTCGGCCTCGAGAAGCCGATCGACCGTCCGGCGCGCGATCGCGCCGCGCCCTGCCGCCGCGAGGAGCGGCAGTGCCTGTTCCACCAGGACCGCGTCACCGAGATCCTCCTTCGAGAGGCTCCGCCAGTATTCGGTCAATGCGTCCGGATCGGACTGCATTGCGCGCATCCGTTCGATCTGCGCACGGCGGACGATCGGTCGCGCCTGCTCGGGCGTGATCGCCCGATTGGCCAGCAACTGAGCGCACAACTCCGAAACCTGTTCCCAACGCCCCTGCGCCTGAGCCAGTTCGAGCGAAAGGCGCAACGCAGCGCTACTGCGATGCCCCTGGGCGCGCAGCGCATCGAGCGCACGCCCTGCCTCGTCATGACGCCCCGCGGCGAGCGCAAGCTCGGATTCCGTCAACAGCTGTGCGACCTTTCCTTCGTCGCTATCGCCGGCCCGCCCGATCCACTCCCTGTAATGCTTGTCATCGTGAAGCGCATTGGCGGCACGGGCGGCGACGATCGCGGCCTCGGGTGACGAACCACCCGATGCATACGCAACCTTGGCATGCTTGAGCGACTCCGTGAATCGCCCTTCATACAGCGCGCGCAATGCGTCCCGCATCGAGCGTGCGGCCTTTTCGCGTTGCCGGCGGCTGCGAAACGCACCGACTCTGCCCGGCAGATCGAGCGTCCTGCTAACGAGCCGGAGCACGAAGTAGGCGGTCAGGAATGCGAGAACGAGAAACACGATCACGAGATTCAACGAGGCCTGTGCACGCCACGGCGGCATCACCACCAGCACGTAGCCTTCGTTGGCGCCGGCCAGCATTGCAAGCCCGGCGGCCAGAGCAAATATCGCAATGATCCAGAGTAAAGCGCGCATGACGACTCCTCAGCGTGTGCCGTCAGTGGCTTGTGATGATTCACTGGACGATGAGCGCCCGGGCGGTCGCGCCTGCAGCAGTCGCAGCGCGGTGAACGTCTCGCTCAGGGAAGGTTGCTCGGCCTTTACGGGTGTTTGCGCCAACTCCGCAAGATCGGAGACGACACCTTGCACCCGCTCGTCGCGCATATCGAAGAAGCGCTCGATCCACTCGCGGGCCTGTGCGAGATCGGCCGCGTAGGTCCGGCCGTCACGGGCGAGCAATGCGAGTCGTGCCGTAAGGAGGCGAATCTTGACGTTCTCGCGCAGGTAGGTGCTCTGCGCCGGCGCAAGCAGCACCGGATCGGACTGATCCATGCGCTCGAGCCTGACCATGCCCTTCACCTCGTTCCAGATGTCGATGCTCAGTGCCTTCACGAAACCAAGCGTACGTGCAAGCACACTCGCCCCTTCGGAATCACCCTCGGCAATGATCCGCTCGCGTTCGGCGGTGGCTTCGGCGAGCGCAACCTCATGTGCGAGCGGCAGACGGTCAATGCGCTCGAGCACGATCTCGAGCCGCAGGGCCAGACCGGACACATCCACCTGCGGGTGTGCGCGAAGCGCGTCGATATCCATGATCAAAGCACGTCGCAATGGCTGGAGATGTCCCTGCTCCGGCAGACTCAGCCGTGCTTCGGCACCCTGCAACGCAATCAATGCGGCCTCGAAGTTGCCCGCGAGCTGCAACTGTTGCGCCGCGATGTTGATCGCCTGCTCCACTTCGGCCAGGACCTGGTCGCTGCGCGAGCGCGAGTACTCCTGATAGAGCGCCTCGAGCGCGGCAGCCTGTCCTTCGGTCGCGGCAATCTGTGATTCGAGCGCACCGAAACGCCCCT
Source organism: Rhodocyclaceae bacterium (assembly GCA_035443825.1). GTDB lineage: Bacteria > Pseudomonadota > Gammaproteobacteria > Burkholderiales > Rhodocyclaceae > DAOMNN01. The sequence continues at coordinate 56,282 of DAOMNN010000004.1, read as the reverse complement.
GCAAGGCCGTGATCGAGTCGTGCTGCTGCCGGTTCAGGGCCCGGACTTCAGCCACCGCGGTCTCGCTTCCGGAAAGCCGCTGAGCAACCTCCTGGCGGATGTCACCCGCAACCTGGCGCAGCTCATAAACCTGCCAGCCGAGCACGGCTGACACGAGCAGGGCGATGATCGCGATCACCAGCGCCAGCGCGCTGCCCTTTCGACCGGATGCTGCGGGTGGGATCTCGCCCGTGGGTGGCTGTCCGCCCTCGCCTGTCGATTCGGACGCGGGTCTGGCCGACTCATCGGCAGGCGGCTGACCCGTACCCATGGCCTCGCCGAGGGGCTCTGCAGGAGTATCCGGCCGTACCGCGGAATCGCTCGCACCTGCATCCGCGAAGCGGTCGACTTCGGGCGATTCCGCGGCCAGCTCATCCCTGTCGGTCGGTGGCGGCTGCGTGAGGGCAGGATTCTCTTTTTTCATGATGAAAGTTTAACCGAGAGTGACCGGGAACGGATTTTCCGCATGGCGCAATTGCCTCTGCGAATCTATATCAAACCGGCGTCGAAGACCATACGCCGGAAATGCCGCCTGAAATGACGCCTCGGGTACCGCACCGGTGGTCGAGCTCAGCCGAAGCGCGTCTCGATGGCTTCCATGAGGCCGGCATCGCCCGGCGCGGTCTCGACGACGTCGGTAAAACCGGCCCGCCGGGCGAAACCGACAATGCGCGGATGCGGCGCAAAGACCGGAATGTCCATCAGCATTTCAATCCCTCGCCGCCCGACCATCTCGACGAGGTTATGCACCCCCTCGCTGCTGGTGAGGGTAATTGCATCGATATCGCCGCGTCGCGCCATGTCCAGGAGCGGCAGCGGATCGAGGTCCGGGCAATGGCGCCGATAACAGGTCACGTAGTCTACATGGGCTCCGCGCGCCACCAGCGTCTCTCCGAGGAGGTTACGTCCGCCATCTCCCCTGAAGATCGCGACATGCCGGCCGGCGATCGCATCCGCGCCGAACTCGGGCAGCGCCAGCACCGACTCGCTGTCGAAGCCGCTCTGCGGCGCGATCACGCGCTCGAAACCGAACTTTCCGAGCACCCGCTCGCTGCCCTTGCCCACCGTCGCGACCGCGACGTGCGCTGGCCACGAGCGCCGGGCCATGATGAAGTCGAGGGCATACTGAACCGCGTTCGGGCTGACGAAGAAGGCCAGATCGAAATCGTCGAGCCGTGCGACCGCAGCCACCATGCCGGCATCGTCCGCAACCGGCGATATCGCCAGGACCGGAAAACGAACCGGCTCTCCGCCGCGCGCAATGATCGCTTCGCAAAGCTTCTCCGCCTGCGCGTGCGGACGTGTGACGACGATACGCCGGCCCTGGAGTTTGCCCATCGGCATGCGTAGCCGCGCTCAACCCAGCCGGGCGAGAATGTCGTCCGCTCCGGACGCCCGCAATTCCTCCGCAAGCGAGTGACCCAGCATTTCGGCGTCCTCGGGGCGACCTTCACGCTCCGCCCTGACCATCGTCGTGCCATCGGGCAGGGCGACGAACCCGCGCAACCACAAGCGTTCGCCGCGCATGAGCGCGTAGGCCCCGAGCGGAATTTCGCAGCTGCCTCCGAGGGCGCGCGATACCGCCCGCTCGGCCATCACGCACGCGGCGGTAACCGGATCGTGGAGGGGCGCGAGACAGGCGGCCAGATCGGGACGGTTCGCGAGGCACTCGATTCCAAGCGCGCCCTGCCCCGCCGAGGGCAGGGAGATCTCGGCGGGCAACTCCATGCGGATCCGGTCCCCGAGGCCAAGACGCTTCAGGCCAGCCGCTGCCAGGATGATCCCGTCGTACTCACCCTGATCGAGCTTGCGCAGACGCGTATCGAGATTGCCGCGCAGACTGGTGACCGAGAGGTAGGGGTATTGCATGTGAATCTGCGACTCGCGCCGCATCGAGGAGGTCCCCACCACTGCGCCGGGCGGCATGTCGGCGAGACTTGCATAGCGGTTCGACACGAAAGCATCGAGTGGTACTTCACGTGCGGAAATGCACGGCAGTACGAACTCGTCGGCCAGCTGCATCGGGACATCCTTCATCGAATGCACCGCGATATCCGCCCGCGCGTCGAGCAAGGCCGTTTCAAGTTCCTTGATGAACAGACCCTTGCCGCCGACCTTGGCGAGCGGACGATCCAGAATCTGGTCGCCGCGGGTGGTCATGCCCAGCAGTTCAACCCGGCAGGCGGGATACAATGCTTCGAGACGAGCCTTGACATGCTCGGCCTGCCACAACGCGAGGCGGCTTTCACGGGTGGCTATGACGATGCGTTCGGGGTGCCGGTCGGCAGAAATGGACATGCTCACGAAGACGGACTCATTAATGGTGAGGTTGGAGAAATTCGCGCACAACACCCGTTCGCGGCAGCGCAGCATCCGGGTTTGCGCCAATAGCGCAGAGGACGGGCTGCATTTTAGCATGTGCATCGAATGCGGGTTTTCGCAGTGCGGGAAATGCGCTCCGCACACTTCCAGAATCAGCCGGTGCGGCCTGCATCCGGCCCGCCCGGTGCGCCTCGACGGATACGAAACGCAATGACTCAAGACAAGGACGCGCCGCTGCGCGACGACATCCGGATGCTGGGCCGGCTTCTGGGCGATACGATCCATGACCAGCACGGCGAGGCGAGCTTCGATCTGATCGAGCGCATCCGCCAGACCTCGGTACGCTTTCGTCGCGACGAGGACCATAACGCACGGATCGAACTCGAGGGCCTGCTAGATGCCCTGTCGCGCGAACAGACGATCCAGGTGGTCCGCGGATTCAGCTACTTCTCGCATCTCGCGAACATCGCCGAGGATCAGCACCACATCCGTCGCAGCCGTGTGCACCGCATTGCAGGCTCCGCGCCGCGCGAGGGAAGTCTGGCCCGTGCGATGAACGCCGCGCGGCACAGTGGCCTTACCGCAGTGGAGATCGCAGCATTCTTCGACACGGCGCTCATCTCGCCCGTCCTGACGGCGCATCCCACCGAAGTCCAGCGCAAGAGCATCCTGAACCGCCAGACGGACATTGCGCGATTGCTCGACGAGCACGACCGGGTGCAGCTCACCCCCGAAGAGGTCGAGGACAACGCCGAGGCTCTCAGGAGGGAGATCCTCACCTTGTGGCAGACGCGCATGCTGCGCCCGGCACGACTGTCGGTCATCGACGAAGTGGCCAACGGCCTGTCCTACTTCGACACCACCTTCCTGCGCCAGCTGCCGCGACTGTATGCCGGCATCGAGGATCAGCTCGCCGGCCGCGACCCGGCGCTCGGCACGGTCGAGCTTCCTGCCTTCCTCAAGATCGGTAGCTGGATCGGCGGCGACCGTGACGGCAACCCCTTCGTCACTGCGGAAGTGCTCGATCGCGCCCTCGCGATGCAGGCCGCAATCGCCCTCGGTTACTATCTCGACGAGTTGCATGCGCTTGGCGCACGCCTTTCCCTCGCGGTCGGCCTGATCAGCGCATCCGATGACCTGCTGGCACTGGCGGAGCGCTCTCCGGACCATTCCCCGCATCGCAGCGACGAACCGTACCGTCGCGCGATCACCGGCATCTATGCGCGGCTCGCGCAAACCTACCGCGAACTGCTTGGAGCCGACGCACCGCGACACGCAGTCGCGCCGGCAGAGCCCTATGCCGGCCCCGACGCATTGTCCGAGGATCTGGACGTTCTGCACCGATCTCTGGTCGCGAACGGCTCGGCGGCGCTCGCACGCGGCCCACTGCGCCTGCTGCGGCGAGCGGTTCGGGTATTCGGGTTTCATCTGGCGCCGATCGATCTGCGCCAGAACTCCGATGTACACGAACGCGTCGTCGCCGAACTGCTGGCGACTGCGCACCCGGGGACCGACTACGTCGCGCTGGCAGAAGATGCTCGCATCGAGCTGCTTCTCGACGAACTGGGGACGCCACGCCCCCTGGCCTCCCCCCACATCCGCTATTCGGCCGAATGTGAGTCGGAGCTGGCGATCCTGCGCACGGCACGTGCGGCACACCTGCATTTCGGACCGGAGGCGATTCCCAATTGCATCATTTCCAAGACGGACAGTGTCTCCGATCTGCTCGAACTCGCACTGCTTCTGAAGGAAGCGGGAATCCTGCGCCCGTCGGAGCACGCGCTCGATGCCAACATCATCCCCCTGTTCGAGACCATCGAGGATCTCGCCAATGCACCGACGATCATGGACCGGCTCCTCGCCCTGCCTGAGTGGATGCGCCTGCTCGACTCGCGCGGCCGCGCCCAGGAGGTGATGCTCGGTTACTCGGACAGCAACAAGGATGGGGGTTTTCTGACTTCGGGCTGGTCACTGTACCGAGCCGAGATCGGACTGGTCGAAGTTTTCGCACGGCACGGCGTGCGCCTGCGCCTGTTTCACGGTCGCGGTGGTTCGGTCGGCCGCGGCGGGGGGCCGAGCTACCAGGCCATCCTGGCCCAGCCCGGCGGCGCGGTGCAGGGACAGATCCGTCTCACCGAGCAAGGCGAGGTGATTGCAGCAAAATACGGCAACCCGGAAGTCGGCCTGCGCAATCTGGAAGTCCTGGTCGCAGCCACGCTGGAGGCCAGCCTTCTGTCCGCGAAAGCCCCGGCGCCGCGCGCGGAGTTTCTGGACACGATGCAGGCGCTCTCGGACGCCGCCTTCAGCGCCTACCGTGGTCTGGTCTACGATACCGACGGCTTCGAACGCTATTTTTGGGAGTCGACCGTGATCTCCGAGATTGCGGAACTGAACATCGGTTCGCGTCCCGCGTCGCGCAAGAAGAGTACTCGCATCGAGGATCTCAGGGCAATTCCGTGGGTCTTCAGCTGGTCGCAGTGTCGGCTCATGCTCCCCGGCTGGTTCGGATTCGGCAGCGCAGTGAAGTCATGGCTGGCCGTGCACCCCAAGGACGGCCTGGAACGGCTGCAGGCGATGAACCGCGAGTGGTCGTTCTTCGCCGCCCTGCTGTCGAACATGGACATGGTGCTGGCCAAATCCGACCTGGCGATCGCTTCGCGTTACGCGAAGCTGGTCAGGGACGAGAATCTTCGCAACGCGATCTTTAGCCGGATCCGGGCCGAATGGCATGACACAGTGGATGCACTGCGCGCGATCACAGGGCAGAACGAATTGCTCGACGGCAATCCCCTGCTCAAGCGATCCATCCGCAATCGCTTCCCGTACCTCGACCCGCTCAATCACGTCCAGGTGGAACTGCTGCGCCGCCACCGCGAGAAGCACGATGACGAGCGCATCCGGCTGGGCATACACATCTCCATCAACGGTATCGCGGCAGGTTTGCGCAACAGCGGCTGAGCGGCCGTGCACTAGAGTTTCAACGCCTGACGTACCGCCGACCACTGGCGACGGCTGATCGGCAGGCGCTCCGCAACACCCTTGAGCAGGATCTCCCAGCGCGCATCGCCGTCCTGCTCGCCTACCCGCTCCACGCCGGCGACGGCCTCGCAGGCGACCAGGCAGTTACGATGAATGCGCAGGAAGCGCCCGGGGAATTCCTGCTCGATCTGCACCAGGGATTCGTCCAGAAGATAATCGCGCTGGGCGGTGGTGGCAGTCACATATTTCAGCTCCGCTTTCAGGAACAGCACCTCCGACACCGGCACCAGAAGGATCCGGCCGCGCTCGCTGACACTGAAGTGCTGTCGCCCGCCGGGCGCGAGCCGCGCAAGGCGCTCATCATCCGGAGGAGCGTTGCGCAACGCCTTTCCCAGCGCATCGGCAAGCCGTTCCGCGCGTACCGGCTTGAGCAGGTAGTCCACCGCAGCCAGTTCGAATGCGGTGACCGCATACTGATCGTAGGCCGTCGTGAAAATTACGTCGGGGCGCGGTGAAAGCCGCGCCAGATGGCGCGCCAGTTCCACGCCGTCCATGACCGGCATGCGAATGTCCGCCAGCACCACGTCGGCAGGGGCATCTTCGAGCAGACGCAGCGCCTCGACGCCATTGCCCGCAACACCGACGAGTTCGGTCGGGCAGTGGTCGGCGATGTCGCCGAGCAGGTCACGCAGTCGGGTGCGCGCGGGCGCCTCGTCATCGACGATGAGAACCCGCATCGGTCGATCGCTCATGCAGATTTCCTCCGATAGGGGAAGCGGATCGATACGCGATAGCGCCCGTTGCGACGCTCGGTCTCGAGGTGAGCCTCGAGATCAAAAAAGAGCATCAGGCGCTCACGTATGTTGTCGAGGGCCATGCGGTTGCCCGCATGATGGCGCTCGACATCGGCAACAGGATTATCCACCCTGATCAGCACTTCGGCGGCGCGCCGCTCGATGTGCACCACGATCTCGGCTGGACCGCTCGCGGGTTCGACACCGTGATACACCGCATTCTCCAGCAGGGGCTGCAGCAGCAAGGGTGGGACGAGCGCATTGCGCGGGCAGGTATCGAGCAACCAGCGCACCTGCAGTCGCTCGCCCAGGCGTAATTGCTCCAGATCCAGATAGCGTTCGCACAACGCGAGTTCGTCGGCGATCGGGACCAGATCGCGATTCTCCTGCATCTGGGCGCGAAACAGGTCCGCCAGCTCCTCGAGTGCGCGTTCCGCACGCCGCGGGTCGGAGCGGATGACACCGAGCACGCCATTGAGCGAATTGAACAGGAAATGTGGCCGGATCCGCGACGTCAGGGCCATCAAGCGGGCCTCGGTCAGCGCGGGAGAGAAGCGCTGGCTGCGATAATCAAAATAGAACAGCGAAGCCCCCGTCGCCCCGACCGCCCAGCCGAGCCAGCGCCACAGGGAATCGCCCTCTGCTTCGCCCAGGAGCGGAAACGTGACCATCACAGCGAAGCCCACGCACACTCCGATCAGGGCGACGCCGGCCCGCGGACCCAGCCTTGCCAGCCAGGGCTGAACCATGAACAGCAACAGCACCGCGAGAAGCAGCGGCAACTCCAGGCGCCCCGCCATCACGACCAGCGCAGTGGTGAGCGCGGCAGGATCGGACTCACGCACGAGCACGGTGAGCAAACCGAGAAAGTTCACGAGCAACAACGTCCGCAGCAAGATCCCGAGGTTGCGGAAGTCGGGCAATCTGCGCATCACGGGGGGGCGTTCGGCCTTTTGCTTTATACTTTCCACGATTCGGGCTCAGTTGCCACAAGCCAAAAACGCCGGGCGAGCCCGGCTTCCCATGCTCACGAAAACATTATGACAGATACCTCTCTCCCGCAATCGGGCAAAGCCTGGTCGGGCCGCTTTTCCGAACCCGTGTCGGATCTGGTCAAACGTTATACCGCATCGGTGACTTTCGATCAGCGCATGGCCCCGCAGGACATCCTCGGCTCGCTCGCGCACGCCAGAATGCTGGCGCGCCAGGGCATCATCAGCGCGCACGATCTTGCGGATATCGAACGCGGCATGACTCAGATCGCGCAGGAAATCGAGCGCGGCGAATTTGCCTGGAGCCTCGACGACGAGGACGTCCATCTCAACATCGAGAAGCGGCTGACCGCGCTCATCGGTGATGCCGGCAAGCGCCTGCATACGGGGCGCAGCCGCAACGACCAGGTCGCCACCGACATCCGCCTGTGGTTGCGCGACGCGATCGACCGGATCCTCGAACTGATCCGCCTCTTCCAGCGCAATCTGCTGGATATTGCGGAGGAGCACGCTGCGACGCCGATGCCCGGATTCACCCACCTTCAGGTCGCTCAGCCGGTCACCTTCGGTCATCACTTGATGGCGTACTTCGAGATGACGCGTCGCGACGCCGAACGCTTCGCGGACGTGCGCCGCCGGGTCAATCGCCTGCCGCTGGGCAGCGCCGCCCTCGCCGGCACGAGTTTCCCGATCGATCGCGATTTCGTCGCGCGCGAACTGGGTTTCGACGAGATCTGCGCAAACTCGCTCGACGCAGTAAGCGACCGTGATTTCGCAATCGAATTCTGCGCCGCGTCGTCCTTGCTGATGATGCACCTGTCCCGCCTGTCCGAAGAACTCATTTTGTGGATGAGTCCGCGTGTGGGCTTCATCGACCTCGCAGACCGATTCTGCACCGGTTCGAGCATCATGCCGCAGAAGAAGAACCCGGATGTCCCGGAACTCGTTCGCGGCAAGACCGGACGCGTCAACGGCAGTCTGATCGCACTGCTCACGCTCATGAAGGCCCAGCCGCTGGCCTACAACAAGGACAATCAGGAAGACAAGGAGCCGCTGTTCGACACCGCCGACACGGTGATCGACACCTTGCGCATCTACGCCGACATGATCACGGGGATCAGGGTCAAGGCCGCTGCAATGCGCAGTGCGCTCACCCAGGGCTATGCGACCGCCACCGATCTGGCAGACTATCTCGTCAAGAAAGGCGTGCCGTTTCGCGACGCACATGAGGTGGTCGCGCTCGCGGTGCGCGAGGCAGAGCGCCGAGGGCGCGATCTTCCCGACTTCACGCTGGAAGAACTGCGCGTGTACTCTGAACTGATCAGTGAGGACGTCTTCGACGTGCTCACGGTCGAGGGGTCACTGGCGTCGCGCAGTCACTCGGGCGGCACCGCGCCGGACCAGGTGCGGATCGCCATCGGCAAGGCACGCAGCATGATCGCTTGAGTGCGCGCGACCGAGCGCGTATCGCAGGCCCGAAGGGGGGGGCGGTGGTCACCAAGATCGGCAAGTACGAAATCAAGGGCCTGATCGGCGAAGGGGCCACCAGCCTCGTCTATCTTGCCCACGATCCGTTCGCGCAGCGCGACGTCGCACTGAAGCAACTCCATCCGGAACTGCTGCGCGACAAGGAACGCGGCCGCCTTTACCGCCACCTGCTGATGAACGAAGCGGCGCTCGCGGGCAAGCTCAACCACCCCCACATCGCTCACATCTATGACGCGTCGGTCGCCGACGATGAGGCCTACGTCGTCATGGAGTACGTCCCCGGCGGCACCCTCGAGGCATTCACGCACCCGGACGCATTGCTCCCCTTCGATCGGCTGGTCGAGATCATCTTCAAGAGTACACGCGCGCTGGACTATGCATTTCGCCACGGCATCACCCATCGCGACATCAAGCCGGCCAACATCCTGCTGGTCGATCCAAAGGGTCAGGACATCAAGCTCTCGGATTTCGGCGCTGCGTTCCACACCGCGAGCGACACCACACAGGTCGCGGGAGTCGGTTCGCCCGCCTACATGTCGCCGCAACAGATTCGCGAGATGCCGGTCGACCAGCGCACCGACATCTATTCGCTCGGCGTGGTCATGTATCAACTCCTGACCGGCAAACTGCCGTTCGAGGGCGACAACAACTACAGCCTGCTCTACCGGATCGCGAATGAAGAGGCCACACCACCCTCGGAGGTCCGGCCGGACGTACCACCCGCCCTGGACGCGATCGTACGCCGGGCGATGGAGAAAGACGTCGACCGCCGCTACCAGGACTGGTCGGAGTTTTCCCAGGACCTGGCCCAGGCCTTCCGCAACCGTGCCCTCAATGCCGGCCAGCAGGTCATCCCCGAGACGGAGCGATTCCAGACGCTGCGTGAACTGAGCTTCTTTCGCGAATTCAGTGACGTCGAGATCTGGGAGATCGTGGGCTTCTCGAGGTGGGACCGCGCCCAGCCCGGCACGGTGATCATGAAGGAAGGCGAGGCCGGCGATCATTTCTGCTTTCTCGCACATGGCGAGGCACGGGTCAGGAAGCGCGGCAAGTTGCTGAACCTGCTCACCAGCGGCGACTGCTTCGGCGAGATGGCGCTGTTTTCAGCGGGTGGCGGCGTGCGATCCGCCTCGGTCGAAGCGGTTACGGAAGTCAGTGTCGTCCGGATCGGGGCGCCTGCGTTGCAGCGCGCTTCGGACACATGTCGCATGCATTTCTACAAGGCCTTCCTCGAAGTGCTGTCGACCCGGCTGTCACTCGCGAACGCCCGTATCGCCAACGTATGATCACGCACGCCGCGCTTGCGACGCTCGAGCGGGCGATCCGCGACGCTGTCGGCGAGAGCTTTCGTGCGCTGAACTGCGACGCCGTCTCGGGCGGCTGCATCCATCGCGCGCTAGTGGTTTCCGACGACAATAGCCACTTTTTCGTCAAGCTCAACGATGTAACTGCCTTGCCGATGTTCGAGGCGGAAGTCGACGGACTTGCGGCGATTGCCGCCACCGGTACATTCCGCACCCCGGCAGTTGTCACGTACGGGCATGACGACCGCCACGCCTTCCTCATCCTCGAACACGTCGACATCCGCCCGTTGCAGTCCGCGGCAGACGGCGAGCGCTTCGCCGAGATGCTCGTAGCGATGCATGATGCGACCGGTGAGCGATTCGGCTGGCACCGCGACAACTATATCGGCAGCACTCCGCAAACCAATACGCCCATGGATAACTGGGCGCTGTTCTTCGGCCGCCGCCGGCTGCAACCGCAGCTAGCACTGGCCCGTGCGAACGGATTTACGGGGGACCTGCAGCGACAGGGCGAGTGCCTGATCGACCGATTGCCGGCACTCTTTCTCGACTACCGTCCCGACGCCGCCCTGCTCCATGGCGACCTGTGGCACGGTAATGCCGGTGTGCTGCCAGGCGGCGAACCGGTCATCTTCGACCCCGCGGTTCATTTCGGCGATCGCGAATCTGATCTGGCAATGAGCGAGCTGTTCGGCGGCTTTCCTTCAGCCTTCTATGCCGCCTACCGACGGATCCGGCCCATGCATGACGACTACGAACAGCGCAAGATGCTCTACAGCCTGTACCACATCCTGAACCACCTCAACCTGTTCGGCCAGAGCTACCTGAGGGAAGCCACGCGATTGATCGCCAAGCTCAACCAGACGCTTTCGCTGCGCTGGGACTAGCGACTGCGCAGTGATCCGGACTCAATGCGCATCGCCCTTCAGCGCCTTGTGACCCAGGTGATAGACCAACAATGGAAGTGGCATGCGCAGCCAATGGCTCCGCACGAAAGCAAGCCAGCGTGCGAACCGAACCACACGTGTGTCGCAGGACGGATGTGGTGGACGGAGGATCTTGTCGAACATCCAGGCGCGCACTCGTGGGACGGAAATCGCACCAACCTGCGCGCGCAACCCGCGCATGACATCCTCGGGGACGGCAGTCCCAAACACGCGATGCGCCTGCGTCATCGCATCCAGTGTCGGAAGGGCAAGGCCGGTTGCGACCGCACGCGCCTGCAGGCCTGTCCAGAATGACTCCTCGCGCCCGAAATCCGTCATCAGGACATGAAGATCGTAAAGATCGCGCAACCCCTTGTGGAACTCACCCAGAAACAAGTGGCAAGCCGAATGAATCACCATGTCCGGCGGCGCGAGGACCGAAAACATCTCCAGACCCGTTACGTCGACGGGGGATGCGCTCCGAATGAGCGCATCGGGGTCCGGGAGAATGCCCGATACCGGCGGCACGATCGTGTGGTGCACGTCCAGCACCGTGCCTCGGGAACGATGATCCATGGGTGGCAACTCGTGCGACCAGTTCCGATAGTAGCGCTGATCATAATCACTGATCGTCGCGGGGAGCCAGCCGCGACGTATCAGGCGAATTTCGACATCGGGGAGCGACGCCTTGGGCACGAGAAAATCGATGTCATTGAACACGCGTCCTTCGGCGGCGCGGTAGCCTGCAACACAGTAAGCAGCCCCTTTTAGCAGGATGACCGGCAGCCCGAGTTCCCCCAGGGCATCGCGCACGTGCCTCACCTCCCAGTCGACCGCCGACCGATGTCGGAGCGAGAGCCTCCAGCCGACCTCGAGATGGTGCAGGGGCCGCGCCGGGACTTCAGGGATCATCCCGGCCGCATGGATCGTCGCACGCAACTGACCGAGCATCTCCGCCGCACGGGCCTGCCGCACCAGTTCAGACCAATGAGACGGGTCGAAATCCCGAATCACGGGTGGGTGTCTGAGCACGCTCGCCACAATCGCCGTCGTGTTCATGCGATCGGCTCCGCCGAACGCGACATCCGGTCGAGCAGCGGAACGACTTCGTCCAGGCCGCCATACGCTATCCGGTAGATGTCGCAGGCATCGGTGACTCTGACAAGGGCTTCGAACGCCGATTCGCTCAACGGCGCATAGTTGAATGCGTGGCGGGTCAATTCCATGAAGGCTGCCGCCTTGCCCACACGCTGGACCGAAAGCCTCCCGTCACGCGTGAACCCGGGAAACACGATCCAGGCCGGATCAGCCGATTCCCCCCGTCGCTCGACGCTCTCGAGAGGCGGACGCATGTGTGCCACGACGCCCTTGGTCGTGCCGACACAGATCTCGCCGACCTGCGTGTGTGCCCCGAAGTCGCGAACGACATTGATGGATTCGTTCTTGAGACTGACGGGCCGTGCGATTGCACGGATGCGGCCGCAATCGAGATCGATCAGGGTCAGCTCATCCGACAGAAGTCGCCAACCCGCGTCGACCAGTCCGGCGCACAAGGTACTCTTCCCCGAACCCGGGTCGGCCGCGAGGATCAGAGCCCTTCCTTCCCGCTCGAGAACCGCGCCGTGGAGTACCAGATGGTCATGTGCGTGTGTCGAGATGACCCAGTTCAGACCCCACTCCAGCATGGGGAACGCCTGCGATGCGGGCACGGGCTTGAACGGGATCTTGCCATCGCAGTAGAAGTTGACCTGAGGACGCAGGAAGCGCCTCAGAAGCGACGTATGGCGCACGACGATGGCGAAGTCCACGAACCCGCGGGACTCGTGCAGCGGAAAGTCCGCATAATGGAAGCGCAGCCCCGTCGCGACTTCGCGAACCGACGACGTGATCCGGACCACGTACGGTCCGCAATCGAGACACACGCCTTCACCTGCGAGTTGCGCGTCGAACTCCCGGGGCGATACGTCGGCGACCTTCACGCGGCGCGTTCGATCAAACCGAGTTCGATCAGTCTGGGAAGCAGACCGGCCGTCTGCGGACAAGACGACTCGAGTTCGCCGACACTGCATTCGCCGGTAATCGCGGTGAAGATCTGCTCACAATCGGGGGAAAGCAGAAACGTCTGCGCCAGGGGTGCGGAAAACACCACGCAGCCATCCGGCCATGCCTGCCATTTGACGCCGACACCAAGCCGCAACTGGCTCACGCACACCCCGCCTTCAAGATGGTCGGCATGGTCATCCAGGATCCGGATATTCCGGCGCCAACCCGGACGACGGGCGCTACTCGCCCCAGTTGTTGCCGTTGAAACACCACAGGTTATTGTAGACGTCTACCCGATTCTTGAATGCGGTCAGTGCCGTGCATACCGGGCCACTCGTCTCCCCGCCGTTCATCCAGTAATGCCCCTGCATTGCTGCCTGCAGGGCGGCGATGACCTCGGTCGGGTCATCGAACGTGGGCACGGCAGGATAGCGGTTACCGTAAAAGGCGACATTCAGCAACGCAGCTACAGCATGCATTGCGATCGCATGGATGTTGGCGCATTCGTCGTAGTTCGACGGGGGAAAGACATTCTGCGCCTTGCGCGCATCCCACAAGGTCGTCGCGTCGTCCTTGAAGAACTTCGGCACATCAACGGGCAAACCGGTGCAGAACACCTGATTGAATGAAGCACTCCGCGCATACTGCGGGTACGCAGGTTCGATGTAATCGCGCCAGACACGCTCGCCATTCGGATTCCACCAGAATCCCGGGCTACAGCCGCATTCGGGTAAGTCCATCTGTCTGGATAGCGCTGCCGAAACCGACTCCGACCCGCACTGCCCCAAGCTCGCACCCAGAGCGGACCGGTTCGACAGGGTCATCAACACCCCCGTCCCGGCCAGGCCCGCAGCCGTGAACTTGCGCCGGCCCCGGTCGGTGACGACCTCCGCTGGAGACTCCGCACCCGTCGCGACAGGCTGGCATTCTTCGCGTTCGTGCTCGCCCATGAGCGCTCTCCGAAAAGCTTGTGTACGATTGAACGATAGCATTCGTCAGTGCGCGCTTGCGTGCAATCCGACACGCCGGATCGCGCGAAGCGCAATTCTGCGCTCAACGATGCAATAATCGTACCGCATCTTGTAAATCATTGTTACGGCAATAAGAATCCCGAGGCGAAACGCGAAACCGACCGCGACTGTAAAGTTATCCGACACCCACGCAAGCATTGCGTCTGCGTGGGTTACCGTTGCATGTCAGGCACGCGGCTCGACAATCCCGGCCAGCAGTTGCTGCAGTTCCCCGTTCTCGAACATCTCCTTGACGATGTCACAGCCACCGACGAACTCGCCATTGATATAGAGCTGCGGAATCGTGGGCCAGCTGGCGTATTCCTTGATCCCCTGGCGCAGTTCGTCGCTTTCGAGCACGTTGATTGCCGCGACCTGGTTGACGCCGGATTGCTTGAGGATCTGAACCACGCTTGCGGAAAAGCCGCACTGGGGAAACTGGGGCGTCCCCTTCATGAAGAGCACCACCGGGTGGGCACTGACCTGCTCGCGGATATAGTCCTGGATGTTCATGTTTTGCGTCCGAAAAGTTGAGTGGAATAGTCGGATAATTCTAGGGATCCGGATCCCTTCAGTCAACAGCCCGCCTGTCTCGGCGTCCCATCCATTGGCCGCCCGTGACCCGTTCGATACCTGCGAGGTCACGATACGAAGCGATGGCCGAAAATCCGGCATCGGTGAGCAGACCGCGCACTCTGCAGGCCTGGTTGTAGCCGTGCTCCACGAACAGCCATCCTCCAGGTTCGAGATGGGCCGGTGCCTGTGACGAAATCTCGGCGAGATCGTCCAGGCCTTCGGGCCCGGATGCAAGTGCGGTCGCAGGCTCGAAACGCACATCGCCCTCTTCGAGATGGGGGTCGCCGGAGGCCACATAAGGCGGGTTGGCCACGACGAGCTGGTACCGATCTCCGGATAGGGCCGAAAACCAGTCGCTCTGCACGAAGGACACACTCGCTCTCAGCCTGACGGCATTGGCCATCGCGACCAGCAGCGCTTCGCGCGACCGATCCACTGCCGTCACATCCGCTTCGGGCAATTCCTTCGACAGGGTGATCGCCAGCGCGCCGCTCCCCGTGCCGAGGTCGAGAACGCGTGTACGCGGCTTGTCGCCGAAGCGCGCCAGCGCGAGCTCCACCAGAAGCTCGGATTCAGGACGTGGAATCAGCACCGCCGGTGAAACCATGAAAGCGTGGCCGTAGAATTCACGCTCTCCGACCAGATAGGCGATCGGCTCCCCCGCCTCGCGACGTTCGACCAGCATCCGGAATTGATCCCATTCGGACAGATCCAGCACCGACTCGGGCCAGGCCGCCAGACGTGCGGAAGGGCATTGCAGCACGTGGCGCAGCAGAATGCGTGCCTCACTGACGGCGATACGCTTGCGCGCCCAGCCGAGTGCGGCTCCGACATCCGGTGCGATGGCCATACTCACGTCAGTCCCCCGCCAGCTCGGCCAGCAGGCCGGCCTGATGTTCGAGGGTCAGGGCGTCGATGATCTCGTCGAGATCACCTTCCATCACCGCGTCCAGCTTGTACAGCGTCACATTGATGCGATGATCGGTGATCCTGCCCTGCGGAAAATTGTAGGTGCGGATGCGTTCGGATCGGTCGCCACTGCCGACCAGGCTCTTGCGCGCCGCGGCCTCCCTGGTCTGCTGTTCGCGCAACTGTGCGTCGTGCAACCGCGCCGCCAGAATCGACATCGCGTGGGCGCGGTTGCGGTGCTGCGAACGATCATCCTGGCACTCGACCACGATCCCACTGGGCAAATGCGTGATGCGTATCGCCGAATCCGTCTTGTTGATGTGCTGCCCGCCGGCACCGCTGGCCCGATAGGTATCGACCTTGAGGTCGGCCGGGTTGATGACGATATCGACCAATTCGTCGGCCTCGGGCATCACCGCGACGGTACACGCGGAAGTGTGGATGCGGCCCTGAGTCTCGGTCACCGGAACGCGCTGCACGCGATGCCCGCCGGATTCGAACTTGAGTCGTGCGTATGCACTCTGGCCCGATATGCGTGCGATCACCTCCTTGTATCCACCGAGTTCGGACTCGCTTGCCGAAACGATCTCGACCTTCCATCGCTGACGCTCGGCGAAGCGCGTGTACATGCGCAGCAGGTCGGCGGCGAAGAGGGCGGCTTCCTCGCCGCCCGTACCCGCCCTGATCTCTAGAAACAAATTGCGGTCATCGTCAGGGTCGCGCGGCAGCAAGGCCTGTTGCAACGCCGATTCGAGCTCATTCAGGCGCGCCTCGCTCGCGCGGATCTCGCCCTCGGCCAACTCCTTGAACTCGGGATCCTGAAGCATTTCGCGCGCAGTCGCACGATCGGCTTCGACCCGACGATACGCCTGATAAAGGGACACAACTGGCTCCACTTCCGCCCGCTCGCGCCCCAATGCGCGGTACGTATCCATGTCGCGCCCGACGTCGGCGGAGGCGAACTCGCGATCGAGTTCGGCCAGCCGCGATGACAGTTGCTCAAGTTTGTCGCGAATGCTTTGCTTCATGGTGTGAGTCCTGGAGCATGTGCCCCAGTCCGAGGATTGGCCGCGAACACGGCGCTACTCGAGCGGATCGAGGTTGAACAGCTGCTTGACGAGCCGGCTGGCGTCCGACTGATGATCGCCCTGGGACTGGTTCAGATAGCGGGTAGGGCCGTGAAGCAGCTTCTTGGTGATCCCCTGGCTCAGTGCGTCGATCACCGTCGCCGGGTCCTCGCCCTTGGCCAGCATTCTCAACGCACGCTCCAGCTCGGCCGCCCGGAGCGATTCGGCATGCTGATGCAAGGCGCGAATCGCCGGCACGGCATCGCGCGCCTGGATCCAGTGCAGAAAACCATCGACGCGCGTGTTGATGATCTCCTCGGCTTCGACGACAGCCTGCTGACGCGACTCCAGCCCGGCATCCACGACCTGGGCGAGATCGTCGACCGTGTAGAGGAACACGTCGTCGAGTTTCGCGATCTCCGGTTCGATGTCGCGCGGTACCGCCAGATCCACCATCACCATCGGCCGGTGGCGCCGCGCCTTGACCGCACGCTCTGCCATCCCGAGCCCGACGATGGGCAGCGGGGCGGCAGTACAGGAAACCACGATATCGAAGCGGGGCAGCATCTCACCGATGACGTCGAGACGCATCACCTCGGCGTTGAAGCGGCTCGCCAGTACCTGCGCACGCTCCTCGGTGCGGTTCGCGACCGCCATGAGCCGGGGCTTGGCGCCTGCAAAATGCGCGGCGCAAAGCTCGATCATTTCGCCGGCCCCAATGAAGAGCACACGCTGGTCGGAGATGCGCTCGAAGATGCGCTCCGACAGATGCACGGTCGCAGCCGCCATCGACACGATGTTCGCCCCGATGGCAGTGGTCGATCGGACTTCCTTGGCGACGGCGAAGGTATTCTGGAAAAGCTTGTGCAGCAAGGTGCCCAGCGTGCCGGCCTCTTCCGCGCGCCGAGCCGCCTCCTTGACCTGACCGAGAATCTGCGGCTCGCCGAGCACCATCGAATCGAGTCCGCTGGCCACACGGAACACATGCCGCACCGCATCACGCTGCGGATAGGAATAAAGATAGGGGGAGACTTCGTTGAGCTGCATGCGGTGGAACCGTGCCAGCCAGTCCGCGGCATGCTGGGGCTGTTCGCTCGCGAAATACAGTTCGGTACGGTTGCAGGTGGACAAAATCGCCGCCTCCCGCACCGAGTCGGCCCGGGTCAGGTCGTGCAGCGCATCATCCAGCCGCTCAGGCTGAAACGCCAGCCGCTCGCGTATCGAGAGCGGCGCCGTATGATGATTCAGGCCGAGGGCGTAAAGTTGCATTCGCGTTGAAGAATTCCCGTGCCGACAGTGTGCAATTATCCTGGAAACCGCAGTTGGACGTGACCGAGTGTGCGTCTGGCGCGTCGTCTGGCAAGGCGCGACGACGCGGCATGGTCATTCCCTGCAAGGAGGAGCAACGCGGCCAGACGGCGCGCCAGGCGTGCAATCGGGCATGTAGCGTGCTCACCCGTCAGGTGAACCCTGTCAAGGGCATCGAGTTCAGTCTCCACGCAACGCTCCGGCGCCCGACAAGCGGTCAACTGCGGTTAGCAGGATTATAGCACCGGGCCCACTCCCGAAAGATTGAGCGAAATCAGGTGCTTTCAGGGCACGGAATCGCCTCCCCGCCAAAGCAAACGGGCCGACATCCGTCGGCCCGTTTGCTTGTCTGGTGGCCAGGGGCAGAATCGAACTGCCGACACGCGGATTTTCAGGCGCACGACAACGCCAGCGAACCCACGCAACTACACGCAACCAGCCAAATAAAAACGCACTTGGCCACAATCAACCGAAATCGAACGCAGCCGATACACGTTGGCACCGACAGCTTTCTGCCAGAACCCAACGCCAGCGGAGTGTAGCAAGAAATGGACGCTGCACGCCAGCGCCTGTGCCGAGCAGAACGCCGCTCGTTCATTGCCGCACTCCGATCGAGAACCTCGTCCGATATGAATCCCGTCAAAGTGAAAAACGAGTCCTGATGGCTATACGGCTTTTGCCAACCCGCCATCAGGAGTCACAAATGAAGCAAGACAACACCACCATCTCCCCCCTCATCGGCAAGGCGGAGCTCTGTGAGAGGCTGCGCGTCTCACAACGCACCATCGAAAATATGGTGCGAGACGGCGAATTCCCGCCTCCCGTGCGTATCGGTAAGCACGTGTACTGGTCGGAGACCACCGTGCGGACATGGCAGAGGCGTCTCTTCTGCGCTCAGGAGTCCTGGACCTCGATCTGACGCTCTGGACGGCACCTACCTATTACACACACACGCCGGTGCTAACGCTACGCGGCAGCACGCAGCTCGTCGATGAAACGATAGTGGCGAGCAAACGAATCGTCTCGCTTGAGATGCGCATAGGTGGCGATAACGGTTTCCAGCCTGTCGTTCAACAACTCCGCGACCATAACGAAAGCGTCAGGATTCGCCTTCAGCAAGGTGGTCGCGACAAGATGCCGGAAAGCATGTGCGGAAAACCCCGGCGAATCGGGTATGTACCGCTTCGTCAGCGTGAACACGCGCTTGCTAAGCGATGACATCCGCGTCGTTCTCCAGCCAACGAAGAACGCATCGCTCTCTTTGCCGGCGAGCATGACGAGTCTGTGCTCGGCCACATACTCGTCGATGAGTTCGCCGACCCAGCCCGCGACCGCTACATCGTAGCGACGTCCATCACCACTTCGCCCGGTTTTGAGCAGCGCGCTTTGCAGCCGAATTCGCCATGTGCCGCCGGATCGATAGACGTTTCCGGTATTGGCTTTGCTGTACTTGAGTGCGGACAGGGTACGCTCCCGCAAAGGATTCGTGATCAACAGCGCAAGGAGGAGGGCGTCGCGATGCAGCACTGCACGCCGCACACTACCCGGCAGTTCCAATGCAGCTGCAGCTCTGATGTCCTCAATTGCCCGCAGCACAGGGAGCATCGGCTGTTCGAGATCGAGCAAGTGCGAGATGGGCTCTTCGGGCAGTCGGCTCGTATCCCTGCACTTCCCCGCCCAAGCAATCATCACGTCGTATGCGCGCTCGCACTGGCGCCGCCACGCCTCATCACTGTCCGGTCGAGCATCTTCGGGCAATGACATGCGAAGCTGCGGAGACTGCCAAAGATAGCCCGACTCCTTGACGAGCAGACCGGCAACGGTGCTCGCGAATGTTTTTTGCCCGCGATGCATCAACCCCTGAGACCGTTCGGTCTTGAACATGAGGTAGGCCTGCAGCCCATCGCCATCCGACAGCCACGCGAGTGTCTGCACGTCATCGCGCGTCCTACCGCCACCGCCACGCTCAGCAGGGCGAGCCAGGAATCCCAGGTATCCCCTCACAGATTTCAGAAAGAACATCGCGGTCATCGAGCAGGACCCGCCGACCATGACCAGCGGCGAAGGAGCGACGCGGGAGGCATCAGCCGGCACCAAACCCCAGCTGCCGCGCCGGCTTCGATTGAGTGACGGACAAACCGCAGTTTTGTACTTCAGCAATCCTCGCCATTCAGACACAAGCTGCTCGCCCATTTCGGACTCCGGGAGACTGTAGCGATCAGCACGCAACACGGCGACCAACTCTCGATGCGCGATCTTGTGCTTCGGCGTCGTCACCCTCTCGCGGTCGCCAATCGATGCCTTCACCCTCGGCCCTACCGCCGGGCCATGACTTGTCAGGCGTACAAGCGCATCTCGCTCCATTCCAAGGGCAAGCTCGAGCCTTCTCAGCTCGGGCAACCCGCGACGGTTCGGCTCTGCGCCGCGCAGCCATCGCTGAAGCGCGGAGACCGATATCACGTGGTTCTTGGCGAACGTCTTCGGCGCGATTCCAAGCGTCGCGAAGGCGACTCGAAGCACGCTCTGCAGGGTCTCGTTTTGGTCGCTGAGTCGCCCTTCTTCCAGGGCGACACTTACGCGATCGTAGACTTTCTTGATCCGGACCATTTGGGACTTTCGGTCGCGGCGGGTCTTTTCCCCGACCTTGATCTGCGCGAGATAACTTGCGAGCGTCTGCTCGAAGCGGCCGCCCAATTCGAGCCCGACAAGGGAATCCATGTCCTTGCCCATCGAACTGAGAAAGCCGTTCAATGCAGAGAGATGGTTGCGATATTGCTGCTGCTTTCCGCCGGGCGGAGAAGTCATCTCGGGATCGAAACCGAAATGACGTTTGAGTTCCAGATCCAGTTGTTGGTAGGTGTACATGTCGAGCTCCAAGGTGAATGAGCCCGCGCTTGCCGGCGTAAAAGACGCGTAACCGGTGACCTTGGAGGTGTCGTTATCGGGACTCCAGTCCGAATAACGACAGCGATACACACTACTGATTTTATTGACCTTTTCTGACATCGCATCTTCTCCCGATTTACAGTCGGGAGACCGCAATGTCGTTATTGGTGTCGCGCAGACTCTGGGTTGAGTCGGGTATAGCGACTGGCGCAGGTTTTTGGGGCGAAGAAGGACCGCCGGATGCGCACACCCAGCGGAGACGCCCCCTCATCAAACACTACCGATCGATCGGAATCGTCAAAGCTAAGAGTTGCTGATGCTGAAGCTGCTCCTCAGCTCACAGCCCGTCGGAAAGCCAACGACGGATCGCATCATCCGTGGGGGCGTCGATCGTCATCTGCTCACGCAAACACAGGGCACGCACGTTGTCGGCCAGTGCCTTAGACAGGTTGGCGGCATCATCACGCCCCTTACCGAACTGATGCCCACGCAACAGCAGGCCGCGAACCACCCAAGTTGCATCTGCCCTACTAACAGGCAGCCCGGCATCCCGCATCCGGTCGCGCACTCGTTTGCCCGTTTGGTTCAACTCGAATGACTGCTCGCTGACATCCTGCTCTATCGCACGAAAGAGGGCCCGATAGGTATCGGGTGTGAGTAACGGCGCCCCGGTCACGTCGTGAGTCTGGCTCGCGACTGGAAAAACACCCGCATCCTTGCCCCACTCCGCCAGCGAAGCTCCGCTCGACTTACCGTTTCTCTGATTACCCCCGCTGGCCTTTCGACTCGGGTCGAAAATGCGGCCGCCAGCTGTGCTCCAATCGATCTTCAACGGCTTGAGATCAAGAGACTCGAGAAACTTGCGAAACGAACCCGTACCCTTCCAGTCCTCGATGATCGTGTTGTCCCGGTCGATAAGCATCTGCGCCAGTCGAGCGCAAGCAAGTGGTTGTTGGATACTCGCCACGGCGGCACGCACGACGCCCGCGTAGTCCGGTTCTACTACGGCTGTATCAACCGACTTGAGTGCCAGAGCGTGCTCAACGACAACTCCCTCATCCGAGCTATCTTCGGAGTCTGACGAAGGTTCATCGGCGTCCCGGAATCCAAGCACCTCTCGAACAAACTCGTCCTGATCAATCAGCAGATCCGCCGAAGCCCGATAGGCTGCCGACGGGAAGCCGATGGCAAGCACCGTGGTGCGCCGATCCCAGCGACGCAGCTTGCGCAGGACCGGCGTGAAATCGGCATCAGCAGAGAAGACGATGAACTCGTCGTAATGCGCTTCATGCTGCAGCAGATCAATGATGTCGAGCACCATGTGGATATCGGTGCTGGTCTTGCCCTCGCCGGTGAGGGCGGGACAGTCAATGATCTCGAATCCCGCAAGGTTGAATGACGGACGAAAGCGCTGGAACGCTTGGGGATTAAGATAGCACCGGCGCACCAGCACTCGGCGTCTCGCACCCGGCGGCGCATGCTCTGGCGCTGCCAAGGATTCGACCAACCACTGCATCCAACGTTGCGGCTTGAGCGCAAACTGATCTGCTATCGATTGGTCGAGCTTCCGAAGCCCGGAATAAACATTGTCGAAGTCGACGAATAATGCGCTCTTCAAACGAGGCTCCTTGATCGAATGAGGTGAGTCGGCTTCAACCCGCTCAAGGACAGAAGCGATGCAACCGAACCGACAACCCAATGTCGATTTGCGGCTCTCACGCACACCCCCATCTCTTGCGGCATCGCCGAGCAGTTAATGAGTCTGCACCCTGACGGGCCAGAAACCGTTCAGGCTCAGAAGTCACTTGTTCACTCCCTCAGTCAAACTCGGCGTTCTTGAACTTCAACACACCGCAGTTTTCCCGCACCGCCCGCTGCAACCCATCGTCGAATCCTGAGTCAGTCTCGGCATCGATCTCGATAGAGATCCGCACCTTCACCCCCGGTTTTGCCGTGAAGTTCAATACGACTTCATCAACGATCTCGGCGAACTGCTTCTTCGCCAGGACCGGATCGAGATCGATCGTGCCGAAGAAATGCGTTCGCTTTGCGCCGTCCTGTGGCGGTGCTGTTACCATCGGGCCGACGCCACGTCCGGAGTCTTCGGTCTTCGTATCACCGCGCCCGCCGCCAGTCGGATAAACGACGGTTCCGCCCCCTGATCCTGGCGACTGAACTGCTTCGCGCGCGTGCTGCTCCTCTTCTGCGTACGCGGTAGCAGCAGCCGGCTCGAGCAGAATCAGCGACGTATCCAAGATCGGTGTCGTACGCCGGCCGAAACTGAAGCCCAGGTAACGATCTCCGTCCTTACCTTGGGCGACACCAAAAAAATCTCGGCTCTCTGCGCCCGCTGCCAGCGTGTTGTGGAACACTCCGTCGTCGCGCAAGCGCGGCAAGTACAGTTGCTGGCAGGTTTGCTGCCACACGTTCAACGCGTTGGCCTCGGCGTGGCCGTCCTTCCAGAACCATGCTTTCAGCAGATTGTGCAGGTGGATGGGCGCCCACTCGGTGATCAGCAGCTCGTTCTCACGCAGCACGCGCTCAACCTCTTGAGTCAGGTTCTGTGCGCCGGTATTGATCTGAAACGGCTCCCATTGCAGTTCCGACAAACCCTTACCGCGCTCGGCAAACTGCGCCGGAGCCAGCAACCAGCGGTATGTTTCCTTCACCATCCCGCGCAGGGCCTCGTTGGCGTCATCCAGGCTGCGGCTGGCCTGGCGGGCCTGGTACTGGTCAAGGTTGAGCTTCAGGTCCTTGATGTCGGCGACAATCGATTGCCAAGCCAGTACGGAGCGCACTTGGTCCTTCAAGCGGCTCACGCTGTCCGCATCCGGGGCCAGGAAGATCAACCGGTTCTGCTTGAAGCGTGGCTGCTCGCCACGTTGCTTGAGGATTTCGGTGGCGTTGCGGATCGCCGACTGATCCCCGCTGCGGCTGTAGCCGGCCGTCGGCGGCAGCACGACCAGGCGCAGCGCCCAGTCGTCGGGAATGTCGGCGCTGGCGGTGAACACATGCACGCCACCGAACACGCCTTGCGCCAAGGTTCGCTGCACACGGTCGCGCACCGCCGGAATCACATCGTCCTTGTCCTGAAAGCGCCGCTTGCGGTCTTCCATCTCGCGGCGCAGGTTCGGACGCGTGTCGAACCAGAATCGATTGTTGCCGGAGTTGAGATAGTGCAAACGGTCATTCAAGCGACGCAGCGCATCCTTGAACACCCCCAATTGCTGCCCTGGTTGCGCGACACCCAGTAGCACCCGCTCCAGTTCGATGCCTCGCACCATCTGGCTCGCCGTGGTCGGTGCGCTGCCCAGGAATATCGTCCGCGCCGTGCGCCGACACGCCTGTACGCTACCCAAGCGGGTATCCAAGCTTTCCAGATCCGTCGTCTCAGCCCGCTCGCCGTCGATGTCGCGCTCCAGTACCGGATCCCAACCCTGCGGCAGATAGTAGATCGACTCGTTGCGGGTGTCCGCATCGTACAGCGGCAGGCTCCCCGGCATGATCAGCAGGTCGGAATTGTTGTCCTTCCACAGCCGGTGAATGATCTTCGCCATCAGCTTCAGCACGCCGCGGGTACGCTGAAAGCTGTCGAGCGAAGACCAGTCTTCGTACAGGCGCACGAAGACCTCGGGATGGATCGGATAGGCATGCATCAGGCGCTCGAAGTAGCGCGCCTCCTGGGTTTCGTGCGGCATGTCCGCGGCGTTGGCGATGTAGAAATCGGCAAACGCACGGCACACTGCCTCCGCACCGAGCTTGTCGTTGATGTCTGAGAACAGACGGCGGCGCACGATCTCGAAAGCTTCTTCGGACGACACCGGCTTCCACAGCGCCTGCACCCGGCCGAAGTAATGCGACAGCGTCGCCAGCGCCTTCACCCCGCGCTGGCTGCCAGCTTCCTTGTCGGACTCGGGCAGCGAGGCCAGCAATACCGCCGTCGGCACCGCCTTCAGCGCCTCGGTCAGCGCCTGAATAAAGCTCAGGTTGGAATCGAATGATCCGCCGGACAGCGTCTTGCCTTCCTCGAACTGGCGGATATACGCGACCAACTCGTCGATCAGAATCACGCAAGGCGCAAAGCGTCCGAGCAGGTCCGCCAGCACGCCCTTGCCCGGTGAGGTGCCGGACTCGTCCGCCTCGCGCACCATCCCGTAGCCTTCGGCACCACCCAACTGCCACGCCAGCTCACCCCAGATCGTGCGCACCGCCTGCCCGTCGCGCTGAATCGGCTGGTTGGGCGACAAGCGAATGCCATCGAGCACCGCGATGCGCGCCCGCGGCATCTCCACGACACCAGCCGCATTAAGTATCGATGGAATCCCCGGCATGTTCGACGCCGTCACTTCGCCTTTGGCCAAGTGGTACACGGCCAACATCGTGTGCGTCTTGCCGCCGCCAAAGGCGGTCTGCAGCTGAATGACCGGATCGCCGCCACGCCCACTCAGACGCCGAACCACTGAATCCAGCAGCAGGCGCATGCCTTCCGTAATGAACGTGCGCTGGAAGAACAGCGACGGATCCTGATACTCGGCGGTCGCGGTACCCAGATGCACGCGAGACAGATCAGCCGCGAACTCGGCCTGCTGGAATGTGCCCTTGAGCACGTCCTCGTGCGGAACGGCGATCTCACGCCACGGTTTCAAACTCATCCCTTTCATCTCCCATGAAGCGACCGAAACTCACAGCTTCGGCAACTTCGATACCGCGATCATTCGATGTTCAAAATGGGTTATGCCCCACTCACTTGAAGATTCCCGACCTCGTAGGCGGCTCGACCTCCACCGCCCGCGAAAGCTTCAGGGCCATCGACCGTTTCGGGCAACTCATGCGCCGCGCCGCCAATCGCCACGGCCAGCTGCGGATAAACGGGTTCCAGATCCGGACTATCGTCACGAATCCAGCTCGGCAGCGGATTGACTACCTTGCGCGCAATCCGCTTTCCACGCACTTCCACCCAGCCCTCAGCCAGTGCGCGCATCATCGGCAGGCTTGCGCCGCCACCGGTGAGGATCACCGTGAGGTCGGTCTTGGTCAGGTAGTTGATCCAGGTGTCGTGCAACCCCTCCAGCACGTCCCGGAAACCTTGATCGACACGCTCGGAAAACTCCCTGACCGGCCGCGACGCCATGAAATCATCGAGTTCAATCTTCCCGAGCGTACCGTCGCTAAGCACATACTGGACCGAGGTGTCGGCAAACAAGCGCTCCTTCAACCCACGAATTCGACGGCTCAGATCGGCTGCCACAAGTCGGCCGTGAGGCTCGGTCAGGTCGACACCCTGGGCATCCAGAATGAACTTCTTCAGCATCATGTCAATCCGATCGCCTGCCTGCATCAGGGCCTTGATCGATCCCGGCACCTGAAACACACGCGTGATTTCGCGCTGCTCATCCTCGCGAAGCAGGAAGAGCCCGAAATCGGTCGTACCCGCGCCTACGTCGATCACCATGAAAGGAAGACGCTTGTCCTCGCCGTCGACGAGCGCACCGGCCGCCACGGCCACGGGCTCGGGCACACCGTCGGCGATCAGATACTCCGGTCGCCGCTCCAAGGCACGCACCTGATCGACAGCATCTTTAACTTCCGCCACATCGAGGCCGCCCTCCCACCGACCGTGAAACGTGTCGGCAAGAATCTGGGCCTCGGCCATCCAGTGGCGCATCAAACGGTCCGCCCACGACTTCTGCGCCGATGACGGCCAGCACGGATGCGCAAACCGCCGACGCACATATCGAGAGAGTGGGCCTTTCGTGTCTTCCACCGACCAGGTCTGGACCTGCGACACCGCCAGATCGGTCAAGTACGCGAGATAGATCCGGATCAGATCGCCTTCGGTCAGCTTGACCTGGGTCGGATTCATTTCGGCGCGCAACGGGTAAGCATCAAGATTTCCGTCCGAGCGCTGACTCAGCCAACTCTTGATCGAATCCAATCGAGCCCGGTTGGAGTCAGACAGCTCCTGACTCGCATCCACAGCATCGAAACCGAATAGCACCTTGCCGCCATCAGTGATGAAAACCGACGACGGCACTGCATAGCCTTCACCTCCGGCTTGAGCGCCCAGTTCGAGCTCGAACGGCTGACCATCGTCCGATTGCGCAAACGCCTTGGACATGGCCGTCCCAAAGTCCAGGCAAAGCAGCACATCGGGGTCGTCAGGCGTGCTCCTGTCCAACGCATCCGTGACCAGTGCGACCTGCGGCTGAGGCGTTTCCGGCAACTCTAGAACAGGCGCCTCCTCCTGAGGAGTTGGCGCGGAAACGGTTGCCCCCCCGGCAAGAGGCGGCGGACTTGGCGGCATGGGAGTCTGTGTCTCAGGGGGTTTCGGGGTTGGGCCGGCGGCCCCTCCGCGCAGCAGACCCAAGGCGACCCCCAGCGCCTCACGCTCTGCAGACGAAATCGTGCCGATGGCATTGCGATCGATACGCTCGATCAAGCTCTCCAGCAGAAACCTGGCAATCTCCGGATTCACCTGCCCCTCCCCAACTTCGTTCTGAGTTATTCGACCAATCCCTTCAACACCACGTCGCCCGCCGTTCCATCCTTACGTATGCGCACCACGGCCGGTTGGCGGATGACAACCTTCTGGCGCGCCACCTCACCCACCGCCTGAAAATACTTCGGTGCAAAATCGACCTCCTGCCCAACCTCCCCGTACAACGCAAGGCTCCGCTGCTGGGCAACCTGGTCCATCTGCAACAGCAACCCTTCGAAACGCTGGAAGCAATCCTGCGTAACGCTCACCAGGCTCTGCTCGTAGATATCGAGCACCGAGATCACCGGTTCCTTCACGCCCGCAACCGCCTGCCGGGCTTCCCTGGCCGCATTCAGCGCCAGCCCGATTGCCACATCCGCCTCGCGCGCCGCCGCCTCCAGCGCGGTACTGCTGGCCTCACGCTTGGCGACAACGCGGCCATGGATGAGCCATTGCCGGGTGTCCTCATCCAGCTCCGGATGCCGTTCCGCAATCTCCTTCGCTATCGCGCGCGCCCGGAGTGGATAGTTGCACAGCATGTCGAGCTGCTCCAAGAGACCTTGGTCACGCACGCCTTGCCGACCCAGCAGAATCAGCGCCTCCCTCACATCCTTGACCAACAAAGACAGGGCGCCCTGAAGCGCGTCCGGCCAGGTACTGCCGCCCAGCATCTGCCGGCAGTAGGCCACCGCCTGGAAAACCGCCGGATCGGTCGCCACCGAGAAGCGCGACCGCACGATCTCGTGCGTCAGCAACACCACCTCTTCCGCCAGTTCATGCTGGACCTTCTCTTCCTTCGGCCGGCCAACCGCCCGCAGCGGCAAGCTCACCAGCGCATGCAGCGCCTTACCCAACTCATCACCCGCTTCCAGCTCGGATGTCGGAATCAATGCACGCAGGGCTGACAGCGTCCGCGCTTGCCGGCGGCCGATGGAATCGCCCGGCTTCTCGGTTTCGGGTCTGACCCCGGCCATAGCCTGCGCCACACGCCCAAACAGCTCAGCCAGCGTTTCACTGCGCGCCAGTAAGGCAGCAATCAACTCCTCGCGTGCCTTCTCGCCGGTCTCCTCGTATGCAATCGCATCCGCAAGATACGCGGCCAACCAGGTACCGTCCGCCAGCGCCAAGGCACGCGCAACGTTCAGCCGATCGTCAGCCTCCTTCAGCAATTGCAATGGCGGGAAGTCCTCCCCCATTGCGGGCGCCAGCCACGGCTGCAGATTCGGCTGCAGCCGCTTCACCATCTGCGCGGCATGAACCACGCAGGCAATTGCCAGCAGACGGGTTTCCGGTTCTTCCGTGCGGTCCACCGCCACCTGCGTCAGCTGCGCCAACCCCGCCTTGAAAC
Source organism: Rhodocyclaceae bacterium (assembly GCA_035443825.1). GTDB lineage: Bacteria > Pseudomonadota > Gammaproteobacteria > Burkholderiales > Rhodocyclaceae > DAOMNN01. The sequence continues at coordinate 27,813 of DAOMNN010000004.1, read as the reverse complement.
GCGCGTCATCCGCCTGTTTGGGAATCAGCTTCTCCCGCATCAAGGCTTTGAGGGCTTTCTGTTTGTGCGCAACAGGGCTATCGGACGCAAAGACGTCGAAGGCAGTGTCACCGCTGATCGCATCAGCCATATCCGCCTTATCCGCCTGAGTCATACCACCACCCTCCCTGCCAGCTGCCTCAAAAAGCAACAGACTCCTCGCACTGCACTGCTCACGCCAGCACCTCTTGGTCCTTGCGCAGCATGTAGGCGAACTTATCCTTGATCAGTGCCCTGCGGGCGGCGATGAAGTCGTCGTAGCGTTCCAGCGCCCACAATGCTGGGTCCTCTGGAATCAGGTGCATCTGCAGATAGCGCTTGTGCTCCTCATCCGTGACGAATCGGGAACGGTCAAACCACTGTACCGGCGGCGTGTCGCACTTGCCCGCGAACCCATTCTCATCGGCCGTCAGCAGCATGCAGTTGGCGATCTGGTCACGGTGCTCAGCACGGTAGTGCAGGATGTTGCGCTTGCCGCTCTCCGGGTTGATGTCCTTCACGGTCTTCAGCAGGCTCTGCGGGAAGATGTGATCCACCTGTGGGCCGTTTGCATCCAATGCGGGCGAATAGTCGAAGTCCCGATACCAGAGGTTGAAGAAGAGGTGGATCGTCCTCGACCCGTAGTATTGGTCGAAGATCACCGCCGGCGTAATTTCCAGGCTGCGCCCTTCCGCACGGATCACACCATAGATCTCCGAAAGCACGAAATCCTGTTGCTCCTGGATGTTGCGCACCAGCTTGTCGATCAGGTTGTCCGGGCTGCCACCGAACACCCCCGTCACCAGCACCCGCAGCAGGTAGGCCGCCATGTCCCGATTGAGCGCGAACTTCGCCGGGTAGTGGAAGCGGTAGTAGATGAGCGGGATCAACGCCAAATAGGATGGCATCGCCCGGTCGGAACGGATGTAGGTCTTGGCAACCAGCAGATCCCGCACCGCCTTGATCGCTTCGGCCAGTTCGTCCCACTTGGCGATGATCTCTTCCTTGGTCTTGCCGTCGCGGAACTTGCCCACCTCGTAGCGCGCGCCCCTGCCCAGTATCGTCAGGCAGGACTTCAGCACGAAGTCGCGATCGAAATCGAATCCCCCTTGGTTGAGATCCTCCAGCAGCGCTTCCATTTCCCCATCGGCTTCGTCCCAGCTCGAAGTCAGCAACGAGAACAACAGGTCCGACTTGCCCAGCTTGGTGCCGCCGGAGTTGGCGCGGATGAAGATCTCGACGATGTCATCCACGCGGTAGGCATCCGGGTTGTCGATGCCATCCAGCTCCTGGAAGGTGATGTTGTCGTCCGTCACAAACTCCTGCCGTACCCGCTCGACATTTCGGCTAACGGTGCGGAAGGCGTCTTGTGACAGCGGTTCAGGGGCATTCTGCGTGAGTGCATCCGCCATCTCGCCCGGCAACTTGTTGTTCTGGAAAACGAGATCCTTGAACCGCACCCAGGGCCAACCTGGATTCGCCGCCTTGAAGGCAAAGCGGAAGCGGATGTCCTCCGGTGCCGCCGCCGCGCCGCCACTGAGTACGTCGAAATACATCTCGCGCCCCTCATAGCTGCCGCGCAGACCGATGAAAAGGCTTTGCAGGCGCTGCTGCCCATCGAGCACCATCATCTTCGAGCGCGTATTGTCCGGCACATAGAAATCGGTCAGCTTGATGTCGCGCCGGTAGTTGTCGATGAACTTGCGGTGCTTCACCGCCTCCTTGGTCTTCCACACCAGCAACGTGCTGATCGGGTACTCGCGCATGATCGAATCGAACAGTCGCGCAATCTGCTCTTCACTCCACACGAAGGGGCGTTGAATGTTCGGCAACCAGAAGCCACCACCTTCCGCCTCGTCGTCGTTCAGGTAGCTGACGATCTTCCGGATCGGGAGTTTTTTGTTCTGCATCGTTCTCGCTTCCTAAATCAGATATCCAGACTACCCTGCGCCCCGACATGCCCCACCTCGCTCGCCCCGCGCTCCACGCCGCTCCAGGCGGTGATCAGCTCGTTGTAGGCGCGGGCGTCTTCGGCCCAGCCTTTGCGCTCGCACAGGGTGTAGAGGCGGTAGGCGAGCGCGCGGATGGGTTCGGCGCGGGCGGGCATGCGGGCGAGCAGCGCTCCGGCGGCGGTTTCGCCGTCCTGGTTCAGCGCGCGGATCATCTGGTGCAGGGCTTCCCACACCGGGACGCGGGTGTCGGTTTCCGGGTTCCAGTCGCGCGGCATCTCGGCCCATTTCAACAGGCGCAGGTCGCCCTTGCCGGAGGCCACCACGCCGGCATCTGTCAGGCCGGCCACGCTGGTGCCCTTGGCGCGGGCGAGCACGTCGGCCTCGCCATATTTGCCGGTGGCCCAGCCCTGGCCCTCGAACCAGTGCAGGCAGAACTGGGTGTCATGGTCGAAGTCGTCCTCGGCGAGGAAGCGGTTGATGAGTTGCAGCGCGGTGCGCACGCTCATCGGCTTGCCGTCGGCTTCCAGCACGGCCGCGTACTGGCTGAAGATCGCCATGCCGGGGCCGATGATGGCCTGCGACAGATCGACCGGCGCCACCGGGCTGTTTATGCCGCCGCGGGTCATGTCCATCAACGCCTCGGGTAGCACGGCGTTGAGTTCGCGGATGAACTCGCGGCGGCTCGTCGTCCCAGCGTCTTTGCGCCGTTTTCTGCATACCAAGACCACGCTTGATGCGAGAGCGTTGGAACTCAAACCTCTGATGCGACTTGACTGCTCGCTTCTAAGGGGCCATGTCCCAGTGATAGCGAAACCGGCCTCCAGTACAGCCGCAAGGAATGTCTCCCACCCCGAGCTTGATGTACCGGCCTCTCCGTTGGTGTCCGATTGCTTAAACGCGTAGTAAATCGTTACAGGAAACGCGGGATGAGCCTGATCAGCCAGCCGCTTGATAGCGCGCGCCATCCCATCCAAGAAGAAGCTTTCGGCAGAATCAGACCCACCATGTCTAGCTGGCGTAGCCACGAGTTCTTCGGCTTTTGGCACCGCGACCGTTGCGAAGATACTGGGGAATATCTCTCTTATGCCTCGCCTGAGCCAAACATAGAAAAAGTCTGAAAGGTCTGCGTAGCCAATGTTGTCGTAGTACGGCGGATCCGTTGACACCACTTTATTTGCGCTGGTGGTGTTTGTTGATGCGCTTTCCTGCAACGAGAACCCAGCACCTCCGGAGCGTGGCAGGGTCTGAATGCAGTCTGCAATGTAGCTCGCAGCGGGGAGAAATCCGCCGACTGTGTTTTCCAACATTGCTGCTTCCGGAAAATCCCATGTCATTGCGATTGCCTGTTTGCCAAACAGGTTCATTACTTTTTGATTCCCCGGAACCCATCGAGTGACAGTATTCGAAAAGTCGGCACACCGATCAACGGCAAAAGCAAGAAACACTGCGATGGCTTGCGCGTAAGAAAGGGCACCCGATCCGCCAGCGTCAAGCCCGCGACCATCGCAAGCGAAGCCTTGCGTCAGAGCGTCCTGCTTCACCTTTTGAACCACCGACGCGATCAGACTGGAAAGCGTGTCCAACGTGGCAAGTTGGCGAGGGGTGAATAGATCACTCCACTTGCTCATTCCGTAATTCCCGACTCGGAAGCCGAGTGCCTGTTGAAAGAACTCGACGTCCGGCCGCCACTGAGGGATTGCGCTGCTTGCTGCGGCCTCGTGCTCTTCAGTTGGTGAGAGATACAGACGGCTCCTTGGACCTTCGGCAACGATTGCCATGAGTCGCTGTCCGATGCGACCTGCTTTGGCTTCAGCTTTAATGTAGGCGCCGCTAATGGGAGCTTTCGATAGAAGGCACAGGAAGTTCGCGCCTTTGCTCCCTACTTTCGTCCCGTTCTCAGCATCCTTTCCCGGCTTTCCAAGAACCACCTTGAATTGATAGCTCTCACCATTGATCACGGGTTGGACGTAAATCTCTTTCCCTTGTTTGTTTGATAGAACAAAACTGGAAACCAGAGGTACATCTACATGAGCGAATGCAGGGTTTGGGCTCTTGACTGTACGCGCCCATAGCCATGCGATCGGCTTCAGTTCTTTCCCTTGTAGGTGCGCTAGATCAGTGCGTTCCGCAACAACACTCCCACTGATTTCGATACGAGGATAAATCTGGCCTAGTCGCTTATTGGCATCGGACAGCAACCAAGCGCCATAGCGGCGTACATCCTCGGCCAAGCCCCTCGCTCCGCTCCAGTCGTTGTGCAGCCTGACCTGCTTATCGCCCGCAGGCACTGGCCCCACCGGCGCACGACCAGCAAAACGCGGCGGGATCTCGATCATCGCCTTGTTGATGGTCACCGCGACCGGGTTGAGGTCACTCGCGTAGCTCTCCAGCCCCAGGCGCTGCGCCTCCAGCGGCAGCGCGCCCCCGCCCGCGAAGGGGTCGTGGAAGGCGGGCAGCTTGTCCGGGTTAAAGAGCTCGGCCGCCTGCGGGTGACCCTTGTTGAGCGCGCAGGTCTCGCGCCAGCACTTCCAGATCTCCTCGCGGGCACGGGTGAGCACTTCCTCGTTGTTAATGTTCTCCCACTGCACCAAGTCTTCGATGATCTTGAACAGACGCTCGCGCTCAAGTGCGGCCTTCTCCTTGTTTACCCCGCGCCCGAGGTGGCGTTCGTAGCCGGGGTCATTAACCATCTGCGCAAAGATCACTGCCCGTGCCGCAGCCAATGGCCGGCGAGCCCACCACAGATGAATGCCTCTTGGGTGTGCTCCGATACCTGGCATCTTTTCATATGCGCAAGCGGCATTGATAGCATCGAGCGGGAGGGCGACTTCGATGAGTTTCTTGGGGGTTTTGATGGGGGTCATGATCGATCTTGGTTAGCGCCAATACGCGGGGCGCTGAAGTTGAAAGCCGTCTGCACGCTGCACCGTCTCGGGCAGTTGCGACTGGCGGATCTTGGCCTCGCCGACGGTAAAGCAGGCGTGAGCTGAATTCTTGAGTTCAAAGGAGTGCCGATCCGGCGGGAAGACGACGAGCACACGCTTCTCCGGAAACTGTTCGCGGAGTTTTCGAATGGGCGTGGTCAGGTCACTATCGCCAGAGATGAGCATCGCCGTGTCGAATCGGTCGGCGAAGGCGTCCGCCAGCAGTTCGACGGCGATGTTCACGTCGGTCATCTTTTCTTCGTAGTCGGTCCACGGTGCGCCACACTGCCGGCACTTTTTCTTCTTCTCCAGGTAGTGACCGTAGTACAGACTGAGTTCTGGGAGCGTTGCGAGCGCTTCCAGATAGGTGTTCTGCCGCTGCATGTCGGCCGTGTTGCGACCATTGGCACGGATGCGAGTGGTGAAATACTGAACCCCGACCAGCGTCTGGTCAGGTTTCAGCAGCGAACGCGACAAGGCAGCAAGATCGAGCCAGTAGTGCTTACGCCAGCCTTTGCTGCGCAGGCCGAAGTAGAGGTTGAAGCCATCAACGTAGACCATGACCCGCTTCATACATGGCCTCCGACTTGGTGGCCTAGGTTCGCCTTGACCCCTGCGGACAAGATGTCCATAATTGGGTTGATTAACCCCGCCGGAGATCGCATCTCCGGTCCGACGCCTCCCTTGTGGAGGCGTTTCTCTTTGTGCAGACGGGACTGGCCGGCACAAGTCACAGCCGACACGAACGGCAGCGTCAGCGAAATCATTCCGACGCCTCCTTCTTTGCTGATCCTGCATCTGCCTTGGTCGTTCGCGCAGGAATGGAGCGGCGCAACGTTGCTGCCGATTCGGCAAGCAGATCATGCTGAATCAGATTCTCGACGATATCCATAACGGCATTAACCTGTGCTGCAGTTGGGTTGTGAGCCCTGTGCGCAGATGCGTGGCCCGCCTCAACGGCAGCCTCAACGATTTCAAGACTGCGACTGGTAATGTAGTTCTGCGCTACGAGCTGTCTCAGACCGCCGGCAAAACCACTGCTCCCCTCCAGCTTTCTCGCCATGAAGAGATCAATAACGGCGCGAAGGCCCATCATCGCGAGCCGCCGGCTGTCGGCATGCAAAGCCGTGTAGATTTCCTTCAACAGCCCGGCATACTCTGAGGGCAACTCGTCGAACCATGCAGGTCTGCGCCGGGAGACTCGGGGCGGGAAATACGTTTCAGAAGGCCCATCCTCCGGAAAATCCTCTGAGCACCAAGTCGAGCGAAGCAAGGTGACTTCCTCGCATCCCCTGCACTCAAGCAATGTATGCGTCCTGCTCCAGCTAACCACGATCCCTTGATAGGAGTCGACGAGTTCAGAGTCCTTTCGCGTCTTCACAAGAAGTACGTCATGCTTGGTCTCATGACCACAGAGATTGCAGTGCGCCCGCGTAACCTCGGCTTCCTCGGTCATTCGGCCACCACCTGTTGAGTCGAAGCCCTGGCAAGCAACTGGCTCAGGTCAAGGTTGATGCTGCTCACCGCCCAGTCCGGTTCCTGCACGAACGGCCGCCGAACGTAGTACGGACCCTCCACATCGTCGCCATCGACCAGCACCACCGCCAGGATGAACTTGTCGGCCTGGTTGAGCCCGTAGAGAATCTCGTTGCGGGTCACGGTAATGGTGGTGGCGCCTTTTACCCGGCCCTTGACCTCGATGTGGCGGGCGGGCGGCAGGCGGCCATCGACTGGCTTGGGCAGACTAGTGACGTCCCAGCCGCACTTCTGCGCGGACACGTCGATGACCTCATTCCCGAGGGCGCGCTCGGCATTCATCACCGCCTGCATGGCAATGGCCTCGATGCGGGCGCGGGCGGCGGCGTCTGCGCTCCAGCCGGGTTCGCCACGACGCTGAAGCAACAGCCCCTGCGGGATGACCAGCGCGCCGCCAACCACGGTGGGTGTGCTGGAAATGACATGGCGCATGGCCCGCAGCTCGGCGGTGCGAGTCTGCAGCCGGGCGGAGAGCTCGTCCAGGGTGCGAAGGGCGTTGTCGTAGTTGAGGCGCGGCTGCTTGCCAGCGGCGACGTCGTCCTTGAGCTTGATCGAACGGTCCTGCCAGTAGTTGATCTCCTTCACCAGGCGCTCATGCACCGCGGCGAGCGTCTTGTCGACCTGCTGCACGCGGCGGGCGCGGACTTCCTCGAAGTGCTCCGGCACGAGATGAGTGGAGGCGTGGGCGAGCGCCTGCTGTTCGAGCTGGTTGGCGTGGCCGGTGGCGACCCAGGGGGCATCGAGTACGTCGCGGATGCGGGCCAGATCGTCGGCGGCGATGGGTTCAAGATCGAGGTGTGGCGCCCAGCCGGCATGAATGGCTTGGCCGTCGGGGGCAATCTCAACGAACTGCATGCGGCGCGACACGATGCGGTTTTGGTCCGCGCCTTCCTTCACCGCGTGATCGACGATGAACATCAGCCGCGGCGTGAGCCCCAGATCTGCGGGGTCGACCAGCACCGCACCTTGCTTGAGCTTGTTGCGATGCTGTTCCAGCACGATGTCGGTGACGGACTGCATCAGCGGGTGGCCGGGGTGGAGGAGGCTCGCCATCTTGGCCTCGGCCCGACCGGGCACGCGAACGTGGTCTTTCTCGAAGCAGACTCGCTCGTAGCGGCGCAGCACCGGCTCGTTGTAACGCCGGTCGCGGCCGGCGATCTGGCGGTCGCGTTCGCGGATGATGGCCGGCACATGGGTGATCTCTGCGCGGCCGGCTTCACGCGGACGCAGTTCGCCCCCGAGCGACTGGAACGCCTGATTGAAGAAGGCGCGGATAAAGTAGGGCTGCAGCTTGCGGGCTTCGGCCTTTTCCATCTCTTCCTTCACCGCATAGAGGCGCTGCGAGTCCATGACCTCTTCGCACAGCGCGTTGCGGCGGATGATGGTCTGCAGGTGGTCGGTGTCGAGGGCGCCTTCGATCTTGCGGAAGAGCTCGGCTTTGCGCGCGGGGTCTTCGCCGTACTTGATGGCCTCGATGAGGAGTTCACGCAGGCTCTTTTCCTCGAACACTTCACCGAGGATGTCGAACACCCGCCCGCCCAGGGCCTTGCGCTCGACTTCGAGCTTGTCGAAGAGGCGCTGGAAGACGTCGCCTTCACGCGTTTCATTGGCGACCATGTTCCACAGGTGGCAGATCTCGGTCTGGCCGATACGGTGGATGCGCCCGAAGCGCTGCTCGATTCGGTTGGGGTTCCACGGCAGGTCGTAGTTGACCATCAGATTGGCGTTCTGGAGGTTCACGCCTTCGCCGGCCGCGTCGGTGGCTATGAGCACGCGCACCACCGGGTCGTTGCGAAAGAGCTCCTGCACCTTGCGCCGGTCCTCGCGCTTGACGCCGCCGTGGATGAGCACCACCGCCTCTTCGCTGCCGAGCACGCCGCGGATCTTTACGGCGAGGTAATTGAGGGTGTCGCGGTGTTCGGTGAAGACGATGAGCTTGCGCTGACGGCCATCGGCGTCGTGCATCTCGGGCGTGTCCTGCAGCAGGCGCGAGAGTTCGTCCCACTTGCGATCCTGGCCGGAATGCACCACTTGGCGGGCCTGCTCTTCCAGCGCGTCGAGAATGACGATCTCGGCCTGCAGTTCCACGATGGTGCGGGCCGCGGTGGCCTGATCGACAACGGATTCCTCGAACTCTTCGTAGTCTTCTGGCGTGAGGTTGTCGGGCGCGTCCCAGATATCGTCGCCGGCGCCATTGCCGAACACGCTGTCCGCCAGCACTTCACCGCGCTGGCGCAGTTTCTCTTCCTCGACCCGACGCTGAAGCTTGGCCCGACGACGACGCAATGACTGGTAGATGGCCTCGGGGCTGGAAGCGAGCCGGCGCTGAAGCGCAGTGAGCGCGAAACCGACCGTACCGCGGCGCGCGCCGTCTTCAAGCTGATCGGCGCGGTTCATCTCCGTCTTCACGTAATCGGTGACCGCGGTGTACAGCGCAGCATCCAGATCCGAGAGGCGGTAATTGACCGTGTAGGCGCGCCGTTCCGGAAAGAGCTTGGTGCCGTCAAAGCGCAGCATCTCTTCCTTGACCATGCGGCGCATGAGATCGGACACATCCACTTTGTGGGCGCCATCGCGGAACTTGCCGTAGAAGCGATCGGAGTCGAGAAGCGACAGGAAGAGCTGGAAGTCTTCCTCCTTGCCGTTGTGCGGCGTCGCCGTCATCAGCAGGAAATGCCTGGCGACTCCACCGAGCAGTTCGCCAAGCTGAAAGCGCTTGGTCTTGTTGATCTTGTTGCCAAAGTAGTTCGCCGAGAGCTTGTGCGCTTCATCGACCACCACCAGATCCCAGCGTGTGAGTTCAAGTTTGGCGAGCAAATCCTCATTGCGCGAGAGCTGATCGACTCGGGCTACGAGCAGATCGGTGTCCTCGAACGGGTTGCCGCTGGCGCTGTTCTCGACCAGGTCGCGACCGAAGATGCGGAACTCCAGCCCGAACTTCTCGCGCATCTCGTCCTGCCACTGCTCGACCAGGCTGCCTGGGGCAACGATGAGCACCCGGCGGGCGTCGGCGCGCATCAGGAGCTCGCGAATGAAGAGGCCGGCCATGATGGTTTTGCCCGCGCCAGGGTCGTCCGCCAGCACGTAGCGCAGCGGCTGGCGCGGCAACATGGATTCGTAGACGGCGGTGATCTGGTGCGGCAGCGGTTCGACGTTCGACGTATGCACCGCCATCATCGGGTCGAACAGATGGGCTAGGTTGATGCGCCAGGCTTCGGCGGCGAGTTTGAAGGCTTCGCCGGGGGCGTCGAAGGCCCACGGACGCCCCTCTTCGGCCAGCGACAGCAATGCTTCGTCGCTGCGAAACACCATGCGCTCGCCCAGGCGGCCGTCAGGAGTCTTGTAGACGACAGTAAGCGCTTCTGTGCCAACCGGCTCAACGGCAATGACGCGAACGATCTGGCCTGGTTCGATCCCGGCGAGCGCGGCGTCTTTCCTGACCTCTTCGAGTCTGAGCATGGGTATCCGGGTTCAGCGTGCTGGCGAGTAAGTGATTATGCCAGTCAGGCAGATCTCGCGGGTCTCGAGCGCTGGCGCCGGGTCATGATCATTGTATTTGGAGCCAATGGGACGGGCGACGATCATCCCATGACGAAGTGCAACGTTGGGACGACGGCGTTCCCGAAATGACGATGTCAGCGTGGCTGCGATCGGTCCGCAGATATGCACGCGGTAGAGAAAGACTGGGCCGACTACGGCAACCGTCGAGGGTATTCCGCCGTTGGCCGCGGTAAGAACGGAACCGCTCGAGAACTGGCATGACGCCTCTAGCGGTTGATTTCCCGGCGCCACGCCTCAATTACCGACGCGATGAGCGTTTCCATCGGGGCGTGTGGATCCTTCGCCTTCTCAGCAAACACATAATCTCGGGCACGCATGCGATTTCCAAAGCTCATATTGAGCAGGGTCCTCCATAGTTCACGAGCGGCAGGAGTGAGTTCACAGTTGAGCTCCTCGACGTAAGTCATGTCCGACTCCGCCGGCGAATCGGAGTGCGTGGCCCCGCTATCCGGTGCAGCGATGCGATCGTTCGATTCCCCGCCACTATCGTTGTCGGTACGACGGAAAGCCGCGATCGCGATCGCGACCACGAGAACGGCAATGATGGCGATACCAAGCTCCATTGTTCCACCTCTCGGATCCCTTCCGGCTGTTCTTAAACCTCAATGACGGTGGCCACTCGGAGGCCCAGCTTCGTCGGAACGGAATGTGACGGTCATCTGACGCGCGCAAATAAGTTGGTACGATCTGTTGCAATGACGATCCTGACTCGGGTTCACTGGGAATTGTCACCGACACCCATATTCATTTAGCTAAGCGTCGCGGACGGTCAGCGCCACCCAGGAAAAACTCAAGCGTGCCGGCTCCCCGCCAGAACGATGACCGCCGCGCGAGACACCTCTTTTTCCATATCGTCCTCCCTAATCAACCTTCGTCAATAACGATTGGCCCGAGGTATTCGGGCAGCAGGCGCAGGCGGCTCTCGGCGTTTCCATTTGCGGGAAAAAGCCCATTCAACAAGTCCTTCCAGTCCTCAACCCCCCCAGTAAATCCCGAGTCGGCCTGCACGGAAAATATGTAGGCGTGCCTTGCCCCGCTGCCGAGCTGAGCACCAATCTCAGCCGGCAACGACTCAAATTTAACCTCACGCTGGCCGGGGTCCTGAGAATCAGCTGCCATGAATACCTGTTCAAGCACGCCACCGTCCGCTCCGGATCTCCCCCTCAGGACATCCGGCACCTGGCGGTAGATCAAGGTGATGTGGAAGCTGGATGCGTCCCTACCCCCCGTTGTCAGATCTACGACCTCGCTGCTGTGACGAACCCGGGGCAGCGGCACTTCCAGGAGCGGACTGCTCAAAATCAGCGTCTCTTTCTTACCATCATGATTGATACTCACTCGGTAGTCCGTCGGATCTCCGATGCCGTTTTGCTCGAAGGTTCCGATGAAACTCAACCACATGGGGTCCGTGTAGTCGCTGCAACGTAATACCGACACGCGCTCAACCGCCCCCTCTTGCTTCATCTCGATCTCGAGCGAGAGTTGCATGTGGACGAAGGTTCCATGATTGAGCCCCTGTTTTTTTTGGGCGATTTCGTGGCAACTCGTCTTGTGCAAAGTTCTCCAAGTCAATGCATCTGGGTTTTCCCGCTTCTGCTCCAAAATCTGACAGCCCCAAGACACCGAAACGCCGTCGCCCCACCGCCCCTTGTGCCAAGTGATCAGCACTCGCTCGGTTTCTGGAGAAATCGCCTTTGGGGAGAGATCGAATTCGTCTGGGTCCGCAGTAGCATCGCTTGAGACCAGCAGCTTGATCGATTGAACCTGCTGTCGCTGGATATCAATAGCCAGATCGACGGGGGCCTTATCCTCTCCCGCCTTGCGGCAGGTCCACTTCCATGTTCCGTTATCGAAGCGCAGGATCTCCCCAAACTCGGTCTCTGGAAGAATCAAGCGCCGCGTGCGGACCTTGGCCATGATCCAGCGCCCCCCAGCGTTCTCGGGTCGCACGACAAGGGCTGTTTGCGCCACCTTGGGATTGGGGCCGATATCGTGTGTCAGGCCGAATGCTTGGGTTGCTGTAAGGCGCAGTTCTTTTGGTTTGGGGCCATCCTGATCCGGCATGCGAAGAGGATGAAAGATCGGATTCACCCCGATCTCGGGGTACTCGGGGTCGCGGGTGTCGACCAGATCAACCTCGATCACTTCGCCCAGGCCACCGACATCAGCCAGGTCGTCCGTTCGGTGCAGCGCTTCGTCAAACACGAGCATCACACCATTGGACGTTCGCTTCGGCCCACCGCTCTCGGACTCACCCACAACTTCGTGTGTGGTCGTCAGGGGCACCGCCCAGCGCAGCACGGGCGGCGGCAACCGAGCATCGGCCTGGGTGGATCCTCTCCCGGGAAGCAGGGCCACGGCAGCAAAGGTTTTCGACTCCAGGCCCAATGGACCACCAGGCTCACCAGCATTGAGCCATTTTCGGAAACGAGGGACGAGGCGGACGAAATAGGCCTCGAAGCGCGCCGGGCGGGGTCCGCTGGACAAAGCCCGTCTGAAGAACGTCTCTTGGTTATCCTGTCCCAGTTTCCAGGCAAAGCCCTCTTGTCTATCCCCAGTGAAGCTCGTACCCAATCGGATCGATTCACTCTCCCGATAAGACTCCACCCCGGCCAGGCTCGGTAGCCATTCATTGACATCCGTCGAACCGAAGCTCGGAAACGGCAGCAGACCGCCCGTCCAGTGCCACTCGTGGCGCTGCAGATACAGGTCGCGAATCCAGTAGGGTGGGTGTTGGCTCTTGAAGGCCGCATGGACCGAGACAAGATCTTCGCTGTTGCCCTCGGTCGCAGGCGCGCAAGCCCGAATCTCAACGTTCAGACGGTCACTCGTGTCCTGATCCCAAGATGGCATCGCCTCGACCCAGCGCTCAAGTACACCAAAGGCTCGATAATTGCCCCATTCGGGCGCTTCGGCATCCTTGATTTCGTCCGCAAAACGTTGCTCGGATCCTTCGTGGTCAAAGTGCTCTTTGCGGACCAGAGAGTAAGCGCGAATCCTGACGAACTGTCCAGGGGGCAGAACGATCTTGATTTCAAGGGGCTTCTTATCTGGTGGCAGAACACGCCATTCGCCACCGTCTGTTGCAGAGACACGGATCTTCAACTTGATGTCGATCCATGACAAACGCTCTTCATTAAGCGCAAAGCCAATCTTTACTGGTTCAATGTGACGCGGATTGGTACCCTTCTCCAACGCTTCATAAGGATTCCAGACCTCTACCGCAATCGCAGTCACGCTAGGGTCAGGCGGAGCACCACCTTCCTTGCCTTCAAAACGACGGCCACAGAGCTCCGTGTCAAGCCTCAGAAGCTCCTCCTTCGTGACCTCATCCTTTGCGAAATCCGGATGTGAGTAAAGGCCATGAAGACCCAAGCTCTTGGCCATGCGGTCCATGGCCAACCAACGGCGGCAAAAGTCTGCATCGGTGACGGGACCGGTGATGGTGAATTCGCATTGCTCCTTCACATCAGGCTGGAGCCATTTCCGCACTGCATCTCCGGCAATCAATGCCACTCGATGGCTCGGCTGTGCTGGGTCGGCCCTTGCCTGGTTTGGTGCTGGGTCGGCCCTTGCCTGGTTTGGGTTAGTCAAGCCTTGACTCTGAAAGGCATGCCCTTGGGTGTCTTCGTCCAGTTCGTAGATGCGCTCATCGATATCCATATCCTTGACTACCCGCGGTGCGGCAGGCCGGCGGCTCGACAGGTAACGGAAGTCCCCTGTCCTCCACTTATCACTTGTAAATTCCTCGAGTTCCTTCGCAGACCTTAACTCGTGCGGGCGAATCTCGGTGGCTGCGAGCAGATCCTCAGACAGTGGGACACCGGCATTCCCGATGGGGACGGCCACCGCTCGGTAGTACGCTCCATAGGCCAACATGGGCAAATCGCGGGCGCCGTCCGCTCCTGAATCGCAGGTGCCGTCTGCTTCTGTAATGCAATCATCAACATCCTTCCACGGCCACGCAAAGTCCACACTCTTGAGTCCATCGCGGTCCAGCGCATCGGGATCGGGGTCGTACGCGACGCCGGTGGGTTTAGCAAGCGTAGAAGAAAGCGGCAGACCGGTGAATTCCACGCTGGTCACGCGCTCACCGTTGGATTCGGTGGCGCCGATGGTTTCGTGCATCCAGAGCACGCTGCCGCCAGTGCTCTTCAACCAATCACCATCATTAGGCGTTGCATTGGACTTGTACCAAAGCGCCGTGTCCGTGATCCAGTGCGCTCGCTTAAGGTCTGGCTTCCAGACGTTCTGTGTGTTTATCGCTGCGCACAGGGCGACCGCATAGCCGCGGATCGTTTCGTCTGTGACGACCTGACATAGCTCAGATTCGAGAAGAAGTTCTATTCCCCGGTCTTTGGGGCGGATGCGGGCGCCGGAAGATTGCGCAGTACGTTGCTGGGAAAACTGCTCAACCTGATGTTCAACCTGCGCTGCAAGCGAAGCCCCCTCTGCACCCAAAAGCTGCGGGTCGCGTCCCGGCAAACAAAGGAGTTCGTGAACTGCATTGAGCGTCGCTGTCGCCAAAAAATTGTGGCTATCGCCGGGCGCGGCAATCGCGCTCCATTGCTCATCCGATAGCCGCGCAGCCACTACCCTTTGCCACATGTCGAGGCGAATACCTCCCGGAAGAAGAAGTTGCTCATGGACTCCAAGGACTTTTTTTTCACCAATAGCGAAGCTGCGCCACGGCTTGCCTGCAAACTTGGGGCCAAGCGCTTGTGCCAGCCACGGACCAAAGAATTCACAGGCACCCTGGTCCGATAGCAGCAAGTCGGCCAACTCCAGCCAATCGGTCAAACGCCATTGTTTAGGCTGCACAAGCCGACTCCACGCCTCGGATGCCAGCGCCCATTGCTGCCGGCGCTCCGCGGTATATGAGCCCGATAGGTTTTGGGAGCGAGCAAGAAAGTCAATCGAATGCCTAAAGGCTGTGCGAGCCTCGTCATCATCAAGCTGAAAATTCTTCAGTTTCTTGCGATAGTCGAGCGACACATCTTGCTTCAGGTCGTTTGCTTTGCTCCCCCATTCATCGGGGATCAACAGCTCGACAATAAAGGGCGGATGCTCACCAATATCGGGAGACTGCTTGCTGAATGCGGGCGCATATTCTTCACCGAACCCCAATGATTTCCAAAGTGCACCCGATAGCGCCTGCTTAACCTGTTCATTGCCCTTGAAGGGGTCTGCTTCCTGATCAATGAGGGACCTGATCCACTCGGCCAGCACACGCAAGGGCAGCAAATGGGACACAACCAGTGCATGCAAGGCAGACCGGGACAGCTCACCCTGTTTCAGACTCAGCAAACTTGGCTCGCAACTTGGATTTACTTCTATCGTCGCCGCTTCACAGCCCATATTGATCGATACAGAATCGGTCGGGTAGGCGGCAATCTGGAGATCTAACGATGTGTCGTGAGTTGGCTCTTTCGGCTCACCGGTGTCAAGCGCTTTGCCGCCAACATCGAAGCTGAACTCTGGCACACAGATCACCTGAATAGCGTCAGCCAGATTGGCTTGCGCTATTTCGATCACCCATGTCAGGTGCAGCACAGACCCAGAAGCCACAGCGGGCCAATGCGTAAGAGGCGCCAGTGAGTGGACGAGGCTCCGCGTTTGGCCCTCGCCCCAGTAATCGAGGATGTCTTGCGAAAACGGGTACTGGCAATTACTGGAAGCCTCGGATATCTCATTCTCGATGGCGCCACGAAGGGATTCGCTTGATGGGCACTTATCTGAGTTGGCGGTGGCCTGGCATGTGATTGACTCGGCAGCAATCTCTGTCCATGCACCCTCTTTCTCAGCAAAGACATGCCATTGGATGCCTTTCCATTTCCACGGAAAGAACAGATCACCAAGTTCGGTCGCAGCTTTCGGATATTCCGGTCCACGAGGGCTGCCTGGGTCAAGTGGAAAAGCTGCCGGCCGGATGAGGTTGATGCCAAAGCGTTTGCGGTCTTCTCTAGGACTGGGCAAAGGCGATACGGTAATGATCCAGCCGTAAGCGTGGTTCGTTGCCATGTTTCAGCTCCCTATCTGCTTTTCAACCTGGCGGTGCACGTGGATTTTGTAGAAGCGGCTGATGCGGATCTTCACATCTAGAATGCCGCGGCCGCGCGAACCGCCCCGCCCACCCCGATGCTCGACCTCCATCAGCAGCAAGACCGACGCGTTGGCGATGCCAAGAATGCGGGCGCTACCGGCAATGGAGAAGCCGGCACGGAGCGAGCCGCCGGAGTCTTCCACCTCCAGGTAAACGAACAACAGCAGCGCAAACGAGCCGCGAGCGACGCTGCCCAGGCTGAAGCTGCGGGCGGCGCCCAGTGCCATGCCAACGCTGGCCGAATAGCGCACTCTCTCAACGTAAGAGGCACGCGCCTCCAACCACAGGCCCCCACCCAGATAACCAATCTGAATCCAGACCGGCTCCTGCCGGCTGCCCACCGAAAGGTGACTTGCAATATGCAGGGCGCCTTGGGCGCCGTCGACCTGAAGGCTCAGTCCGGCTGCGATCGTCATGGGCCCGATGGCAAGCGGCGGCAAATCCATCCCTGGCCATTGATTGGTCACGCCGGCCTTCACGCCAATCGGTTTGCCGCGACCGTCCTTGAGCACTTCGACGCCCGGAGGCACATTTGCAGACAGGCGACTGGTCACGTCGGTCAGCAGTTTGAGTGACGGGTGCAATTCGAGCTTGTCGGGCGAAAAGTCGAAATCGGGCCTGCTGCCGTCGTAACGAACAGTGATCTCCCGAAAGCGCGCCAGGTCCGTGCCGCTGAAATGCAAGGCCCAGTCTCCGGTGAACTTCGCGTCGGTCACCGATGTACGTTCACCGTTGGCCGTTACACGCACCTCGTTGCTGGCCAACAGCCTGAGCTTGTCAATGCGCAACACAAAGCCTGCCAGATCAAACAGGCTTTCCGGTTTGTCATGCGCAAAATCCACCCGGCTGCGCACCCAGGCAGTTCGGGTGACCTTGTCGAGCCCGTGGGTCACCCGGACACGGTCACTGGAAACCTCCGGCAACTTGAAGCGCTTGAACAAACGCTGGAAGTCGATTCCGCCGACATTGCGGAACACCTGGTTGAAGTCCAGCCCCTTGATGCTGTCCGGCACCATTTGGTCCAGCAGCTGCCGGCAAGGCACTGCCAACCCCAGTTCCTTCAGCCCAGCGTCCACCTCGCGCAGCTTGGCGGCAAAGGGTGAGGTTTCGATGGTCTTGCGCGCATCTTCGAAGAAGTACTCGGCACGGTCGAGGTTGAAACTCAAAGTGGGCAGGGCTGGCAAGTCCCCAAGCGCGCGCGCAAGTTTGATTGCCGAGCCTGCCTTGTCGGCCAGTTGTACGCTGCTTGCGACCGCCAACTCCAGCTCAGCCAGACGCTGGCGGGCTTCGGCGTCGAGCAGATCGGAAGCGTAGCCGGTGAAGGCATCGCGAATGCGGTCACCGGCTTGTTCCAGCGTCTGGATAAGATTTGCCTCGGCTTGGGCTAAAATTTCGAGGCTGGTGCAATCGACTTTCCTAATAAGCTTTAGCGCATTTTTCTTGATTTTTCCGATCGCACCAGAGTCTGCGAAGACATTGCCAAGCTTATCCTTGAATCCTTTCAACAGTTCTGCAAAACCATCATTGATCTGCTCGAGAGCCTTATCGACTTCCTCCGCCTGGCGCTCTGCTTTCTCCGCAGCACCACTAACAATATTTCTGAATCCGCCTACTACAGTGCTCTCTCGTTGTTCGACCGTGGCTTCGGCACTTGCGGCCAGGTTATCAATTGCAGTCAGAGCACCGCGTAGGACGATATCAAGCTCAATTTTTGCATTTGGTGTATCAAGGTTTCCACGAATGTCTTCGAGTTGACTAGAGACTGTTGTACGAATCTTCCCAAGATCCCCCGACAAATCGTTGGCCTTTGACTGGAGCGCCCTGGCAAAGGCGTCAAGGTTTGTCGATAGTTTGTGCAGCGATTCCTTGATCTCAGCTACAGGTACCCCAGAATCCACCAGAGCTCGCACAGTCTGTAGGAGTCGAGCCAGCTCGGCTGCCGTCTTGCCGAGAAGGCGATGATTAGACAGGTTCTGGAGCGCCACCTGTGCTTTGCTAAGCGCACTGACTATTTTATTCTTGTTCGGCTTCTCGATCGCATGTTTAAGTTTCCCAATTGCATTCTTAAAACCTTCAAGGTGTTTATTGTCAGCGTTTAACTCTAGCGCTTGATTCACTAGTTTCAAACGTTCAAGAGCCTGCTCAAACACCCCATCGATCAGCGCCTTGCCGGCCTGCCACTGGCTAAGAGCCGCCAATCGCAGTTTTTTAATCTCTTCCGTTTGTTCTGCGTCAAGGCCCGCCAGCGCCTCCCGCAAACTGGCGATGTCGCGCCGAAGCACGCCGAACGGCACATGTAGCGCCGTTTCCATCGCGAGCAATTGCCGCTGGATGTCGACGGCCGCCTGTGTGGACAGCTTCGGGAGCGTGAGAGTTGGCCCAAGACGGTCTAGGGCCCTCTCCAGATCAACTTTGGCTTGGCCGAATTCGTGATTGATTTGGTCCGTAATCTCTTTTTTGATGGCATCGCATTGGCCAGGTGCCGACCGAAGTCGGTCGAACGCCTGCCGCAGCTTCGAGCGGATCCGCCCTTCCATATCGGCAGCGGCAGCAAGCTGTTCGGCACGCTGGACGGAAGTGACGATCTTCTCCCAATCGTCCTTTGTCGTACTCTGGTCCAGCGGGGGCGCCGCTGCGCTGTCGCTTCGCATCAGCGCAACCAGTTCCAGGTCAATCAGCATCTCGGAATCAGCCCGGCCGTGCTGGAGGTTGACCTTACCCGCCGGCAGCACCGCAAAGTCAAACCGGGGCCGACTCAGGCTGGTGGGGCGTGGTGACGGCAAACGGTCTTGGTCAAGGACCGTCCGAACCTCCGCTGGACTCGGGTTGCGCGGTGCCCGTGCCGGCAGGCGGTGCAGGCCCACGGGGCAATCCACGCCTGGCTTGGCCTCCCATTGGTCAGGGTCGGCGCCCGTGTTGGGTTCGGTGCTGGTGTAAAAAAACACATGTTGTGGTGCCCTCAGCCAAAGCCGGCTGCAGTTGCCATCACCCGCTTGCCCCCATAGCGCCAGTTCCGGCTTGGGGTAGAAGCCACTGCCATCTTCAGGATTCCACAGCGGAATCTCGTAGCCGTGCGCGAGGTCTCGCCCCCAGGCGCCATTGACGTAAATGCGCGCGCTGACGACCTCACTGGCCTCGATGAACGCGGTGTGGCTGCCGTCCTTCTGCCGCTCAGCGCCAAAAGCGCGCAGAGGTTCAACCGGTTCAATGTACTCTTCGGTCTTACGAAGAATGGGCCAGCCACGGCTACCTGTACATGCCGACTGTTGCCCGGGCTCCGACCCTACCTCGCGCTTATACTCTTGCTCGCCCTTAAACTGCACGCTGGGCACCGTGCTCCGCTCGTACACCACCACGTGGCGGGCCTTGTTCCACAACACCCCAAGCCGGCCGATGCGGACCTTCAGCAAACGCGACAACTGGCCATGCTGCGATTCGGCATAAAACACCGTGCGCCCCTCGTCAAAGGCGCAATGAAAACTGGCGTTCGCGCCAAGCGCGGTGAACGCCAGGTGATCGATCGCGCCGATGTCGCTCTCCGGCTTGCTCAGCACGGCCATCAGTTCGGACGCGAACTCGATGGTGTGGACCACCCCGCCGAGGATCGACAGCCCCACCCCTTCGCTGTTCGTGAACCAGTTGGGTGGGGTGGTGGCCTCTTCGTCCAAAAACTTCTCGATGGCGTCCTTCTGCTTTGGACTCAGATCGGTACCTATCGCGCTCGCCCTAGGTTGGCTGTCTTCGGCACGATCAAGTGACCATTTCGGGAGTGGATTGCGCAGCGGTGCGGCACCGTGTTCGGTATCGCGTATTCGAAAGCTGAGGCCCTGGAACAAGGCCAACGCGCCGTCGGGGCGGAACGGGTCGTATAGGTGGTACTGCGCCAGCCGCGCGGCGAAGTTGCGCCGGTTTGCGGTGTGTGCGCTCGCCATGTGATTCAGCTGCTTCAGAAGCCGCTGCAGCTCTTGCGGGGGTTGGTCGAGGGCTTCATCACTGCCCGCATTGGTCAACGCTTCTGGGATCAAACCGGTCAGGTAGTCGGCTGGCGCTTTCGCGAGCAGATCCCGGATATGCCCCTTTACGTCTGCGATGTCCTCCGCGGACCAAACATCAACTGAAAACGAACGCGTCGGCAGATTCTGTCCGGTTCGGCCGATATACCCCACGGTCTCCTTGACGCGCACATCGGGCAGCGCGTCTCGACCTGATGCCTTGAAGGTGGTCTGGATCGGGTAGGCGATCTCGGTCACAAAGGACGTCACCCTGGCCTGTTCAAGCACTTTGGCCACGTTGGCGGGTGAACGGTTGTAGCGTCGGGGTTGCAGCGAGGGACGCAGGGTCAGCTCGGTGGGCGGCGAGAAGCGGAACCTCAGGACCTTCTCCGGGTTGACCTCAGGGCTTGGCTTGTCATCATCCTCGCCCCAGAACCGCACGCCACGCTCCATGGTTTCACCCACAGCCTGAGGCGGGAGAAAGACCTCCACATTGGCGTCGGGCAGGCGCCACTGGGCACCTTCGCCGTCATCGCTACTCCAAACCGCAATCAATTCGCCGGCCTCGGCATCGAGGCTCGGCGGCTCGGTTTGAGCCACCATGAAGGGACGAAGCTGCACATGTAGCGCTTTGGGGCCCCACTTGCCGGAGACCTTAGTGGAACGGACCTCCAGTCGTGTTACCGCATTGCGACCGGGCATGGTCTTGTGCCGGATGCGCAGATCGCACTCGATTGGTTCGCCCCCGAAGCGGTGGATGAGCGCGGCCGTGTCGCGGTGCAGTCTGTCCTCTGCGTCACTTTCAGCATCGAACGCTGCGGACAGGTCAGCACCTGAGAGGTCGACCGCCGCTGAGAACCGCACCTTGACCTTGTGCAGCCGCAGATCGATTTCGGGGTAGAGATTGCGATGGTGCTCGGCCCACTCCCCGCGGAGCATCAGGCGCAAAGTACTTGGATTCCCGTTTTCCGCTTCGAGTGACTCTGGCAGACCGAATTCAAGCGAGCCCCAGGTCAGCCACTTCTCGCTGGTATCATTTTCATCGCCATGAGAGGCAAGCGACCCACTCGTCAACTCGATGGTCGTGTCCAGCAGCAATTCGTCCTGCTCTGGCCCAGAGATTCCAGCCGCCTGGATGATGTCGGAAACTTCCATCCCCGGTGTGTCGATGATCGCCGGGGCGAAGGTCAGCGGCAATTTTGTATTGCCCCGGAAATCTCCGTCGAGTTTCAAGTAGAACGGTAAATGAGATGACCTGGTCCGGTCAGGATATTTCGGGTCTGACGCGGCAGTATCCCCCGCCAGCCCGATGGCCGTGGCCTGAAACCGGAAGGTGGCCGTAACACGACCTGGGCTTTCCCCACACACATGGATACGGCGCAACCGGGCTTGAGCCGATGCCTTGTCCGCTGACGGTCGCGGAATGTCGAACAGGAGAATGGGGTAGGACTTTGATCGATCACCGTCACCGGTGATGGCAAGCGTTGGCAGGGGCAGGTAAGGTGTGCCCGCCCGCTCCACCAGATTCCCCCGAGCGGCTAGCCTGACGGCTTCGTTCCAGGCTGGTTGAAGGACATGCGATAGAAGAAGTCTTGATTCTGGAAAAACCTTGTCTTCCGGCCACAATGCCCACCCGACAGGAACGTTCCATAGCCTCGCGGAGTTGGTACCACCCAACTCAATAAATAGGAGAACTGGCGCATAGGAGAGAAGATACTCATGCGATCCTGTGGTCTTAGCAACGTTTACACCTTCCAATCCTAGAAGCTTCAACCCACCCGGCACTTCAAACTCTGTTTTCGAATTTCCAGAAACAGATGGCAGAAATATCAAATAAGGGCTTCGCTCATTAAGAAAAAGTCCGACTCTTCCCATCACGACTGACCATGCACTACCGCCGGGCACTTCGAGTTTTTTCCTTGGCCAAACATGATTCTCAATGGCGACCCCAAGTTGACCCAACGGAAACTCTGCACCCTTCAACTTGACATCTTTATCACCCCCACCAACTCTCAGCCACGAGTTAAAGCCACCCTTTAAATCGCTACCATTTTCAAACCACCCAAATTTTGGGATTTCAACTACCCAAACACCATCTAAACATTTCAGCAATATATCTATCGTATCAACGCGCAAAAAGCCCGGAATCGGCGAAGGCACTTTAAGACCAATGTCGATTTCTAACTTTCCAGTTCTATTTATGTATATAGATTGGACAAAAGAAGCATCGACAAAACAGTTCTCGTCCCCGATCTTCAGCACAACCCTGCCCGTGTGCTTGCCCCTGGATGATGACTTTCCATCGGGGAAATCTTCCCGCGAAAGCTTGTCGAGGTTGCTCAGCTGTATGAAGGCCAGGACAGTCTTGTCGTCATCCTCGACACGGAAAAACTGGGAGAGATCGCTCAACATCGTGGCCTCCTTCATTCAAAGCCTTGCGGCACTCGGCGAACTCGCTCGGGTCACGGGAGCGTAGACGACCACGCAGCCGAGCCCGATAAACAACCCAACCGCCATTTATCAGACGATCAGGGCGTCAAGCTGTTGAGCGCTGCGGATAAACTTCTGCCTAACGCCCGGCGGATCCGGGTCGGTGACTTTCCAGTATTTGAACCAGTAATCTGCCTGTGCGGCGATCTCGCCCGGGACGGATTCGGGCACCTTCTTGAAAGCGATGCGGGTGAGGTAGACACCAAAGAGATCATTCTCGAGCAACAAGCGCTCGATGAGGTTTCCCGCTGGAAAGAAGGCGCTGCGCGCAGCACCGTAGGATGGCAAGGCCTTGGTCGCAGCCTCCAGCGCAGCCGATGTTTCTCCGGAAACGGTCTCCAGTGTCGGCAGCAGCTTTTTCTGCTTGGCGTATTCCAACGCATCCTTTGCGCGGTGCGCCTCGAACTGCGAAAAGCCCCGCGCAGGCCCCTTGGCCAGTTGGCTCCTGTGCAACAACTGCGCGCCCTCATGCCAAGCCAGGCGAGCCAGGAAACGCACAATGGTGGCCTTCTGCCGTGCATCGGCGCTCGCATCCAGGTCGTTCGAGCACGCTTCTGCCAGAGCGAGAAAGGCGCTGGCCCTGTCCTTGGGACCAGCGGTCGTGTCTACATTGCCAGCTGTGTGCAGCGTGACAACACCTTCGCCCAGCAGGCTCAGGAGCTCTGAGCGGTAGTCCTCCAGCGCAGTCGCACCCGCCAGTTTCTTGTCTGTCAGAAGCTCGCGAATTCGGCCCAGTTGCTCAAGAATCGCCCCTTGTCTGAGCAGGATTCGCTCGACGGGGCTGGTGTTGGAAGCAGCATCTGCCAATGCGGAAGACGGTGCAATGACCTTCTCGCACGGCACTGCTCTGCCGTCTTCACGGTAGCGCAATTCCCAATCGAGGTGATCCAGGGGGTTAACGATTTTGCGGATAGAGTCGTTCACGAGCATGAAATGCACGTGCGCCGAAGACAGGCCGCAGCGGTTTGGCTTGCTGCACGCTTTATCCCGATCCGCGTTGCCGGAGCATCCAGCGTAGCCGATCACCTCGCCGCGAGAAACCTTGCGCTCTTTACCCTCAAAGCGGTCCAGATGTCCGTATATGAACCTCCAGTCTCGGTCTTTCCAGCGAAAGCTGAGCCAGGCACGCTTTCCGAGCTTGTCGGCGTCGTCCTTAAACTGAAGGCGTCCCGCAACAGTCGCAACGATAGGCACTCCGACAGGGGCATAGATGTCAACGCCATTGTGACCCTGGACCCGCCCGTCGTAGAGACTGAGAGAAGGCTTCCAAACGTCCCCGTACGTACCCCTGATCTCACCCACCACGTTGTGATCGCGGACCTGTGCCAGTTGCATCGGATAGAGGCTGCGGTCAACCTCGTCCAGCTCGAACAGACCGGAGTGTGTGTTCGCAATCGTCCCCAGAGCAGCGAGCGCCTCGAGTGCGCGCCTTCCCGGAACATGCGAGGGCTTCAAAATCGAACTTCTAGCATCCAGTGGAACTGCAGTCTTCGCATTCATCGCAAGCCCCCCCCGAAACAACCGGAGATCGCCGACTGCCCGGCAATCGCAAGACTCCAAATACAGCCCTCGCGCAACACTCACACAGCGAAGATCTGCGTTTTCAGGTCACCAAACCAATGTCGTAGCTCTCACCACTGCAACGCACCAGCAACTTGCTGCGTAACAAAGCAAGTTGCTGCCAGGACAGTAAAAAGCGCTAAGAAGAAGTGAGTTTAGTAATCACCTCTTCACGGATAGCCCGCAACTGCACGATAAGTTTGTTGATCTCCGGGTCATCCTGTGTGCGCCAGTAAAGCCATGTTTCATAATGCTCATACGGCAATCCCAAAGACTTCGCCGCCCTCCGGTATGGACTCCGCTGATGCCCAAGATGCGCTGCGATAATCAAGGGTGACGCACACACATAGCAGTCTATTGCCGCATGGTTGTAACGCTCCCAAAGCACGGAGTCGTCCGCATAACCATGCCGAATCGCAATCGCCGACTTTTCGAAGAACGCGAGCAGCCGCTGGACGTTCTCCTGTGAGGCCTTGTGTGCGGGGTCCCTGATGAGCTTTCCAGAAAGCTCGGCAAGACATGCTGGATTGCCGCAGACCAAGCGCTTCAAGTCCCCCATTACACGACCCCAGACGGTACTTTCGGGCTTTTCGCACGCCCCTTCTCTAGCATAGTGCCTGGCGTTTTCGTGGAGATGCTCGCACAGCTCGTTCAGACCTCTCATGCAGTCGATGATATCGGGGGCGGAGTCAGCAAGCTTGCTAGCATGTTCCACCTGCGCGCGATATAGATGTGCCTTCAGTTGCATCGAACCAATATGCACCGCGGCACTCATGCTCGCCATGATGGCAAGTGGTGGAGCAACCCAGGATAGGCTCAGCGCACCGTCACTGGCTCGCGAGAAAAAAATGACCTCTAGAACAAGAAGCAAAACAAGCGCCACGAGGAACCCAATGGCAAGCCGTTTCGACCACCGTATAGTGCTCTTGATCTGCTCGAACTGTCTTGCGTTTCCGTGCTTTCCGGGCCTGTTGGAATTGTCACTGACCCAAGAGAACAATTCCACAAGACTCGCATTCAGCTTTTTCTTCGCGTCGTCAGCAAAAATGACCTCGCTCATTTTGCCCTCACGATTGACTCGATCAATGAGTATGAAACCAAGCAGATAGATCTTGCCCACCCTCTTGCTACGATGGCTTCCGTTCTCGAAACGTGATAAGAGCGCTATGCACCACAAACCTTGCGAAGCCACTCGCTGGGGTTGTCAATGCAAGCAGAATGAGAAACTCAGCGTCCCGTTTCACACCCGTTAAAGTCATTCAGTCGCTTCATAGTCGCCATCCCGATTGCCGCCATGACCGTCATGTAGCGCGCGAGTGCGAGTGCGAACGCGCTGCGCATTCCCCCAGCGCCTCCAGAGCCGCCAACGTTGCGACACTTGAGCAACTCGGGAAGCGGCAAACGGCACTACTCGATGAGGCATCCAAGCTTGAGGCTCAGATCGAGATCCCGGCTCGGGAGCATAAGCCCCTCACTTGTCATAAGACTTCTGCTAGATGAAAAAATGGACGGTTCATCTGTCTAACATAGCTGAATGTCCTACAAATGCCAGGAGAAAAACGCCCGGGACGAAGTCTGCCCTCCGCCCCGGAAACGCGCCCCCGCGCGATCAGTCGAGGACGAGATACCCCTCCCCTCGAGCATCGAAGCCCGCCTTCACCATGGCAGGGCGCAAGCTCACGCACGACTCGCTGCAGATAACCGCGCCACAGCCCAGTTGCAGGCAAAGGTTGCAGAAGTGCGCGAACCAGCCTTGGCGACGGAAACGTGGTGGCACGAAGACCTCGACGATCGCGACACAATCCCGTAACGACCCGAGGCCGGCCGCGTCAAATGTCACGTCGTACATCAGGGACACATAGAATCCATTGGCCTGCAGCTCTGCCTGCCGAAAGCGCTTTTGCTCAAGTGCGCTCTCAATGAATGCGGCGAGCTGCAGCTCGACTGTCGGGATTGACTGGAACTGATCAATGCTGTTCATGACTGACGACCTCCAAAGTTGACTCGAATGACGTTGCTGCATGCGATGGGTTGTGACCTTTCGGTAGCGACAGGGCGTAGCGAATTACCGCATTCGTTCTTGCGCGGCTTCATCGCCTTGCCTGCCCTTTCGATCAGCAGCGCGGCGACACTCATGCCATAGCCCGCCGGCGAGTGCTCGATCGGCAGGGTTTCACCGTGCATGAGGGTGGCAACCTGACCCGCATTCACGTGGACGTAGCGCATCGCCATGCGCGTCGTCTTGTGCCCGGTGATCGTCATGATCACCGGCAGGTTGCCGTGAAACTCAAGCGCATACCGCGTTGCCGAGGTGTGGCGCAAATCGTGCGGCCTCACATCGTCGATGCCAGCCATCTCACGTGCCACCCGCCAGGCTTTCTTGACCGCCTCGTAAGTGGTGGGAAACACCGCAGCATCCGGGCACCTATTGCTGCCAGCGCGCTGACGAACAAGCTCGAGAATTTCGACTGCCCCCGGGCCGAGCGGCACTTTGCGCACACCGTTCTTGCTGTCGGGCAGTTCGATGACGCGCTGGGCCATATTCACGTGCTTCCAGCGCAGAATGAGGAGCGGCTCACACGAGCGCATCGCGGTTTCGAGCATCAGGCAGAGAACGGGTGCCACATGCTCATTGCCATACTCGAGCAGCCCTTTCGAGACACGCTGCCATTCCTCATTGCTGAGCACGCGCTCGCGGCCCGGATCGACCGGCGGCATGTCGAGTTCGCGCCCCGCAGGATTGCCACCACTGATTCTCCACTTCCAGACCGCGACCGCATGCTGGAACACGCGCCTGAGCTCTGACCGTTCGAGATGAATGGTGGCGCTCTTCTTCCCCTCGGCACGCAGCGCATTGATCAGCGGCTGGATGTGATGGGTCGTGATTTCGGCCATGGGCATTCGAGCAAGCCGGGCACGCACTGCATCGCTCTCGCAGCTGCCAACTTGCTGACGGGCTCGGTGTGTCTGGAGCGAGTGTGGAATGCGGCGCTCTCCCTCGTCCTCGAAGGTCACCTCCCAATAGACCCGCTTACCGTCCTTCAAAAGCTCGACAGGTTTGAGCTTCGCAATCGGCAGGCCGACAGCGCGCAGATAGCGATTGATGCGCTTCGCGTCGTTCACTGCACCTTTGAGGAACGGCAGGCGCTGACGGGCGTAATCGGAGAACGCCACTCCAAGACAAGTGCGATGGGCGCCGAAACCGGCCTCGCGCGGGCCCTGTTTGAGCTCGAACCGCAACTGCTCGCAATGGCGCTTGGCTTGGGCTGCGCTGGAGAAACCGGACCGATAGATGTCCTGACCCGCGACCCGAAGGCGGTAGGCCCAGCCAGCACCATCCTTGTAGGGTTTAGCCATGGCAGCGCCCTCCCTTAGAGGATGGCGATACTGCCGGGTGAGAAACGGGTGATGCTTGACGATACATGTGCAACTCCTTATCGAGATGGGAGTTGCGTGTAGCGACAAACTCGGCAGAAACGCTTTTTTGGCGGCCACCGGTTACCCGGTCAACCGCACTCGAGCGCAGACGCGCCCCATTGCCACTGTCAGAAAAACGTCAGAACCGGGTTCTGAAAAGCACTTGGCCCAGCGGTGAGGCTGGGCCAAGTGCTTGATTTTTCAATGGTGGCCAGGGGCAGAATCGAACTGCCGACACGCGGATTTTCAGTCCGCTGCTC
>DAOMNN010000003.1:0-81463 GCA_035443825.1 Rhodocyclaceae bacterium | reverse complement strand
GAAGCATTGTTGTTCGGAAAGAATCTGGACAGAAAGGTTCGTGCGAGCATACCGTCAAATATTGGAGCAGCGAAGAATTCGAGCAGTTTCTAAAGACGCCATAATGTGTATTATGTCAACGTTGGAAATGCCGCATGGAGGTCAGAAGCGGACTCCGATGCTGTCCAACGTGGCCCGCACGCTCTCCGGGCTTTGAGCGTCTTCATCGGACGATGCGCAGTCGATTCAGGAGGTTCAGTCTGCAGTGGCCTGACTCGAAGTCGCGGGGTCCCACGGGAGTTGCCATCCCAGATCGCGGTGGCGTGCCAGATGGCGCGGTGTCCACGAGTGCGGACTTTTCATCACGAAATGATAGCGGGCGACATGGTAGCTGGGGTCGAAGCCGTAGAAATTGCGGCGCATCGCCTCGAGCTCGGCCTCGCGGTAAGCAGCCAGCGGCTTCAGTTCCTCGTCGTCGGCACGTCGCCGGGCCTTTTCCGCTATGAGCCGCTCGAGCGCAGGATCGGCAGCAAGCAGCTCGGCGCGTCGAGCGACACCACCGCTGAAGCTATGCACATCCGAACCGAATGCGTCGTCGATCAGGCCCACGGCGGCCGCGCGACGTGCGAGCAAGGGCAGACGGTCGCGCATGATGCGGCCCGCTTCGCGCGCGCCGACCCTGCGGGGCAACAGGTAGGTCCAGTACTCCGACCCATGGAGGTTGCCCATGTTGCGATAATGCGGGTTGAGTATCACGCCTTCGCGCGCCCAGACCCGGTCGGCCGCAAGCGCCAGAAAGCAGCCTCCTGCCCCGGCATTGCCGCGCAGTGCCGCAAGGGTCAGCTTGTCGGTCATGTTCAGGATGGCCAGGCAGGCGTCGTTCAATGCATTGATGTTCGCCCAGGATTCGTCGGCCGGGGACGCAGCGGCCTCGATCGCGTTCAGATGAATTCCGTTGGACCAGAAATCACTACCGCCTTCGAGCACCAGCACCCGGGTCGGACGCGCGGTCGCAAAGTGCAGCGCGGCGGTCAGCGCATGGCACTGGCTGGTAGACATTGCTCCGTTGTAAAAGTCGAAGGCAAGAATCCCGACGTTCCCCTCCCCGTTCTCGCGGTAGCGCAATTCGGCGTACCCGTTGCGGATACGCGATCCGCGGGCCTCAGGATGGCCCTCACGCGGAACGTCCGATAGCAGATCCGGCAGGTGTTCCGGTAGCGCGACTGCCTCGGAGGCGAAGGCCGTCGTGGCCGGCAGCTTGAAGGAGTGCTGCGCGTTCGGCCGAGTCACATGTCCGATCCACACTGCCCCGTCGACGGTGGTGCGCAGCAGTGCGCCATTGCTGCGCGCGATCACGTCACCGGGTGCCGCGTCACTCGGCGAGTGTGAGGCAGGATGGGCGTCGAACAGGCGGCACGGCAGGCCGAACATCTCGTCATCCAGGCCGGGAAAACCGTCCGCGGCGCGAATCTTCCGAAGGACAATGTCGGTGGTGTCGGCTGCCCAGTCGATGCGACGATCGTTCTGTCGCATCGCTGGCCGAAGTCGCCCCGGTGGGTTGTCAAAGCTCGCCAATGATCGGGGCTGCCAGATCCCAAAGCGCCACTGAGGCACGCGTGTCAGGGCCTCGCGCACCGCGACGAGTGCCGCCTCGGTCACCTCGTTGCGGTACAGACTGGCCTTGGTCGCGTTGCGCATCGTGAAGCGCGCGCTCGCCCACACCGGTCCGGCGTCCATCGCCGCTTCCGCCTGCAGCACCGTCACGCCCCATTCGCGTTCGCGATTCATGATTGCCCAATCGAGTGCGGACGGGCCGCGATCGCCGACGATGCCCGGATGTACGATGAGCACCAGCTCGCGCTTCCAGATCGACTCGGGCACCGCACGCTTGAGAAACGGCGCCACCACCACGTCCGGCGGAAACAGCGCGACCGCCTCCTCGGTGACCGAGTCGGCAATGTCGAACTCGACGGAGATCTCGTGCCCATCGTCGATCAGCTCCGCATGCAAGCGCTGGGTCAGGCTGTTGAAACTGTGGGCGAGCAACAGCACGCGCACGTCAGCAGATCCTGGGCAGCTGTTCGCCTGACAGCCAGTCGACCATGCGACGCCCGCCGAAGCCGGTGCGAACCTGGACGAAGCGGTTCGGGTCGGCAGTGACGGTGCCGATTCGGGTAGACCGCTTGCCGAGCGGATGGCCGCGCATTGCTGCAAGCAGCACGTCGGCCTCCTCGGGAGCGCAGATCGCGACCAGTTTTCCCTCGTTGGCGACGTATAGCGGATCGAGACCGAGCAGTTCGCAGGCGGCGTCGACCTGCGCAAGCACCGGAATCGCCGCTTCCTCCAGCTCCATGCCGACGCCCGACTGGGTGGCGATCTCGTTGAGCGTCGTCGCAAGCCCGCCGCGCGTCGGATCTCGCAGAACGTGCAGACCAGGTGCCACCTCGAGCATCAGTGCGATCAGTCCATGCAGTGCGGCGGTGTCCGACACGATTTCGGCATCGAAGGCGAGCGATTCACGCTGCGCCATGATCGCCATGCCGTGGTCGCCGATCGTGCCGGAAAGGATCACCGCATCGCCTTCGCGCGCGTTCGCACCGCCGAGGTCACGCCCGGCCGGCAGCGCGCCGATGCCGGTGGTGGTGATGAATACGCCGTCCCCCTTGCCCTTCTCTACCACCTTGGTGTCACCGGTGACGACCGGTACGCCGGCCTCGCGTGCGGCTGCAGCCATGGACTCGATGATGCGCGCCAGTTGCGCGAGCGGAAAACCTTCTTCCAGCACGAAGGCTGCCGCCAGGTAGAGCGGGCGGGCGCCCATGACCGCGACGTCGTTGATCGTGCCATGAACCGAGAGGCAGCCGATGTCGCCGCCCGCAAAGAAAAGCGGACTTACCACATGGGCGTCGGTAGTGACTACGAGGCGTTCGCCCGGCCCGGGCGCCGGCAGCACCGCCCCGTCGTCGCCACGGTCGAGAAAATCGTTGGCGAAGGCACGCACGAACAGCTCACTAATGAGCTGTGCCATTGCGCGCCCGCCGGCACCATGGCCGAGGTCGACGCGCCCGTTGTTCAGATCCAGCGGGCGCAGGTAGCCTTGCCTGACACCGCTCATGGTGAGCTTTCCACGGCTTCGGCCCGGAGCGGCACGTCGCGAAATCGCCCGTAGCTGTAGTGCGCGGCGCAGGCACCTTCGCTGGAAACCATGCACGAACCCATCGGATTCTCCGGCGTGCACACGGTGCCGAAGATCCTGCAGTCGGTGGGCTTCTTCACGCCGCGCAGGATGGCACCGCATTCACAGGCCTTGTTGTCCGCCACCGGGACGTAGGTCAGGCCAAATCTGGCCTCTGCATCCCAGTCGGCGAAACCGGCGCGGATCCGCAGTGCCGAATACGGCACTTCGCCCAGGCCGCGCCATTCGAAACTGCGCCTCAGCTCGAAGGTGTCGGCGACCAGTGCCTGGGCCTTCAGATTGCCGTCGCGGGTCACTGCACGGCTGAATTCGTTTTCGACTTCGGCGCGGTCCTCATTGACCTGGCGAACCAACATGCGGATCGCCTGCATCACGTCGAGTGGCTCGAAGCCGGCGATGACAACCGGTTTGCGGTACTCCTCAGCAAAGAATTCGTAAGGACGACTGCCGATCACCGTCGAGACGTGGGCCGGGCCCACGAAACCGTCCAGCGGCACACTGCCGAGCCGTCGCACTTCAGGCGATTCCAGAATGCTCGAGATCGCCGACGGGGTGAGCACGTGGTTGCAGATCACACTGAAGTTGCGCACCCTGCCCTCGCATGTTGCACGCAGCACCAGCGCGGTCGGTGGGGTCGTCGTTTCGAAACCGATGGCGAAGAACACGATCTCGCGCCGCGGATGCGACTGCGCAAGGGTGAGCGCGTCCGCAGCGGAGTACACGATGCGGATGTCCGCTCCGCGCGCCCTGGCCTTCAGCATGGACAGGCCGTCCGACGCCGGAATGCGCAGGCAGTCGCCGTAGGTGCATAGGATGACCTCCGGCCGATCGAGCGCAAGCCGGATCGCCATGTCGATTCGCCCGATCGGCAACACGCACACAGGACAGCCGGGACCGTGGATCATGTGCACGTTGGACGGCAGTAGATCGGTCACGCCAAAACGTGAAATCGCATGAGTATGGCCGCCGCAGAACTCCATGAACGCGTAATCCCGGCCGATGTCGGCCTCGCGTGCGATCGCCGCGGCCAATCCGGCGGCGAGTTCGCCGTCGCGAAACTCGTCGATGAACTTCACGTCGCCTCCGATGCCCGCATAGGATCGATGCCGGCTTCGGCGAAAAGGGCCAGGGTACGCTCGGCCTCTTCCGGATCGAGTCGCGACAAAGCGTAGCCCACATGCACGATAACGTAATCGCCCACCGTCACGTCATCGACGAGTGCAAGCGAGATCTCCTTTCGAACTCCGCCCAGATCCACTCGGCACTGCGTCCCATCGAGCATCTCGACAATACGCGCGGGAAGTGCCAGACACATGCGTCAAACCCCCTGGAACTGGACCGCGGGCCCGGCGCATGCCGCGACCGCGAGTGCGGCGATGCGTGCCTGTCCGAGCGCGAGACCGGCGTCACCCGGCGAGAGTCTGCGGGCGTTGAGTACCCTGAGCCCATGGCTGCGCAGGCGTTCGCCGAGCCGTTCAGAAAGGATGCGATTTAGAAAACACCCGCCGGACAAGGCCACCGTCTCGATTGCGCCGACGCGAGCCGCACGCAACACCCAGGCGTCGAGGCCATCGACGAGCGCGGCGTGAAAACGTGCGGCGCCGCGTGCCGGGTTATGTTCGTCGGCGAGCTTCACGAACACCGGCGACAAGTCGAGTACGCCGTGCGCATCGA
Organism: Rhodocyclaceae bacterium; assembly: GCA_035443825.1. Lineage (GTDB taxonomy): Bacteria > Pseudomonadota > Gammaproteobacteria > Burkholderiales > Rhodocyclaceae > DAOMNN01. Next base: position 76,614 of record DAOMNN010000003.1, on the reverse strand, counting down.
TGGACCAGTCATCGGGCGAGCATGCGACCGGTCCGTGTTCGGCTGCGGCACGCTCCAGTGTCATTGCCGCTTCGGCCTCGAAGACCATCACCTCGCACAGACCGAGCAAGCCCGCGGCGGCATCGAACCAGCGTCCGAGGCTGGTCGTGCGCGGGCACAGATGAGCTCGCGCGAGTATGTCGGACAGTCGCGCCGATGCGCCCTGCCCCGGAAATCGCCGTGCAATCTCGTGGTCTCGGCCGAGCAGGTGCAACACCGCTGCCGCCATGCGCCACGGTTCACGTGCGGCGCGGTCGCCACCGGGCATGGGCAGCGTACGCAGATGTCCGATACGCCGGAAGTCCGCATGTTCCAGTGACAGTAGCTCGCCGCCCCAGGCACTGCCGTCGCTGCCGAGACCGACGCCGTCCAGTGCCAGCCCCAGTGCCGCACCGTCGCGTTCGGTCAGCCAGCCGTTCTCGACCAGGACCGTTTCGACATGGGCATGATGGTGCTGGACGGCGACCGCCGGCACGTCGAGTCTGCTGGCCAGCGCCGCTGCGACGCGGCTGGAGTGGAAGTCCGGATGCAGATCGTGCGCGATCGCGGCCGGCAATTCGTCGGCCAGCGCGAGCAGTGCATCTGCCACGCGTTCGACATCGGCACAGGCTTCAGGCCGATCGAGATCGCCCACGTTGGGACCGAACACCGCTTCGCCGTCGCGCAGCAGACAGGGGGTGTTCTTGAAGTACGCGCCCAGAGCAAGTACGGGTGCGCTCAGGACGACATCGGCCAGTGTGAGCCTCGTCCCCCGGAGCGATCGTGAAACCTGTGCAAGGTGCGGAGTCACGGCGGGCTGCCTGCCTTGAGTCGCCGCATTGTCGCAAGCCCTTGTCTGATCCACGCAAGCCAGGCGTCGAAACCCTCGCCGGTGGTGGCCGATACGCGCATCACCGTCAGGCGCGGGTTTACCCGGTGCGCATACTCGACTGCGCGCTCGATATCGAAACTCACATAGGGCAGCAGATCGATCTTGTTCAGGAGCATGAGATCGGCCGCGGCGAACATGTCAGGGTACTTGAGCGGCTTGTCCTCGCCCTCGGTCACCGACAGGATCGCGACCTTGTGCGCCTCGCCCAGATCGAATGCGGCCGGGCACACGAGATTGCCGACGTTCTCGATGAACAGCAGGCTGTCGTCGACGGGTACCAGCTTGCTCAGGCCGCGCCCGACCATGTCGGCATCGAGATGACAGCCCTTGCCGGTGTTGATCTGTAGCGCCGGCGCGCCGGTTTCGCGAATGCGCTCGCTGTCGCACTCGGTCTGCTGGTCGCCCTCGATCACCGCGACCGGCACGCTGTCAGCGAGCTCGCGAATCGTGCGCACCAGCAGCGTGGTCTTGCCGGAACCGGGGCTGGACACCAGGTTGAGTGCGAAGATGCCGCGCGCCTCCAGGGCGCGCCTGTTGACGGCTGCAAGGGCGTCGTTCTTGCCGAGGATGTCCCGTTCGATCCTGATCATCTGCGTCTGGCTGAGGCCGGGCACATGGGCATGCGCCGGACCGGTGCCGAAATCCATCCGGTCCGTGTTCATTGCGAGATGCGTTTGGAGGTCACCTTCATGGCCATGAAGGTGAGCTTGCGAGTGCGTTGTCCGGTGCGTTCCGTCGGTGTGGACGTGTTCGTGTTGGTGTGATGCGACCGGCTTCCATGCCCGGGTTAGGCCAGGTTTCGGGCGGACCGGCTTCCCCGGCATCATGCCTCCGATCTTCACTTCGCCACTACCGCAACCACAAACCGTACACATCGTCACGCTCCTTCCGTTACCGGCCGGCTTGCGAAACTGGGCAATCCGTCCGGTTGTTCGGGTTCCCTGCCTTATTCGACTTCCAGTTCCTTTACGCGCATCTGCGTTCCTGCGGTCGGCCGGATCTGATAGCCGCCACAGCGCGGACACGCCGCGATCAAGGTCGCGATCGGCACCGTGTCCGCACATCGCATGCACCATCCGCTGCCTGCAATGCGCTCAACCTCTATGCGCGCGCCATCGGCGACAGTATCGCGCAACACCACGTCGAGACAGAAACGCAACGCATCGAGCTCGACCGAGGCCAGTTCGCCGATCTCCAGCACGACTTTCCGCACACGGCCGATGTCCTGTGTCCGCGCGGCGTCTTCTACGATACTACGCACACTTTCGGCGAGTGACATCTCATGCATGCCGCACCTCGGGCACTTCGGATTCGGCAACACGATCCGTTGATCGACATGAGGGACGGGCGATAGTTTCGGAACACGAGGGTGAAGCAGGGATGCACCCGAATAGCCTGCGCGCCACCCTGGGCGACGATGCAGATGTACGGAAGGATTGCGACGCGGCTCGAGTTCGCATGGGTCCGGCTCCATGAGTCGATGTGCAGGCAATCGGCAAGACCGCAGATGCAGCAGCGTCCATCGACGATGGCGCGATGTTTATCATCTCAGTCGTGAAGCTCCCGGGCCATTTCGATGGCCTCCTCGACCCGGCCCACTGCTATGAGGCGCATGCCCTCCGGCGGCCTTTTCGGCGCATTAGCCTTGGGGATGATCGCAGTCGAAAATCCCAGTTTGGCTGCTTCCTTGAGGCGCTCCTGCCCGCGCGGCGCGGGGCGGATTTCACCTGCAAGGCCTACTTCGCCAAACACCGCGAGCCCGCGCGGCAGCGGTTTGCTGCGCAGCGACGAAACGATGGCGAGCAGGACTGCAAGGTCTGCGGCTGGTTCGGCGATCTTCACGCCCCCGACCGCATTCACGAACACATCCTGGTCGAAACACACGATGCCGGCATGCCGGTGAAGGACCGCCAGCAGCATCGCGAGCCGGTTCTGCTCGAGGCCTACGCCGAGCCGCCGCGGGTTGGGACTGTGTGCGGCGTCGACCAGCGCCTGGATCTCCACCAGCAGGGGGCGAGTGCCTTCCTGGGTAACGAGCACGCAGCTGCCAGACACCTGCTGGCTGTGCTGCGACAGAAAGATTGCCGAGGGGTTGCTCACGCCCCTAAGCCCGCGATCGGTCATCGCAAACACGCCCAGTTCGTTCACGGCCCCGAAACGGTTCTTGAATGCCCGGATCAGGCGGAAGCTCGAGTGGGTGTCTCCTTCGAAATAGAGCACGGTATCCACGATGTGTTCGAGCACGCGTGGCCCGGCGAGCGTGCCGTCCTTGGTGACGTGTCCGACCATGATCAGGGTGGTGCCGCTCTGTTTCGCGAAACGCGTCAGCTGTGCCGCGCATTCGCGCACCTGGGCGACCGATCCAGGTGCCGATTGCAGGACTTCGGAGTAGACCGTCTGGATCGAGTCGATGACGGCAATTGCCGGGCGCGCGCTCTTGAGTATCGCCAGGATGCGTTCGAGGTTGATCTCGGGGAGCATCTCCAGGCGCCCCGGATCGAGTTGCAGGCGGCGGGAACGCAAGGCCACCTGCTCTCCGGATTCCTCGCCACTGACGTAGATGGCGGACTGGTTCGCAGCCAGAATCGAAAGCGCCTGCAGCAACAGGGTCGACTTGCCGATTCCGGGATCGCCTCCGATCAGTACTACGCCGCCCGGCACGAGTCCCCCGCCCAGGACCCGGTCGAACTCCTCGATGCCGGTCGGGATGCGCGAGACGTCGCGCGGTTCCAGTTCGGCGAGGGCCTGGAGTTTGCCGGTTGCGCCGGCCAGGGCTGCGAACCGGTTGCCACCACCGGGACTTGCCTGTTCGACCGGTCCCTCGCTCAGCGTATTCCATGCCTTGCAATGCGGGCACTGCCCCTGCCACTGCGGCGACTGTCCGCCGCATTCGTTGCAGGTGTACGTCGTTCTCGCTCGTGCCATCAGTTGTCCTCCGAACCTTCCGTCGCCATCGTCGCCAGCTTATCGGCCGCGTGATCGGCGAAGGTCGTGATCAGGCGTGAACGGAACCTGTCCTTGGGAATGATGACTTCAAGCGGAGTGTGGAGGCGCGGCTCGAGTGGTATCGCAGCGAGACGGCCTTCGCGGATGTCGCGCTGGATCGCCGCCCTGGAAGCGATCGCGAAACCCATTCCCTGCGAGGCGAGATACTTGACGGTTGCGAGACTGCCGAGTTCGGCGCAGACCATCAGCTGGTCCATTCCGACACCGGCTGCGTGGAAGAAACCCTCGGCAAGTTCCCTGACCGCGTTGCCAGGGTCTCGCGTGATGAACGGATACTCGATCAGATCGTGGGCGCTCAGAGCGGGCTTCGCGGATAGGGGGTGGCCCGGCTGGCAGATCACCAGCAACTCGTCGCGCGTGGCCGTACGGCGCTCGATCATGGGCTGGTCGGATGCGATCTCGATCAGCCCCAGGTCGAGTTCGCGCGACGCCACGCGATCCTCGGTCAATTGCGAGTTTCCCACCACCACGCGCGGTACCACACGCGGGTACTTGCGCTTGAAGCTCTCCAGCAACTGCGGGAGCCAGTAGGCCGCGATCGTCGTACTGGTGCCGATCGTCAGCGTGCCCGCCAGTTCGTCGGTCAGTTCAGCGACGCGCGACTCGAGCTCCTGCGACAGGTCGAGAATGCGTTCCGCATAGGCGAAGACGATCTCGCCTGCAGCCGTGAGGCTCACCTTGCCGTGACCGCGATCCAGCAGTCGGGTGTCGTAATACTCTTCCAGCTGCTTGATCTGAAAGGTCACTGCCGGTTGCGTCATGAACAGGTGTTCGGCCGCGCGGGTGAAGGAGCCGTGCCTGGCGACGGCGTGAAAAACCTGGAGTCTGCGATCTGCCACCTTGGTCTCATAAGGAATCTTTATGGCGAAGATTAGAGCACAGTTTCACGGCCAGGTGGAGCGCCACCCGGAACGGGCTGCCCCGACCCGGACGATCGCCCGGCAAATGCGAAATGGTGATCCATGAATGGCAGTGACTTCATGATATAAACCGTGGATTCGACCCCAAGGACTGCGCCCTCCTCCGATGCCGCTCGGCTTCTACATCATCATGACGGCGCAGTTCTTCTCCGCCCTGGCGGACAACGCGTTGTTGATCATCGCCATTGCGCTGCTGCGCGACATGGCGGCGCCGGATCAGTACGAGCCGATGCTGAAGCTGTTTTTCACGCTCTCGTATGTCCTGCTCGCGGCCTTCGTCGGCGCATTCGCGGATTCGATGCCGAAGTGGCGCGTGATGCTGGTGAGCAACACGATCAAGATCGGCGGCTGCCTGATGCTGTTTCTGGGGATGCACCCGCTTTTCGCCTATGCCGTCGTCGGCCTCGGCGCGGCCGCATACTCTCCCGCGAAGTACGGCATTCTCACGGAGTATCTGCCACACCGTCTGCTGGTCGTCGCCAATGGCTGGATCGAGGGTCTCACCGTGGCCGCGATCATCCTCGGGGCAGTGATGGGCGGATTGTCCGTCCACCCGACCACGGCCGCGTGGCTGGAGTCACTGGGTCTGCCATTCGTCGCTTCGGGTTTCGAGGCGGCGATCGTACTTGCCGGTTCGCTCTACCTGATCGCGGCGATCTTCAACTTCTATATCCCCGACACCGGGGTTGATCACAAGCCATTGAAGAACAACCCCCTGTATCTGCTCCACGATTTCGCCCACTGCCTGAAGCTGCTGTGGCGTGACCGGCTGGGACAGATCTCGCTGGCGGTGACCACCCTTTTCTGGGGTGCGGGTGCGACGCTCCAGTTCATCGTGATCAAATGGGCTGAGCGCAATCTGGGTTTCGACCTCACGCAGGCGTCGATGCTGCAGGGCGTTGTGGCGATCGGCATCGCACTGGGGTCGGTGATGGCCGCGCGCATGGTCAGCTTGCGCCGTTCCGTCCAGGTCATTCCGCTGGGAATCGCAATGGGCCTGATCGTGATCGCGATGGTCTTCGTCACACGACCGTCGGTTGCAATGATCCTGATGATCGCGGTGGGCGCCCTGGCGGGTTTCTTCGTGGTGCCGATGAACGCCCTGCTACAGCACCGCGGCCACATCCTGATGGGCGCGGGGCACTCGATCGCCGTACAAAACTTCAACGAAAATCTGTCGATCCTGGTGATGACCGGGATCTACGCAGTCCTCATCATGGCCGGCCTGTCCATCAACGTCGTGATCGCCCTGTTCGGCCTGTTCGTGGCCGGCACCATGTTGCTGGTCAAGTTCAGGCACGAACGCAACCAGCGCGAGTACGACTCCGTCGCGCTCCTCGAAGAGCATCGGTAATCCGCGTTCAGGACGAGACCGCGCCGGCCGCCACCGCTCGTGCGAAGCACAGGTCCTCCCACGCCTTCGCCTTGTCCGCCGGATTGCGCAGCAGATAGGCAGGATGGTAGGTGACGATCACCGGAATGCCCGCACGATCGAAAATCTTGCCGCGTGCGGCATTGATCTTGATCTCGGTTCCCAGCAGCGCCTGCGCCGCAGGGCGTCCCAGTGCAATCAGCAATTTCGGACTGACGAGCTGGATCTGGCGCCCCAGATACGGATGACAGGCTGCGATCTCGTCCGCTTCGGGCGTGCGGTTGTGCGGCGGTCGGCACTTGACTGCGTTGGCGATGTAGACGTCCTGATCGCGCTGGAGTCCGATTGCAGCGAGCATCGCATCGAGCAGCTTTCCTGCCGGGCCGACGAAAGGTTCGCCGCGTCGGTCCTCTTCCGCTCCAGGCCCTTCGCCGACGAACATCCAGTCGGCCTGGCGGTCGCCCACCCCCGGAACCGCTTGCTTGCGCTGCCGGCACAAGGCGCATGCCTCGCACGCACGGATGTCCGATTCGAGAGCATCCCAGTCCATGTCGGCGATGCGCGCGGTGCGCTCACGCTCGTCGGGGCTTGCGTCGCCCAGGGCTGGCCGAGGTGATGGTTCGATGCGCTGCGTTGAAGCGTCACGCGCACCATGGTCGCCGAACTGGGGAGCGGGCATCGGCGAGCTTGCCTGCGCACACGACGCGTCTGCCCCGGCCTGGGGCGGTTCCTTGCCGGGGGTTGCTTCGCCGGGGGCGATCTCGACTTGCGACGCACGGCTTCGAAGGCGCCACAGGGGCGCCAGGCCCATTTCGCGCAGAACGGACGATCTCCGGTCGGTCACAGGTCCAGCCTCATCACGATTGCATCCTCACGACCCCCATCGGCGGCCGGATAATAGCGATTGCGGCGCCCTATGGGAGTGAAGCCAATGCGGCGATACAAGGCAATCGCCCGCGCGTTGCTCGGGCGAACCTCGAGGAAGAACTGGGTCGCCCCGCGCGCCTGTGCCTCGGCGAAGAGATGCGCAAGCAAGGCGGCGCCCAAGCCGTTCCCGTGTCTGGCGCGGATGACACTGATGTTGAGCAGATGCGCTTCGTCCAGGACCAGCAGCATCACCGCATACCCGACCGGTTCGCCGGCGTCGCGCATCACCCACGAACTGTAACCCGCTGCGAGCGAATCGACAAAGTTGCCGTATGACCACGGATAGGGATGCAACTCGCGCTCGTTGTCGATCACCCACTCGAGATCGGCTTCCGACATCGGCATGAAATCGAGGGTTCCGCTCACGCTCGCCCACCTCGTGCGAGCCGCTCAGCGGTGGTGAAGGCGACCTTGTCGCGGATGTAAAGGGGTGCGGCATGCTCCGGTGGAAGGATGCGTCCGAGACCGATCTCGCTACGCGCAATCCTTGCGACCTCAGCAGCCTGCGGAACCCGTTCCGCATCCCATCCGCAGACCCGGGTGGACAGGCGAGCCCTGATGGTTGCTTCGTAGGTGCGCAGCGCAGACCCCACGACATGCCAATCAACGCCCGCCGGCAGCGACAACGATTCCGGAGGCCGGCAGGCGACGTCCTGCACCTGTGCAGGCAGTCCGCCGGATAGTACGTAGGCTGCGGAATAGACTTCGCCCATGCGTGCATCGATGGCCACGAAGGTCCGCTCCGCTCCCGTCTGGAGGGCAAGTGCCGAGAGACTGCATACGGGAACGAGTCCCAGGTCGGCGCCCATTGCGAGACCCTGGGCGACGCCGCACGCCAGGCGCAGGCCGGTAAAGGCACCCGGCCCGGAGCCGAACGCGATGGCGTCGAGCATGCGAAGCGGAGTCTCCGAGCGGGCAAGCAACTCGTGCAAGCTCGGCAGCAGTCGTTCCGAGTGGTTGGACTGACCGTCGAGGCTGCACTGCACGAGTTCATCGCCGATGAGAAGGGCGACGGTCGCGTGTTCGCACGACGTTTCGATTGCGAGGATCTTCATAGCGCCGGCATTTTACCGGCTGCCGGGGAACAACAGTGCGATGACTGATTCAGGCAGAAAACTCGACGCGGGACCGGGGGCTACTGGGAACTGGCGCGGCGTGGGCGATTGTCGTAGACGTCCTGCATCGCTTCACGCAGTTCGCGGCTCAGCGTATCGCGCTCGTCGGGAGACAGGCGCCGCGGTTCGTTGCTGCGGGGAGGCAGTTCGGTTCCGCCGACCAAGGCGCGTCTGAGTTCGATGTGGCGTTGTTCGCGGTGCTCGACGACGATCTCGGGAGCCGCGACGACCGTGCCTTCGCCGTTGTCCGTGGCAAGACCCGACAAGGGGACACACAAGCTCGCCATGAGAACCCCGAACGACATCAGTCGGGGTGCTCCGCCTGTGCGACGGCGCATGCTTCGACACTTGCAGGAGGGGGCGATGATCGAGGCCAAGAGGCGTATATTCCGTATCAGGTGGTGCACAGTTGAAAAATACAGGCAAAAGCTGCCGTGGTGGGCGTTACGGGACGCGATCCGACGCCTCTTTGTAAGGGGATATTGCGTACCCCCGATCACCTTACGAAGCGTTACCTGTCCATCGTTCCGATACGTCCCGATGCCCTCTAGCATGCCATCGACCTGCACGATAGGATGTGACATATGAACGCAAAGGTGCGATACAAGATTCTTCTCGTTGACGACGACGCCCGGTTGCGCGAGTTGCTGACGCGATATCTGATGGAACAGGGGTTTTCGATCAAGGCGGTCGCGGACGCCACCGCGATGGATCGAGCACTTCATCGCGAGCACTTCGACCTGATCGTGCTGGACCTGATGCTGCCCGGGGAAGACGGACTGGGAATCTGCCGCCGCCTACGAGCCGAAGAGAATCCGATCCCGATCGTGATGCTGACCGCCAAGGGCGACGAGGTCGACCGGATCATCGGGCTCGAAATGGGGGCCGACGATTACCTGCCCAAGCCTTTCAATCCGCGCGAACTGGTCGCGCGGGTCCACGCGGTGATGCGCCGCCGACCGGTGGCCCTGCCGGGCGCGCCGACCATGGAGGACGAAGTCGTGAGCTTCGGCCGCGTGACGGTGAATCTCGGAACGCGTGCGCTGACCCGCGATGGCGACGATGTCGCCCTGACCACGGGCGAGTTCTCCCTTCTCAAGGTTCTGCTCCAGCATCCGCGCCAGCCGCTGTCACGCGACAAACTGATGGAACTCGCACGTGGGCGGGAATATGGCGTTTTCGATCGTGCCATCGACGTTCAGGTCAGCCGCCTGCGCAAGCTGGTAGAAGACGATCCGGCCAAGCCGCGTTTCATTCAGACGGTGTGGGGTTTCGGCTACGTTTTCGTGCCCGATGACGTAAAGGCCTAGCCTGAAGATGAACGTGGCCGGACAACCTCGAATGTCCCGTGATCGAGACAGCCAACAAGACCGCGTACCGGTGTGACGACTGAAACGCGGGTCACGGATCATGCAGTCATGGGGGACGGCAAGACCGCCCACGGTTTTGCGCCGCACCTGGTTCCTCACACCCTCCTATGGCAGACCTTTCTGCTCATCGCATTGGTGCTAATTCTCGCGTTGGCGGCGTGGTCGCAGATCTTTCGGCACTTCCAGGAACCCGCACGAGCGCGAGACCTGGCCCAGATGGTCGTCAGCGTGGTCAATCTGACGCGGACTGCGCTGATCAATGCCGAAGTGACGCGACGTACCGAACTGCTCATCGATCTGGCCGCACTCGAAGGCATTCGCATCTATCCGTCCGAAGCGTCGGATGAACTGATCCCCCTCCCGGATACACGCCCGATGCGTCTTCTAAGTGGCGAGATTCGTCGTCAGCTCGGGCCGCATACCCGCCTGGCTTCACGTTGGAAGACGCTAGACGGATTCTGGGTGAGTTTCAAGCTCGATCCGGACGACCCGGACGATTTCTGGGTCATGCTGCCCCCGGAGCGCGTCCTGCAACCGGGAGCCCTGGACTGGCTGATGTGGGGTGGCGGAGCGCTGCTGGTGGCGCTTCTGGGCGCTTTTCTCATCGTGTCACGCATCAGCTCGCCGCTGCGAAACCTGGCGCGTGCCGCGCGCATCGTCGGACGCGGTCAACGTCCGCCCGCGTTGCCGGAAACCGGTCCGCTGGAGATTGCGGCGGTCGCACACGCCTTCAATCAGATGGCCGGCGATCTGGCGCGCACCGATGCCGACCGCACCCTGATACTTGCCGGTGTGTCGCATGACCTGCGTACGCCCCTGGCACGGCTGCGCCTCGGTGTGGAGATGTCCGGAGCGCCGGAGTCGGACGTGGCGCCGATGGTTTCCGACATCGAGGAGATGGATCGCATCATCGGGCAGTTTCTCGATTTCGGCCGAGGCGAGCCCAAGGAGCCCAAACAGCCCGTCGATCTGGTTGAACTCGTTTCCGATCTTTCGGAGCCCTATCGCCTCCGCGGCATACGCCTGAATCTCGATCTTCCCGACGAACTCATGGTGCCGGGGCGTGCCCTGCCGCTGCGGCGCGCGATCGCGAACCTCGTCGACAATGCGATCCGCTATGCGGGCCCTGAGAAACCCGTGGATATCGCCGTGCGACGGTCCGAGTCCGCTGTCCTGCTCGAGATCGCCGATCGTGGCCCCGGCATTCCCGAGCACGAAGTCGAGCGCCTGCGGCACCCTTTTACGCGCCTGGACGCCACGCGATCGGATACGAAGGGCGCAGGTCTGGGGCTGGCGATCGTCGATCGCATCATGGCGACGCACGGCGGGAGTCTTCATCTCTTGGCCCGCGAGGGGGGCGGATTGTGTGCGATTCTGAGGCTGCCCCTGGACAAGGACAGGCGCGGTGAGGAGGCGAAATCCCCGGGGCAAGGACGGGGTGAGGCATGAAGCACTCGCCAAGGGGTCGATACTGCATTTCCGCAGTGACGATGAGTCGTGTGGGAGGCCAGGTGACATGCGCGCGCCGCGTTTCAGATTCGTCCCGCGCACTGCAAGTGCGTATAATCGACGCGCATCAATGATGTCCCGATGGGCCGAAAGGAAAGTGTTCTGACATGCTGTATGTACTCATGGGCGAAGATGCTCCCGGTACCCTGGATGCGCGCATGGCTGCCCGTCCGGCGCATGTGGCGCGGCTCGAGGCCTTGCGCGACGACGGACGTCTGCTGATTGCGGGACCCATGCCAGCGATCGATTCGCCCGATCCCGGCCCGGCCGGTTTCTTCGGTAGCCTTGTCGTCGCCGAGTTCGAATCTCTCGCCGATGCGCAGCGTTGGCTGGCCGACGATCCTTATGTGCAACAGGGTGTATTTGCGCGCACCACCGTGCGACCCTACAAAAAGGTGCTTCCTTGAACAGGATCGACGAAATCAGAAGGCGCTTGCAGGTGCTTGCGCCGCTCTCGATCGACATACAGGACGACAGTGCGCTGCATGCCGGTCATGCAGGCGCCCGAAGCGGTGGCGGCCACTTCCGGCTGACGATCGTTTCCGGGCAGTTTTCCGGCAAGGGGACGATGGCCCGCCACCGGATGGTTTACGATGCGCTTGGCGACATGATGCGGGGTCCCGTACATGCGCTGGCGATTCGTGCAATGACGGCCGATGAGGCCGGTGATCAACCTACAGCAAAGGAATCTTGATGAAACGTGTTTCCACCCGCCTGGCCTTCTTGTTCGTAACCGGAATGTTTGCCTTTGCGGCCTCGGCAGCCGACCCGGTCGCGAAGGTCAATGGCACCGCGATTCCCGCGACCCATGCGAAGGTGATGCTCGACGAGCAGCGTGCCCAGGGCGCGGAGGACGGTCCGCAGTTGCGCGACGCGGTTCGCGAGGAACTCATCCGCCGCACGGTACTGGCCCAGGCCGCCGAGAAGAGCGGGATCAACAAGAAGGACGAGGTACAGGCGCAGATGGACCTTGCCCGGCAGGCGATCCTCATTCGTGCCTACCTGCAGGACTATGTCAGCAAGAACCCCGTCAGCGACGCCGACCTCCGGCGCGAGTACGATCAGATTCGGGCCCGGGTCGGTGGCAAGGAGTATCTCCCGCGCCACGTTCTGGTGGAAACCGAGGAGCAGGCGAAGGCCATCATCGCGCGCCTGCGTGCCGGTGAGAACTTCGCGACGCTCGCCGGCGAATCGCTCGATCCGGGTTCCAAGGACCGCGGCGGCGAACTGGGCTGGAGCAACCCGGGCATGTTCGTGCAGCCCTTCTCCGAGGCGCTGGTCGCCCTCGAGAAGGGACAGTACAGTGCCACCCCGGTCAAGAGCGATTTCGGCTACCACGTGATTCAGCTCGACGACGTTCGCGACCTCGAACCGCCGGCTTTCGAAGAGGTCAAGCCGCAACTCCAGCAGCGTCTCCAGCAGCAGAAGATCGAGCAGCACCTGCTGCAACTGCGTGCGAACGCCAAGGTGGAATAAGCACCACCCGCACTAGCGCAAAAGCCGGCCATGGGCCGGCTTTTTACCTTCTGGAGCGCAGTGGGCGAACCGTTTCCGTGCTTTGCAGATCACGAGCGCCGTCCTCGGTCATGACCGGCCCACTTCCGGAAGGGCGCCATCGCTACCGTCAACATCGACTCGACGGGGGGCATCAGCGCTCGCGCAGGCTTTCATCGGCGTAACGCAGAAGCGGGCCAAGGAAGAACTCGATCAGCCGTCTCGTGCCCGTCTTCACCTCCACGATCACCGCCATGCCGGGCGACACGCGCACGGTGCGACCGTCGATCTTGAGCGTATCGTGCGCCAGGCTTACCCGTGCGGTGAATACCAGTCCGAACTTCTCGTCCTGGACGGCATCCGAGGACACGTCGAGAACCTCGCCTGCGATCGTGCCGTAGCGGGTGAAGGGAAAAGTCTCGACCTTGACCTCCACTTCCTGGCCCGCGTGCACAAAGCCAATGTCCTTGTTTGGGACCAGCGCCTCGACCTCCAGCGGGTTGTCCAGCGGCACGATCACCATCAAAGGTTGGGCCGGGGTCACGACGCCACCCAGCGTATGTACCGCCAGTTGCTGCACCCGCCCGTCCACCGGTGCCGTCAGCCGCATCAGCCGGTCGCGACTCTCCGCCTTGAGAAGTTCCTGCGAAAGCGCCGCTGCACGCTCTTCGGCCGCCTGAAGGCGGTCGAGCCATTCGCGTCGTGTTTCGGCCACGATGCGGGCCTTCTGGCGTTCTGCCTCCACGCGTGAGGCGGCAATCTCGGCCAGCTTTTCCTGTTGGGCGGCCAGGTCGCGCTCCTGTTCGATGCGTGCCTGCTCCAGGTCGAGGTATCCATGGCGCGAGACGAAGCGCCTGTCCATCAGATCACGGTAGTCACGCGCCCGCTGCTCGGCGATGGGCAGCGTCTGGCGCAGCTTCTCGACCACAGCCTGTGTGGCACGTCGTTCGGCCTCGCGCCGGATGATCTCTGCGTCGAGTTGCTCAAGTGCGGAAACGTATGCAGCGTACGCGCCGGCAACCAGCCGATGCTCGGCCTCGAGACGCTGCGGATCCAGATCCTCCGCCAGCGCGGCTTGCACCGTGCCGCGCTCCGGGGCCTGCCGCACATCCTGAGCAGCAAGCAATACGCGATGGCGCACCGCATCGAGCGATGCGGCAAACAGGTCGCTGCGCAATCGCTCTACGTCGGCACGCGCCATCGTGGCATCCAGCTCGATCAGGTGGTCCCCGGCCCGGACTACCTGGCCGTCACGCACGTGGATGGCAACGATGGTGCCGGTCTCCTGCGGCTGAACCACCTTGCTGCGGCTGTCGGGGACGATCTTGCCGGCGGCCGTCGCTACGACGTCGACGTGACCGAACACCGCCCAGAGCAAGGCCAGCAGCGCAAACAGCAGAATCAGCCCCATGGCCACTCGCGGCGCAGGATGAACCGGCGTCTCCTGCAGTGCCAGCGTGGCCGGAAGAAAGCGCGCCTCGTGTGGAAGGCGCGCAGGCGCGTCCATCTCGCGTCGATGTCGCCAGGCGTGAGCGAGCACGGCACCGTAGCGAGTCAACAGATCGCGCAGGGCTTGCAGGCGCAGCTTCATCCACCACTGCCCTGCAAGGCGAGCAGATGCGCGTAGCGGCCGCCCTCGCGCCGGGCAAGATCGCAGTGCGTGCCCGACTCGACGATCTCGCCCCTTTCCATCACCACGAGCCGGTCGGCCTCGCGTACCGTCGACAAGCGATGTGCGATGATGATCACGGTCCGCCCGCGGCAGATCGCACGCATGTTTTCCTGGATGATGCGCTCGGACTCGTAGTCCAGCGCGCTGGTGGCCTCGTCGAAGATCAGGATGCGCGGGTTGCCGAGCAGTGCGCGCGCAATGGCGATGCGCTGGCGCTGCCCACCCGAAAGCGTGGCGCCCTGCTCGCCCACCACGGTGTCGTAGCCGTCCGGCAGTTCGAGAATGAACTCGTGCGCACCGGCCAGTTTCGCGGCGGCGATCGCCGTCGCGATCGGCGCGCCGGGGTCGGTCAGTGCGATGTTTTCGCGGATCGTCCGGTTGAACAGCAGGTTCTCCTGCAGGACGACCCCAATCTGTCGGCGCAACGAGGCCGCATCGGCCTGCGCGAGGTCGATCCCGTCGATCAGCACCCGTCCGCGTTCGGGCACGAACAGTCGCTGAACCAGGCGCGTGAGCGTGCTCTTGCCCGAGCCCGACCGGCCGACGATGCCGATCACCTCGCCCGCCGCGATCGTCAGGCTCACCCCGCGCAGGACTTCCTGGCCATCCGGGCGGTAGCGGAAATGCACGTGATCGAACTCGATTCTTCCCGCAAGCGGAGGCAAGGTCGAGCGGTTGCCGCCCGCCAGTTCGGTGCGCGCATTCAGGATGTCCCCCAGGCGTTGCATGGAGATGCCCACCTGCTGGAAGTCGGTCCACAACTGCGCCAGTCTCATGATCGGCTGCGCGACCCGCCCGGCCAGCATGTTGAACGCGATCAGTTGCCCGACGGTCAGTTGGCCATCGATCACCAGCCGCGCTCCCAGCCACAGCGTGCCCACGGTGACCAGCTTGCCCACCAGGTTCACGCCCTCGTGCGCAATCGTGGACAAGGTGTTGGCGCGGAAGCTGGCCGATACGTACGCAGCCAGCTGGTTGTCCCAACGCCGGGTCATCTGGGGCTCCACCGCCATGCTCTTGACCGTATCGACGCCGGACACCGCTTCAACCAGAAAAGCCTGGTTCTCCGCCCCGCGGTTGAACTTCTCGTGTAGACGCGCGCGCAATAGCGGCGTGATCGTCAGCGAGATCGCCGCGTACAGCGGCAGAGAGGCGAGCACGACCAGCGTGAGCCAACCGCTGTAGAGCACCATCACGGCGATGAACACGACCGAAAAGAACACGTCGAGCACCACCGTGATCGCGTTGCCGGTCAGGAAGGCCCGGATGTTCTCCAACTCGCGCACGCGCGCGACCGAATCCCCGACCCGGCGAGCCTGGAAATACGCCAGCGGCAGGTTCAGCAGGTGGCGGAACAGCCGCGCACCCAGCTCCACGTCGATCCGGCTGGTCGTGTGCGCAAAGACGTAGCTGCGCAGCCCTGAGAGCACCACTTCGAACAACGACACCACCAGCAGTCCGATCGCGATCACGTCGAGCGTGGTGAGTCCGCGATGAACCAGCACCTTGTCCATCACCACCTGGAAGAACAGCGGCGTAACCAGAGCGAACAGGTTCAGTGCGAACGACACCGCCAGAACCTCGCCGATGAGCCGCCGGTGCCTGACCAGTGCCGGCACGAACCACGAGAAATCGAAACGCGCCAGATCTCCGGCCAGTGATGCGCGGGACGCGAACAGAATGAGTTCGCCCGTCCAGGCGGCGGCGAAGGTTTCCCGCTCGATCACCTGCGGACGACCGGCCCGCGGGTCGTGCACCAGCACCTGGTCTTCATCGGCCCGGGCCAGGACGACGAATTCGCCCCCGCGCATGACTGCGATTGCCGGCAGGGGCGTACGCGCCAGCCGCGCCAACGTGGTCGTCACACGCTTGGCCTGTAGTCCCAGCTTCTTCCCGGCGAGCAGGATTTCGGCGATGCCGAATGGGCCGCCGTCCACCGCGTGCTCGTGTGCCAGTTGCCCCGGATCGGCCGCTGTCGCGTGAAAACGTGCCAGCATCACCAGGCAGGCCAGGCCCGTGTCGGGCTCGGCCGGTAGCGTTCCGACGTCCGGCGGAAGCGCGAAGGATTCTTCTGTCATCGGCTCTCGGTGCCAAGGCTAAGGAGATACGTTGCGCCGCGGCGGATCGCTCCGCCGCGGCGCCACCGACTCACTGCCAGTTGGCGGCGATCACTGCGTCGAGCGTTTCGCGATAATGCCCCGGCAGGCTCGTCTCACCTGCGGCGGGTGGGGCGAACGCCGCCATCGCCTGCACCAGCGCATCGACCTGGCCGTGCAGCAGGATCGCCCCGTCGCCGGCATGGAACTCCTCTACACGGTAGGCCGCACCTGTGTACCAGTTGTCGATCGTCACCCGGTCATCGGTGCCGATCACGCTCACCTGCAGGTGGTTGCCGCTGCGACCAAACCAGAGCTGATCGGCGAAGATGTCCTCGCCGAAGATCAGGCGGTCGGTGTTGGCACTGGTCTGATAATCCTGGATCAGATCCCGGCCATCGCCGCGAGCGAAGAGATAGGTGTCGTTGCCCGACCCGCCGTTAAGCACGTCATCACCCGCACCCCCGATCAGCGTGTCGTCGCCGCCACCGCCACGGATCACGTCGTTGCCCGCGCCGCCGTCGAGCACATCCGCTCCGGTGGTGCCATAGATCGTGTCCGCGCCGTCGGTGCCGGCCAGCGCCCGGGAGATGATCTGGGCCAGGCTCCACTGCGTGCCGTCGGCAAAGCGCACCGTCTGCAGCGGGTTGTAGATGCCGGACGGGTTGTCGCCGTAGAAAAAGCGCTCGACCGTCACCCGCTCGGTGCCGTCGGTGAGCGTGAACACCAGGTTGTCGCCCGAGCGCCGCGCGACCACGTCCTCGGCAGCGATGCCCGCCTTGAACTGCAGCACGTTGTTCTTGCCGGCAGTCGTGTCATAGACCGAGGCGATCGTGTCGTGGCCGTCGCCACGGCCGAACCGGTAGATGTCGTTGCCCGTGCCCCCGTTCAGGATGTCGTTACCGGCTCCACCGTCGAGCACGTCGTTGCCGTTGCCGCCATACAAGGTGTCGTTGCCCTCGCCGCCGTACAGCGTGTCGTTGCCGCCACCGCCATGGATCACGTCGTTGCCCGCGCCGCCGTCGAGCACATCCGCTCCGGTGGTGCCATAGATCGTGTCCGCGCCGTCGGTGCCGGCCAGCGCCCGGGAGATGATCTGGGCCAGGCTCCACTGCGTGCCGTCGGCAAAGCGCACCGTCTGCAGCGGGTTGTAGATGCCGGACGGGTTGTCGCCGTAGAAAAAGCGCTCGACCGTCACCCGCTCGGTGCCGTCGGTGAGCGTGAACACCAGGTTGTCGCCCGAGCGCCGCGCGACCACGTCCTCGGCAGCGATGCCCGCCTTGAACTGCAGCACGTTGTTCTTGCCGGCAGTCGTGTCATAGACCGAGGCGATCGTGTCGTGGCCGTCGCCACGGCCGAACCGGTAGATGTCGTTGCCCGTGCCCCCGTTCAGGATGTCGTTACCGGCTCCACCGTCGAGCACGTCGTTGCCGTTGCCGCCATACAAGGTGTCGTTGCCCTCGCCGCCGTACAGCGTGTCGTTGCCGCCACCGCCATGGATCACGTCGTTGCCCGCGCCGCCGTACAGGGTGTCATTGCCGCTATCGCCGTTCAGTACATCGTCGCCCGCGGAGCCCAGCAGCATCTCGCTGGCTTGCGTGCCACTGATGCTTCCTGCTGAAATCCCGTAGAGCACGGAGACGTCAGCCCCCGTCACCAATGCGGCAAGCAGGCTGCCTTGGCCGCCCAGACTGTCCGCAAACGAACCCACGTCAAGGCCATTCGCACCATCGATCGCCGACAACCATCTGCTGAAAGAAAGCGCCAGATCGGCTGCTCCTGCCGGATCGCCCGCCTCCATGGCGGACAATCCTTCAGCAACACCCGCCAGGTTGAAGGTGAAGCCATCCTCGTTCCACGCCAACTCGATCTGCTCGATCAATCCGGGTAAGTAGGTGTCAAGCATCAGTCCCTGGTACATGTGTGCGAGCAACTGGCGGTAGGCGTCCTCGAGGAACAAGGCTGCCTGTGGTCCGGGGGTGGTCGAACTGCCCTGACGGTAATCGTCCCCGAGGAACACCTCGAGCGCCGCCAGCTTGCGCGCGTCGATGTATCCGCCGCGGCTGTTCGGTGCAACGTCGGCTACGCCCGACCAGGCGTAAAGGATCTGGCTCATCAACTGGTGGCGCACGCCTGGTTCGCTCGCGGCGGCGAACTGCTCGACCAGCGCCTGCAACTGGCCGCTTTCGTCGCGCACCATCGCCTGGTGCAGGCTGCGCACGTTGCCGAAGCCGGCCAGGTCGGGCAGTGCCGCGATGTCGGCCGGCACCTCCAGCAGATCGACTTCCTTCGTGCGTGCAAAGTCGGCCGCGAACCATACGTCGGTGGCCGTGCCCGTGCTGCCGTCGGCCCAGCTGAAGCTGCCGACCTGGCGGTGGGCGTTGCCCTGGGCATCGACGTGGGAGGAATTGGTGTAACCCAGGCTGATCGAGGCGATCCCCAACTCGTCCAGCGTGAACAGCTCGTCGGTCTGGGAGATGCCGTCCTGGTCCATATCGCGCCACACGCGCAACTCCGACCACAGCGCGTCGTAGGCATCGAACACGCCGTCGCCGTTGGAGTCGTGCGCAGCCAGCGCCACAAACCCGTTGGCCGCCTTCTGCCCGTTGGCGAGCACGGTATGGTTGCCGAACAGCTCGGAACCGTCATCGATCACCCCGTTGCCGTTGCGGTCCCACACCAACAACCCGTCACCCGCCCCCACCCAGCCGGTCAGCTCCGCGAACCCGTTGCCGTCGTGGTCGAAGTGGATGCCAGCGTTCCGGGACACCGTGCTCACACCGTTGCCTTCCAGGTCCAGGATGATCGGGGATGACTGGGCTTCGGCGGTGGCGAAGAGGTTTTGAAGGCGGGTGATGAGATGAAAGGCATCAAAGCCAATCTTCTGCCATACAGGATTAAAAACAAGCGTCTGAAGATAGTCGACGACAATATTATTCGGCTCCATCTTCGGGGATAGAACCGATGAGATGATTCCGGACTCCGACAGTCCTGCCAAGACCCAAGTGGTGCAGTGCGAACCAAATACTAATGAATACGGGGGCGGACTAATTCTAGTCCGATCAATAAATGCAGCTAATCTATCGTACTGTTGCAACGTAATAGAAAAAGAGCCGCTGCTGGAATTATGAATAGCATCGCTGTCATCCCTGACTTCTCCTGGCCCGTTTAACCCAGACAGCCCAGGCTCTGCAGGATAAAAGCCCCATCCTTCTGTAGTTCCATCTGGATGCGTAATATAAACCCATGTATGAATATTGACATTGTCGGTAAGTAACCCAGTGCGAACTTCTACCGTATACATCATCTTTCTCCTCTAAGTATAAGATGAACAGCCGGCTTACTACCTGAGAACCACTTCACTACCTCTTCACGTTCCTCGGCATACGCTTTCAGCTCGATCGTAACTTTCATGTTTTGGCTGTAATAAGCACTTGTACATACGCCAATTATGTCTCTTATAAGCAGGTCGCTCACTCTTTCAATATTAAAAACGAAGACAACTGCATGTCCTGGAGTGCCTCCACGGAACGCAAACTCTTCTCTTCTGCATTCATGAATGTCCGCACACAGTTTATGATTGACAAACACAGAAATAACCTCCTTCACCAATTGGTCGGCCACATCTGGATATGGATATTTGCTGCCCAACAGCGTCGCCGCACTAACCATAAGAAATATGAAAACAAAAATTCTAATCAGAGTTTTCATCTGGCGATCTCTATAAGATTTAACACTGCTAATTGATCAAAACCTGCATGCATGATTTGAGACTGAACGAGATATCTTCACGTCGGTTAGCAGGGTGATGCAGAACCCAGTCACGATGCTTCGCAACATGGGTGCCGGTGCACTGCGTTCGGTGCGGGGCTCGATATTGAAATTGTGGTAGACCGCCAAGCCGCTCATCATCCACGTATCCTCATCTCGACGGTCCTTGCTCCGATAGATTGGCTCGGCAACCGGGGGCCACGGCACCAAGTCCGGTCAGGGCTCATCGACGGAGAAGGCGTGTGCCGCATCTTCGAAGGTACGGTCTGCTTCCCGGACAATCGATATTCCACTCAATCACGTTTTCGACTTTGTCGGTTTCTAGCGCTTGCCGACCTTGTCTTCTCCGACCCGGCTGTCGTCGTAGATCAGGCGCGACAGGAATGCGGTCGACGGGTTGTAGCTCATTCTTCTTCTCCTTCTTTCCAGATGGTTTCTGAATGCCCTGGGGATACGAGATGGGTATAAAGAACCTTGTTCTTCCAGACAAAATTCGATTCTTTATCAGTCCGCTCCGGATCGTGTTGGTGCGGCTGTTCGGAATCGTCACCGCAGACAATGTGCTTCTCCTTAACACGAGGGAGGTCGTACTCGATGTAATGACATTCGTAATTGACCTGATGATAATTGCGTCGGTCGTCACCGAAACCGCCGCCGCCGACGGACTGGCCGTCGACGAGGATTACGGGAGAGGAGCCTCCGAACCTCCACTCGCACCAGCCGGGAAGAAAGTGGTCTTGGTAATAGATAAGTGAGTAGCGATTGGCACCCTCGCGGGTTACCGCAATATCTACCCGCTGCGCCCGGGATACTTGCGCCATGGGGAAGATCAGGAAGACCCGTGCCGTGGTTTGGCAGTAGGGGTTGTGCGTGTAGAAGTTCATGAGGGCCTTGAGCTCCCAGCCCCGCTCGTAGGGAAAGACCCCACGCACGACGACCTTCTTCTGCGGGTGCGGATTGACATGGGGCGTCACCATCCAGCGCCAACCACCGTAGAGGGTGGCCAGCGTGGCGAGCGCTGTGAGCCAGAAATGCCAGCGGCTATAGAACGGCACTACACGTTTTGACGAATGTGCCTCAATCGGATCTGTCATCCCGTTAGCCTCGCTTACCGTTATTGAATGCCATCGCGGTGAGCTGCTCGAGGCCATCGCGGCGCCCAGCATTCAGGGCGCGACTTACCGCCACCTCGTACGCACGCGGTGAACTACGAGCCCACCCGACCAATAACTTGGATGCGCTGAAAGACGCTATGTACGGTTGATCCATGTGTTCGTATGCAGGTTTAGAAGGTATGCCGTGGGGCCAAAAATACCTCTGAGGAGGACAAACGCATAGTACATGCACATACTGAATCTGCAAATATGGCGAACAGCATAGGCATAAATCGCGTATCGATCCGTTGGAGACTGCCGAAAAGAGCGGGATCAACACGAACGATGAAGCGAAGGCGCAGAGAGATCGTGCGCGTCGGACGATCCTCATTGGTGCTGATCTGCTGGACTGGCTTGGACGAAACATCGTGGGTGATGCGGATCGTCGGCGAGGCTTCGCCTTCCGGCCGGATCTGGTCCTCAAGCCGATCCGCAAGATCGGCTTCGGCCTTTAGGAACGGCGTCGTCGAAAAGACGGCCGCCAGCCGGGCGCTACTTGATCAGTGGCGACGCCTGTTCGCGCACATCGCGAATGCCTCCGGTGCGCTCAGCGGTTTGCTGAAGAGGAATCCCTGTGCTTCGTCGCAGTTCTGGTCCCGCAGGAAGGCGAGTTGCGAATCGGTCTCGACCCCCTCGGCAATCGTGCGCAGTGCCAGCGAGCGTGCCATGCGGATGATGGTCTTGACGATGGTGCGATCGTCCTCGTCTTCCGACAGATCCTTGACGAACGAGCTGTCGATCTTCAGCTTGTCCACGCGGAAGCGCTTCAGGTACGAAAGGCTGGAGTAACCGGTACCGAAATCGTCGATTGCGAGCTTGACGCCGATGCGCTTCAGGTCGTCGATGACTTCGAGCACGCTTGCGGTGTCCTTCATCAGGGTCGATTCGGTCAGTTCGATCTCGAGTTGGGCGGGATCGATGCCGTGCTCGCGCACCGCGCGATCGACGGCATCGGCCAGGTCGGTGCGCAACAACTGCACCCCCGAGACGTTCAGCGCGATCTGCAGGCGCGCGCCTTCGTCCTGCCAGATGCGAGCCTGACGGCACGCCTGGTCCAGAACCCATTGTCCGATCGGAATGATGAGGCCGCTCTCTTCGGCTGCCGGAATGAATCGGGCGGGGGAAATGCTCCCGAGTTCTTCAGGGTGCCAGCGCAGCAAGGCCTCGACGCCGAACGGGCGCCCCGAGCGCAGCAGGACCTGGGGCTGATAGACGAGGCTCAGCTCGTTCGACGCGAGCGCCCGCCGCAACCGGCTGTGCACGAGCAGTCGTTCCGCGCCGTCCTGGTTCATGCGCTCGGTAAAGAACTGGTAGCTGCTTCGGCCGCCCTGTTTCGCTGCGTACATGGCAATGTCGGCCTTCTGCATCAGGGCGTCGAAGTCGGTACCGTCATCGGGATAGAGTGCGATTCCGATCGAAAACGAAGTGCTGAGCTGCTGGTCTTCAATGGTGAATGGCTCGTCGAGGCTGATCAGGAGTTTCTCCGCGACCGCTGCGATCGCGCCAGTGGAGCTGACGTCGGACAACAGGATCACGAATTCGTCGCCACCCTGGCGGCTGATCGTGTCACAGTCGCGCAGGTCGCGTTCGAGCCGGCGCACCAGGGCGACCAGCAGTTCGTCACCGACACGATGCCCGAGCGAGTCATTGATGTGCTTGAAGTGGTCCAGGTCGAGGAACATCATCGCCACACGCTGACCGGCGCGTCGCGCATGCATCGTTGCGTGCTCGAAGCGGTCGCGCAGCAGGAGCCGGTTCGGCAGGCCGGTCAGCGCATCGTGGTGTGCAAGAAACTGGACCTGTTCTTCGGCTTCCTTGCGTGCGCTCATGTCCGAGAATCCGGCCACGAAGTTCACGATCTCGTTGTCGGCGTCGCGTACCACCGTGATGTTCAGCCATTTCGGATAGAGGCTGCCGTCCTTGCGACGCTCCCAGATCTCGCCCTGCCAGTGATCGGTTTCCATGAGCTGCTGCCACATCCTGGCGTAGAACGCCGGCGGATGTCGTCCCGACTTGAGCAGGCTGGGATTCTGCCCGATGACCTCCTCCGGCGAGTATCCGGTCAGGTCGGTGAACGCTCGATTGACGCTGACGATGAGGTTGTCGCGGTCGGTCACCATCAGTGCTTCCAGGCTGTTGTCGAACACCGTGGCGGCCAGTCGAAGCTGCTCTTCACCCTGTTTTCTGAGGCTTATGTCGGAAAAGACCCAGATCGAGCCTTCGTCGGGCCTGTCGCGATCCATCAGCCGGCCGGAACGCAGGCACCAGATCGGGGTTCCATCGCGGCGGACCAGCAACGCCTCCTGCTCCACCAGACCCTTGTCATGCAGTTCGGAATAGATGAGTTCGCCGTCGCGTTCCCAGTTCTCGCCAACGCCCGGATACAGGATTCGTGAGGTCTGCCCGATCAATTCGCCCGGCTCGCCGAAACCGAACATCTCGGCCATGCGCCGGTTGCAGTTGATGATCACCCGGTTGCGCAGAAAGGCGATGCCAACGTGAACGTTGTCCAGAATGAGGCTTTGCTCGGCGAGCAGCTTCTCGAGTCGCTCGGCCGTCCTTTTCCGTTCCGTGACGTCGGTATAGGAAGTGACGAAGCCGCCACGCGGCAACGGTGTTCCACGGACCTCCAGAACCGTACCATCGGGCCGGACACGCTCGAAGACATGTTTCTCGGCGTTGCGCGCCTTTGCCATCAATGCCGCCACATGCTCCTCGACGGGGACATCACCGTACTCGCCCCGTTCGACGTTGTAGCGGAAGAAGCTCTCGAGCGTCGGATGCTCCTCCTGCTCGAACAGGCGCCGCGGAAAATCCAGCGCGCGGCGAAACGTCTCGTTGTACTCGATCAGACGCAGGTTCTCGTCGATCACGGAGATCCCGCACGGAAAGTGCTCGATCAATGTCTTCAGGCGTTCGTGCTCCTCCCGTAGCGCCCGCTCGTGGATCTTGCGTGACGTGATGTCCTGCAGCGTTTCGATCGCACCAATGACTTCGCCGGACGGATCTCGGATCGGTGCCGCAGTAAAGAAGAGCCATGTGCCACGGCTGCCGATCGTGGTGAAGAAATCCTCGGCCTCATAACTGCCCGGAACCAGGGTCGAGCGCTTGTACTTGTCCGGATAGTAGGCGTCGATCAGCGCCTCGATGCGGCCGGAGACAACGAGATCGGCCATCACCGGGCGACGTACCGAATAGAAAGGCTTCCACTGGTCACGGGTGCCGATCATCTCCTGGGCCGGATAGCCCAGGGTGACTTCGCACGCGCGGTTCCAGTGCGTGACGACGTGATGCCGATCGATGACGAAGGTCGGCACTGGCGATGCGTCGACCACTTCGCGCAACAATTGCGCCGCATCGTTTCCTGCATCGTGATCACGGCGCATCGGGTTTCTCCCGCCGGTCGTCGCCGTCGATCACGATAGCTTGCTTCATCCCGTAGTCGCCGTCGGATGGGGTAGCAGATGCACGAAAGTATATATCCTAAGTAATAGGAGTCGCCATAGATGGCCGAGTCTTTCCTATGTAGAAGACATAAAGGGCTCGGGATTGCGCCACGAATGTGCGCTCAGCTGTCGCCGGACGAAAAAAAGGCACCCCTCGGGGTGCCGGAGATCGCCTGGCCGGGCAGGCTCAGAACTGTTCCTCCGCAAGTTCGAGCGCGCCCGCAGCTCCGTTGATCACCGCATAGGACAACCCGCCGGCCTGCGACAGGACGTGATCCGCGTAGAATCTGGCGGTCACGATCTTGGCGCGGTAGAAGTCGGCGTCACCGTCTCCCGCTTCGAGATGCGCGCGCGAGATCAGCGCCGCGCGAGCCATCTGCCAGCCGCCGGCGACGATGCCGAGGAGCCTGAGGAAGGGGACGGAACCGACCGAGGCGGCCTTGATGTCAGTGGCGTAGGTTGCGAGGATGTAGTCGACGGCGGACTCGACCGCTGCGATACCGTCGGCCAGCGGTTTGCGAATCGCAAGGAGCGCATCTTCACCGGAGTCGGCGAGACCTCTCTCGACCGAGCGCATTTCCGCCAGTACCGCCTTGATCGTCATGCCGTTCTCACGCGCGATCTTGCGTCCGATGAGATCGTTGGCCTGGATCGCCGTCGTGCCCTCGTAGATGGTGGTGATGCGCGCGTCGCGAAGGTGCTGGGCGGCGCCGGTTTCCTCGATGAAGCCCATGCCGCCGTGCACCTGCACGCCGGTCGACGCGATCTCGATCGAGTTCTCGGTGCACCAGCCCTTGACGACCGGAATCATCAGGTCGACGAAGGCTTGGCTGCGTGCCCGCACCTGCTCGTCGGGATGACGATGTGCCTTGTCCGTCGCGGCGCCGACGACGTAGGCCAGGGCGCGCATCGCTTCGGTCTGGGAGCGCATCGACATGAGCATGCGGCGAACGTCGGGGTGATGAATGATCGACACCTTGGGGCCGCTGCGAACGCCGGCCTCGGTGCCCTGGATGCGGTCCTTCGCGTACTGGAGGGCATGCTGGTATGCGCGCTCGGACAAGGCGAGTCCTTCCATGCCGACTGCGAAGCGCGCCTCGTTCATCATGATGAACATGTACTCGAGGCCGCGGTTCGATTCGCCGACCAGGGTTCCGATCGCCCCGCCCTTGTCCCCGAATGCGAGCACGCAGGTGGGGCTGGCGTGGATGCCGAGCTTGTGTTCGATCGATACACAGTGCACGTCATTGCGCTCGCCCGGGGCGCCGTTCGCATTGACCAGATACTTTGGGACGACGAAGAGCGAGATGCCTTTCACCCCTTCGGGCGCGTCAGGAAGCCTCGCCAGGACCAGGTGGATGATGTTGTCGGTGAGATCGTGCTCGCCGTAGGTGATGAAGATCTTTTGACCGAAGATGCGGTAGGTGCCATCGAGTTGCGGCTCGGCGCGGGTGCGCACCGCCGCAAGATCCGAACCCGCCTGCGGCTCGGTCAGATTCATCGTGCCGGTCCACTCGCCGCTCACCATCTTCGGCAGATACATCGCCTTCTGTGCGTCGCTACCCTTGAGCATCAGGGATTCGATCGCACCCGTGGTCAGCATCGGGCACAGGGAGAAGGCCATGTTGGAGGACTTCCACATCTCCATTACGCCGGTGGATACCAGTTTCGGCAGTCCCTGCCCGCCGAATTCCGGATCACAGGCGAGTGCCGTCCAGCCCGCTTCGCTGAATTGCCGATAGGCGTCCTTCCAGCCGCTCGCTGTCCTGACCTCGCCGTGGTTCCAGGTGGCGCCCTCCTCGTCCCCGACCCGGTTCAAGGGGGCCAGCACGCCACTTGCGAACTTGCCTGCTTCTTCCAGGATCGCATCGACCAGATCGGTCGAGACCTCCTCGCAGCCGGGCAACTGCTGAACTTCGTCCAGCCCTGCGAGCTCGCGCATTACGAACTGGATATCACGAATCGGTGCTGAGTATTGGGACATGTCATGTCGCTCCAGATCTATTCTTGTTCAGGCCGTTCCGCACCTCGACGTGCGGCGTATCGTTCACTTGTTTAGCAGGTAACGCCTGTCGTCGAAGGCCACGACCCATCCTGGTTTGTACACCACCAGCAAGGACAGGATGGCGCCGCTTATCCAGGCTTCGGAGAAGCACAGAAGTATGAAATACGGCAGGTAGTCGCTCGCGAGAAAGGCCAGAGGGTATGCGCCGGCTGCGATCAATGCGAGCGATCCGGCCAGCCCGCCCAGGGCCACTGCGAGCGCCGAGCCCACGAATGCCACGACGAAGATGAACACGAAGAAATGCGCCGGCAGCATTCGTTCCACGAACCGCTGGAAACCGTGTGCGAACAGGACCGGCGCGATCACCATGACCAGGAAATTGATCGGCCACGCCTGCCACTCTATGGCGCCGTTCAGCGTGATGCCTGCTAGCGCGAGACCCAGCGCCACGATCGCCAGGTGCGGACCGAGCGCCAACGTCGCTGCCATCGCACCGAGCAGATGCAGGTTGAGCCCGGGCATGACCCCGGCCTTCATGCTCCACATCAAGGTCAGCGAAACCGCAAATCCGGCAAGCAGATTCAGCTGCGCCGAATCGGCAAGCCGCTTCCACGGCGCGCGTATCGCCAGTCGGTAGCCGATCGCCAATACGATCAGAAACGACACCCAGTGCCAGACGTCAGGAAACAGCGCAGCCGGTAGATTCATCCGTGCCCCGGAATGTCCCCTTCCCTCAGTCGAGCGCCGCCGTCAGCTCCGGGATGGCCTCGAACAGATCGGCAACCAGGCCGTAATCGGCGACCTGAAAGATCGGCGCCTCCGGATCCTTGTTGATGGCGACGATTACCTTCGAGTCCTTCATGCCCGCCAGATGCTGGATCGCACCGGAGATACCGACCGCGATGTAGAGTTGCGGCGCGACGATCTTTCCGGTCTGACCGACCTGGTAGTCATTGGGCACGAAGCCGGCGTCGACCGCAGCGCGCGATGCCCCCAGCGCGGCGCCGAGCTTGTCGGCGAGCGGCTCGAGCAGCTTGTGATAGTTGTCCCCGCTGCCGAGGCCTCGCCCGCCCGACACGATGACCTTGGCGCCGGCCAGCTCGGGCCGTTCCGACTTGGTCAGTTCGCGACCGACCCGTCGCGACAGCCCCAGGTCCGGGCCTGCCTCCAGTGCCTCGACCGCTCCCGATCCGCCCTCGCCCGCCGCTTCGAATCCGGTGGTGCGCACCGACACGACCTTGACCGCATCGCTGCTTTGCACCTTGGCCAGCGCATTGCCGGCGTAGATCGGGCGAACGAAGGTGTCGGCGCTTTCGATCTCGACGATATCGCTGATCTGCGCCACGTCCAGCAACGCCGCCACGCGCGGCAGCATGTTCTTTCCGAAGGTCGTGGCCGGAGCAAGGATGTGCGTATAGCCCGATGCATTCGCGACCACGAGTGCCGCAACGTTCTCCGCGCCCTGTTCGTCGTAGTGCGCGGCGTCCGCGACGCGGACCTTCGCGACTCCGGCGATCTTCGCTGCGGCCTCTCCTGCGGCGGCGCAGCCACTGCCGGCAACCATCACGTGGATATCACCGCCAATCCTCGATGCGGCGGCAACGGTATTGTAGGTACTGCCCTTGAGGGACTGATTGTCGTGTTCGGCAATAACAAGAATCGTCATTTCAGATCACCTTCGCTTCGTTCTTGAGCTTGTCGACCAGTTGGGCGACATCGGCCACGCGTTCGCCTGCACTGCGCTTGGGCGGCTCGCTCACCTTCAGGGTGCTGACGCGCGGCGTGACGTCGATGCCGAGATCTTCCGGCTTGAAGGTCTCCAGGGGTTTCTTCTTCGCCTTCATGATGTTGGGCAGGGTCGCATAGCGCGGTTCGTTCAGACGCAGGTCGGTGCTCACCACGGCGGGCAGCCGGATCTCCAGCGTTTCGAGCCCGCCGTCGATCTCGCGCGTGACGTTCGCCTTGCCCGCCGACACGGCCACCTTGGAAGCAAACGTGGCCTGTGGCCAGCCCATCAGCGCGGCCAGCATCTGGCCGGTCTGGTTGGCGTCGTCATCGATCGCCTGCTTTCCGCAAATCACGATTTGCGGCTCTTCCTTTTCGCACAGGGCCTTGAGCAGTTTCGCGACCGCGAGCGGCTGCAGCTCGGCAGTGCTCTCGACCAGGATTCCGCGATCCGCGCCGATCGCCATCGCGGCGCGAAGAGTCTCCTGACACTGCGTGACGCCGCAGGAAACGGCGATGACCTCGGTCGCGACGCCGGCTTCCTTCAGCCGCACCGCCTCTTCCACCGCGATCTCGTCGAAGGGATTCATGGACATCTTGACGTTGGCGATGTCGACGCCGCTGCCGTCGCTCTTGACGCGGACCTTCACGTTGTAGTCGACCACGCGTTTGACAGGGACCAGTATCTTCAAAGCGGTGCTCCTATGACTGTATGAGTGTGCTGCGTGTCACTGCGGGCATTATGTCACTGCCGGACTTCGTTGGACACCTTGACCGAATCGCGAAAAAAGCGTTCCATACGTACCAGTATGGGCGCGTACGGTAGCGTATGGGCCGCCTGTTCGTCAATACTTCAACGTATGGAATGCGCCTTGACCAAGACCCGCACACAACTGGACCGCGAAGCATGGATCCTCGGTGCGATGGAGATCCTCGCCGAAGAAGGCATTGCGGGGCTTCGTGTCGAGGTTCTGGCAAAGCGTCTGAAGGTCACCAAAGGCAGTTTCTACTGGCATTTTCAGGACCGGCACGACCTGCTGATGGCGGTGCTCGAGTCGTGGAAGGAAGGTCGTATCCGCGACATAGTCAAGCAGACGCGCATTCATCCCGGTCGTGAGCGCGAGCAGATCCAGCATGTGATCGACATATACAGCGCGGGGCGCAGCCGGCGCGGGATGATGATCGAACTGGCGGTGCGCGACTGGGCGCGACGCGATCCGGAAGCGGCGGCGATCGTTGCCGAGGTCGACGACATGCGCCTGCGTTGCGCACGCGAGCTCTTTCTCGCGTGCGGGGTCCCGCTGGAGGAGGCATCGAGTCGCTGCATGCTCCTTTACGCCTACGTATTCGGGACTTCGCTGATGATCCACGACAGGTTCGACAGCGATGTGGCGCGCCTGAAACGCGACATCTCGAACCTGATCGCGAACTCCCCCAGCATGAAGGTCGCTCCCGCGTCAGACCCCGTCGAGGCCGGGCAGGACTGATCCGGCATTGTGCGTGGTTGCCGCGGCGACCTCCTGCCATCCGAGGCCGCGCAGTTCGCCCAGGATTTCCGCATAGCGGCGAATGTTCGCCGGCTCGTTGCGGCGCCCCCCTGCCCAGGTCGGAGGCATGTCCGGCGCGTCGGTCTCGAGCACGATCGAATCGAGCGGCAGTCCGGCTGCGAGGCTACGGATGCGGCGTGATCCGTCGTAACTCATTGCTCCACCGAAACCGAGCTTGAAGCCCATGGCGATGAACATGTCGGCCTGTTGTCGACTGCCGTTGAATGCATGAGCGATGCCGCCGGGAACCTCGATGGTGCGCAAGTGCTTGAGAATGGCATCCACGGCACGGCGTACATGCAGGATCACGGGCAGGCCGAAACGCCGGGCGAGCTTGAGTTGTGCCCTGAAGACGCGCTCCTGGAGCGGTGCGTCGTGATCGGCGACGAAGAAGTCGAGGCCGATCTCGCCGACCGCGATGGCGCCACCCTGCACGAGTCGTGCCTCGAGGATCTCCAGATCGTCATTGGCCAGCGTCTCGACGTACAGCGGATGGATGCCGAGCGCGTAGCGGACGTCGCCATGCTCGCGTGCAAGGGCGGTAACGCGATCGAAACTGGCGACATCCACGGCCGGGACCACGAAACGGCCCACCCCAGCGACGCGCGCCGCCGCGATCACCGCGTCACGATCGGCGTCGAACTCGGCGGCATCCAGATGGACGTGGGAATCGACCAGCATGACCGCACTCTGGCCGAACGTGCGGCGCGGCTCAGCACCCCTTCCAGGTCGGCTTGCGCTTGCCCATGAAGGCATCGATGCCCTCGGCGGCATCGGCCGTCATCATGTTGCAGGCCATGGTTTCCGAGGCCATCTGGTAGGCAGCCTCGAAGCCGGTCTCGAGCTGACGGTAGAACATCTGCTTGCCCATCTTGATCGCGACAGGCGACTTCGCGCAGATCGATGCGGCCAGGCGGCCAACCTCGTCGTCGAGCTGATCGAGCGGCACGACACGATTGACCAGGCCGCGGCGCCGGGCTTCGGCTGCATCGATGAAGTCGCCGGTGACGAGCATCTCGAACGCTTCCTTGCGCCCCATGTTGCGCGACAGGCCCACGCTCGGCGTGGCGCAGAACAGGCCCACGTTGATGCCCGAAACCGCGAATCGTGCGACGTCGGCGGCAACCGCGAGGTCGCACATCGACACCAGCTGGCAGCCCGCCGCGGTGGCGATGCCATGCACGCGGGCGATGACGGGCTGCGGCATCTCGGTCAGCTTGACCATGAACCTTCCGCACAAACGGAACAATTCCTGCTGGAAGGCGAGCTCGCTGTTGCCGCGCATCTCCTTGAGATCGTGTCCGGCACAGAAGGCCTTGCCCTCGCCACCGATCACCACCACCCGCACGCTCGAGTCGTTGGCGATGCGGTCGACCTCGGCGACCAACGCCTCCAGCAGGGCCTTGGACAGCGAATTGAACTGGCTTGGGCGGTTGAGCGTGAGATGGCATACGCCCTGCTCGTCACGGCGCAACAGCATCGGTTCGTCCGGTTGATTGAGTACGGCGCTCATGAGTGCTCTCCTTGTGTTTCACTTGCCGTTGACGTTAACGTCGTTCATGGTAGCCCGACGGCCGCCGGCGTGCCAAACGCCATGCGTAATCGCGGGTGCGACGTGCCTTCACTTTATCGCGTCCGCCGAGCGCGCCTGCTCGCGCAGCAGGAATTTCTGGATCTTGCCCGTCGATGTCTTCGGCACGGTCGCGAATACGATCTTGCGTGGAATCTTGAAGCCGGCCAGATGCCGGCGACAGTGCGCGATGATGTCCTCGGCGCTCGCTTGTGCGTCGTCTCTCAGTTCCACGAAGGCGCAGGGAACCTCACCCCATTTTTCGTCGGGCGTCGCCACCACCGCCGCCGCAAGCACTGCGGGGTGCTTGTAGAGGGCATCCTCGATTTCGATCGAGGATATGTTCTCGCCCCCCGAAATGATGATGTCCTTGGACCTGTCCTTGATCTTCACGTACCCGTCAGGCTGCATCACTGCCAGGTCACCGGTGTGGTACCAGCCGCCGCGAAAGGCCTCGTCGGACGCTTTTTCGTTCTTCAGGTAGCCCTTCATGACGAGGTTGCCGCGAAACATCACCTCGCCCATGGTTTCGTTGTCCCATGGAACGGCTTCCATCGTGTCCGGATTCAACACGCTGAGTCCTTCCTGGGCGTGATAGCGCACGCCCTGCCGTCCATTCTTCGCGACCTGCTCGTCCAGCGGCAGTTCCAGCCACTCGTCATGCTTGGCGCACACCGCGGCCGGCCCGTACGTTTCCGTCAGACCGTACACGTGGGTGAGGTCGAATCCGATCTTCGCCATGCCTTCGATGACCGCAGCCGGGGGTGGTGCCGCCGCGACCAGCCCAGAGACCTTGTGGTCGATGCCTTCCCGCCACGCCTGGGGTGCGTTGGCCAGCATGGAGTGCACGATCGGCGCGCCGCAGTAGTGGGTGACGCGATGCTCCCGGATCGCATCCAGGATCAGGCGCGCCTCGACACGGCGCAGACAGACATTGACGCCCGAATTGGCTGCCATGGTCCACGGGAAGCACCAGCCATTGCAGTGGAACATCGGCAGGGTCCACAGGTAGACCGAATGCGGCGGCATCCCCCACGACACGATGTTCGACATCGCGTTCAGGTATGCCCCGCGATGGTGGTACACCACCCCTTTCGGATTTCCCGTCGTGCCCGATGTGTAGTTGAGCGAAATCGCATCCCACTCGTCCGCGGGTTGCTCGAAATCGAAATCCGGCTCGCCCGATTCGAGTAAAGCTTCATAGTCGCGGGTGCCGATACGCTCGCCGGGTCCCGTGTACTCGGGGTCATCGACGTCGATGACGATCATGCCGGGCCGATTCGCGAGCTCGATCGCCTTCGCCACGGTGCGGGAGTACTCGCGGTCCGTGATCAACACCTTCGCTTCGCCATGATTCAGGATGAAGGCGATGGTCTCGGCATCGAGACGGGTATTTATGGTGTTCAGCACCGCGCCGCATGCGGGTACGCCGAAATTGCACTCGTACATTTCCGGCGTGTTGTTCAGGACCACGGCGACCGTATCCTTCTTCTTCACGCCCAGTCGCTTGAGCGCAGCCGCCAGCCGGCGACAGCGCGTGTAGGTCTCCAGCCAGCTGAAGCGGCGCTGCCCGTGAACCACCGCGAGCCTGTCGGGAAAGATGTACGCACTGCGTTCGATGAACGTCAGTGGCGTGAGCGGCACGTAGTTGGCCGGATTCTTCTCGAGTCCGCGATCATAGGCACTTGCTGCATCTGGGGTCATGAAGCCTCCCGGGTCGTGATGATTCGATATCGTGCCGGCCTTCAGCGACGGCACTCGCGTGTGGTGTCCGGCCCTTGTCGCGTGACCCCAAGCCATTCGGCCAGGCTGCCGACGAGCTCGCGTGCCGCCTCCCGGTGTGCCTGAACTCCGGCAGCCGCGTCCGCACCGGGCGCGCTCACGCGGACCGAGAAGTACTCTCGCGCCAGCGCCGCTTCCCCGCGTGGGGGGAGCAACGCGACACGTGCCAGAACGCGTGCATGACTGCTTTGCGCCGAGTCGAAGACCTGCACGAATTCGTCGAGCTCGATCCTCAGCCGGCAACCGCCGGAGTTCTTCCTGTCGCCGATCAGCGGTGCCGCGAGCAGGCGTTGCAGCATTTCTGCCGGCTGACCTGCCCATCTGCTCTCGGTAAAGGCCTCACGCCGGGCAGGAACCTGGTAATCGAGGCGGTACTGCATCGCCGATGACGCCAGCCACGATGGTCCGCGCACTTCGACGTGGGCCGGTGAGACCCGGTCGTTGTCCGCGATCGCTCCCGGCTCACCCAGATCGAAGATCGAGAAGGCGGTCGGCGCCGTGACCAGGCTCGAGCAAGCGCTCAGCGTGCACGCCAGGAACGCCAGCAAGCTGCGGTAGCCAAACCTCATGAGTCCTCCATGGTGTGCGCGATCGCGATCATTCGCCCCGTCCTTCGAAACCGGTCTCGCCCGGGCCGGGACGGCGTTCACTGCGCCCGGTGATCAGGATCTGCGGCGTTGCCTCGAGCTCTTCGAGCAGGCGCCCCAGTCGTTGTGTGGTATCGCCCAGATCGGACAGCAGTGCATTGAGTTGCGGCAGGGTGTCGTCCAGGATGCTGTCGCCGGTGGCCTGGGCCATGTCGTCTACGGTATCCAGGACGCCCTCGAAACGCGCGATCAGCTGGCGCAGTTCGGCGGCGACCGGCGCGGCCTCGGAACTGGCAGCATCGAGGTTGGCGAGCATGGACGACAAGCGCTCAATGTTCTCGGACGTGAACATGGCGCGCGCCGCGGCGAGGGTCGCCGGCGCCTCGTCGAAGGTGCGGTCTATACCTGCTGCGGCCGACTCGAGATTCGTCAGAGCGGCCTTGAATCGGGCGACGTTGTCGTCGTCGAAGAACGCCGAGATGCGGTCGCCGATGGCCATGAAACGCTCCAGCGTCTGTATTGCAGTCTCGGTGATCTGGTCGATCACACCGGCTTCGAGCGTGATGCGGGGCAGGCGTGCCTCCTCCGCCGTGAGCGGTG
Organism: Rhodocyclaceae bacterium; assembly: GCA_035443825.1. Classification (GTDB taxonomy): domain Bacteria; phylum Pseudomonadota; class Gammaproteobacteria; order Burkholderiales; family Rhodocyclaceae; genus DAOMNN01. Next base: position 42,036 of record DAOMNN010000003.1, on the reverse strand, counting down.
TCGGATCCTCGCCCCGATCCGTGAGCTGCACGAAGGCCAGCCCGGTGACCCCCTGATACCCCAGCGTCGCGCGGGTGCCCCGCGTCACCGGGATGTCGGTTCTGATGTCGACCCGCACCAGGATGTTGCGCGTGTCGGCCGGGTCGATGCGAATGCTCGTCACCTTGCCGGCCGACATGCCCCTGTAACGTACCTGCGCCTGTGGATTCAGGCCCGTGATGTTTCCGGTCGACACCAGTTCGTATTCATTGACGACTTCCCGATCGCCCGAAAACCACCAGATCGAGAACAGCGCAGCCGCGCCCAGCAAGATGGCGAACAGCCCGGCAGCGAGTGCATGCGCACGATCTTCCATCAATTCTCCCCGTGCCGCGCCATCGCACGGCGACCTTGTTCGCCCCCGAAGAAGCTCTGAATGAATGGGTGATCGACCTTCAGGGTGTCATTCAGGCCTGCATAACTGACGATGCGTCGATCGGCCAGAACCGCAATTTTCGTCGAAAGCGCCACCAGAGTGTCGATATCGTGTGTAACCAGTACGACGGTCAGGTGCAGACGCTCGTGCAAGGACCTGATCAGGCGAATGAAGCCTGCGCTGCGCTCCGGGTCCAGCCCTGCAGTGGGTTCGTCGAGCAACAGCAGCTCGGGCTCCAGCACCAGCGATCGGGCGAGTGCCACACGTTTGACCATGCCACCCGAGAGTTCCGCCGGCATCAGCAGCGCGTGTTCCGGTTCGAGCTCGACCATCCCCATCTTCTGCGCTATCAGATCACGAATTTCGGCTTCGGTTGCAATATCCAGCTCCCGCAGCGGAAACCCGATGTTCTGCTCCACGTTCAGGGCCGAGAACAGTGCGCCCTGCTGGAAGAGCACACCGAAGCGTCGCCTGCGTTCGCGTTGCTCGCGAATGTCGCCATCGAGCAGCGGCTCGCCGAACAGCAGCACACGCCCTGCTGCAGGTCGGGTGAGGCCGATGATGTGGCGCAGGAGTGTCGTCTTGCCGCTTCCGGAACCACCAACGAGCGACACCATTTCCCCCGTCGCTATGGTCAGTCCCAGTCCCTCGTGGACTATGTTCGTCCCGAACCGAGTGCTTATGCCCTCGAGCTCGATGGCGGGCGCGTCGGTCACAGCGGCACTCCGATCGACCGCGTCGCGATCGCGAACACGGCGTCGACGAGGATCACGATGGTGATGGAGGACACCACCGACGCCGTCGTGTTGGTGGACAGGCTTTCGGTATTGGGCTTGACGCGAAGGCCGAAATGGCAAGCGACGAGCGCGATCAGGAATCCGAACACGAGACCTTTTGCGAGCCCGATATAAAGGTTGGCGATGGGCACGACAGTCGGCAGCGTCTCGATGAAGAAGCCGGGACTGAGATCCATCTGGACCCAGGCCGACAGCATGCCGCCGAGCAGTGCGATGCCCGAGGTCCACAGCACGAGCAGCGGCATCGCCAGCGACAGGGCGATGACCTTCGGCAAGACCAGGCGCAGGCTGCGCGAGATGCCCATGGCTGCAAGCGCATCGATCTCCTCGGTGACCCGCATCACGCCGAGTTGGGCGGTCATCGCAGAACCGGAGCGGCCGGCGACGAGTATCGATACGAGCACCGGTCCGAGCTCACGGATGATCCCCAGTCCGAGGATGTTGACGATAAAGATGTCCGCGCCGAACGCCTGCAATTGCAGGGCGGACAGGTAGGACAGGACGACACCGATGAGGAATCCGACCAGGGCCGCGACCGGCATCGCCTTGACGCCAACCTTGAACACGTTGGCGGACACCTCGCGCAGGGGCCATTCACGCGGATAGCGAAGCAGATAGAGCAGGTCAATGCACAGCTGCCCGATCAGGCGGACGAAATCCAGCGCGTGGTTCCCGAATCCGAAAACGGCGCGGCCGATCACGACCAGCAGGTCGGCAATGTCGTACGGGGCAGGCGTTGGTAACGGGGCTGCAGTGCTTCGCGCGATCTCGTCGATGATCGTCCGGTGCTCGGGCCTGATCGCCAGACGTTCCGGCCATCGTCGCCCCCACGCCCGCCACAGCATCGTGGCGCCGAAACTGTCGAGTCTGGTGATGCCTTCGAGCGTCCAGTCGCGAGATGCGTCGGCCGCGTTCAGCATCCGGCGTACGCGGCGGATGCATGGGCTTAGCGACCGGAGCGTCCAGTCTCCGGTGAGGCGCAGTGCGCCCCCGCGCACGCCGTCGGTCTCGATGCGTGGAATGGCCTCCCGTTGCGGCTGCATCGCGGATCAGGTCCCCACGGCCTCGCCGGTAGCCTTGATCGCCAGCCCCCGTCCGACGGACAGCCATTGACGCTGCTCCTCCTCGAGCGCAGCGGCGGTCAAGGGCAGCTTCCTGAGCCAGCCGTCCTGCAACACGACGGCAAAGCCCCGCTCGGTGGGAGCTATGGCGATGGGGGGAACACCCCTGCCGTCGCGCGCCCGATGCAGAATGCACGCCAAGCGCAGGCAAACGATAAGCATCCAGTCGGGGCTGCGCTCTTCGAGCGCGGAGACACGCGCGAGCTTGCCACGATGGGCGAGCACGATGCGCGCAAGGCGCGCCTGGTCCATCCGCGAGAAACCCGGCATGTCGGCATTGCCCAGGATGTAGGCGCTGTGCTTGTGATAGCTCGAATGTGCGACCGAGATGCCGATCTCGTGAAGCAGTGCGGCCCAGCGCAGGTAGCGTCTATCGGGATGGTCCTCGCGCGCGGTCTCGGGATCGAGACAGGCAAGCAGGTGACAGGCTGTCTCCGCGACCGCCTCCGCATGGCGGCGATCGATCCCGTATCGGGTGATGAACTCCGAGACAGTCGCGTCGCGCAGGTCATGGTGATGGTAGCGCCCGAGCAGGTCGTACAGCACACCCAGACGCAAGGCACCTTCGGAAAACGCCATCCGCTCGAGCTCGAACTCCTTGAACACGGCCGACATGATCGAGAATCCGCCCAGGATCACGGGGAGGCGATCACCCTTGAGGCCGGCCAGGTCGAGGCGGTCGATGCTGCCGGCACGAACGAGGATTGCGCGCAGCCGCTCCAGCCCCTCGCGGGTAATGCCCTCCTCGGACAATCCATTCTGTTCCAGGACGTCGACCAGCGCCTTTGCCGATCCGCTCGAGCCAACCGCCTGCTCCCAGCCGATTTCGCGATAGACGTGGGCGATCGCCTGCAGTTCCCGACGTGCCGAGAGCTCAGCCTCTTTGAGGCTGCGCTTGTCGATCCGCCCGTCGGGGAAGAAGCGCAGGCTGTAGGTTACACAGCCCATGTACAAGGATTCGAGTGCGATTGGTTCGAAACTCCTGCCGATGATCAATTCGGTCGAACCCCCGCCGATGTCGACCACGAGCTGCTGCCGATGCGGATCGGGGAGCGTATGCGCGACGCCGACATAGATCAGTCGAGCCTCCTCGCGCCCTGCGATCACCTCGATCGGTACACCGAGCGCGGCCTCTGCCTTGGCGAGAAACACGGTTGCATTCTTGGCAACGCGTAGCGTGTTCGTCGCGACGGCCCGCACCGAATCAGGCTGGAAACCGCGCAACCGTTCGTTGAAGCGGCGCAGGGCATCGAGGCCGCGCTGCTGTGCGTCGGGCTCGAGCAGTTTGTCAGGCGACAGCCCGGCTGCGAGCCGCACCGGCTCCTTGAGCCCGTCCAGCGGGTAGATCTGATTGTTTACGATGCGGCCCACCTGCAGGCGGAAGCTGTTGGAGCCCAGATCGATCGCTGCGATGAGTTCGTGCGTCATTTAGGGGAGCAGGTCTCGTGGGCGGGCCGGTCGGGATCGGGATTTGGCGCATTCTATCATTCGTCCGAATGTATCAAGCGAAGCACAGCGGCTGCACCCGGTACGGAGAATGCAATGCCGATAACGGTCTCGATGCACTCTGCGGTAAGCTTTAACCATTCGGATTGTCCGTGTCACGAGAACGCAATGTTCCGGTTACACGATGTCTTCCAGAAGCCGCAAGGGAAACGGATGAGAGCGCCACAGAAACTGCAGAACTACCCTACCGATCACTTCATCAACCGGGAGTTGTCCCTGCTGCGGTTCCAGCGGCGAGTGCTGGCGCAGGCTGCCGACAAGAAGGTGCCGTTGCTCGAGCGACTGCGCTTTCTGTGCATCGTGTCGAGCAACCTCGACGAGTTTTTCGAGATTCGCGTCTCCGGTATCAAGGAGCAGATCCGCCTGGGCAGTGGCAGCGCGAGTAGTGACGGATTGACTCCCGTGGAGTTGCTCGAAAGGGTCAGCCAGGAGGTCCATTCGATCATTGCCGAACAATACGAATTGCTCAATGACGACATCCTCCCGGCACTCGAGGCCGAGGGCATCATTTTCCTGCGGCGCGGGTTGTGGACCGACGCGCAGGGGGCGTGGATCAAGGAGTACTTCGAACGGGAAGTCAGTCCGGTGCTTACCCCGATCGGGCTCGACCCGGCCCATCCCTTCCCCCGCGTACTGAACAAGAGCCTGAATTTCGCGATCGAGCTCGAAGGGCGTGACGCCTTTGGTCGCGACTCGGGCGCGGCGATCGTCCAGGCGCCGCGTGCGCTCCCGCGCGTGATCCGGTTGCCTAGGGACATCGGGGAGCACGAGTACACCTTCGTCTTTCTGTCCTCCGTCCTGCACGCCTATGTCGAGCAACTGTTCTCGGGGATGAGGGTTCTCGGCTGCTATCAGTTCCGCGTCACGCGCAATTCGGATCTGTTCCTGGACGAGGAAGAGGTCAAGAACCTTCGCGTGTCGCTCAAGGGAGAGTTGCAGCAGCGGCACTTCGGCGATGCGGTGCGCCTGGAAGTGGCCGATACCTGCTCGGAGAAGATGGAGGCCTTCCTCCTGCAGCACTTCATGCTTGCCAGGCGTGACCTGTACCGCACTCCCGGAATCGTTAACCTGGTCCGGCTGATGCAGGTTCCCGACTGGGTCGCGCGCCCGGATCTGAGCTACCCGCCGTTCATGCCGGGTGTGCCCAAGGGGCTGGAAAAGAAGCAGGACATCTTCGCCGCGATCCGCAAGCAGGACATCCTGCTCCATCACCCGTTCCAGAGCTTCAATCCCGTCATCCAGCTGCTCAGGTCGGCCGCTGACGATCCACAGGTACTCGCGATCAAGATGACGGTCTATCGCACCGGCACCGATTCGGTGCTGATGGAGCATCTTGCGCGTGCTGCGCAGAAGGGCAAGGAGGTGACGGTCGTGCTGGAACTGATGGCACGCTTCGACGAAGAAGCCAACATCACCCTGGCCAACAGACTCGAAGAAGTCGGCGTGCATGTGGTCTACGGCGTGTTCGGATACAAGACCCACGCCAAGATGCTGATGTTCGTGCGGCGCGAAGAAGGCTCGCTGCGCCGCTACGTCCATCTGGGTACCGGAAACTATCATCCGCGCACGACCCGTTTCTACACCGATTTCGGACTGCTGACCTGCAACGAAGAGGTCGGCGAGGACGTGGCCGAGGTGTTCAAGCAACTGACCGGGCTCGGAACCGCCACGACGCTCAAGCATCTTTGGCAGGCACCGTTCACGCTGCAGCCGAACGTGGTGGCAGCGATCAACGCCGAAGCCGAGGCCGCGCGGGCAGGACGCAAGGGGCGCATCCTGGCGAAGGTGAATGCGCTGCTCGAACCCGAAACCATCGAGGCCCTCTACGCCGCATCGCAGGCGGGTGTGTCCATCGATCTCATCGTGCGTGGGCCCTGCGCGCTCAAACCCGGTGTCAAGGGATTGTCCGAGAACATCCGCGTCCGCTCCATCGTGGGTCGTTTTCTCGAGCACCATCGGATCTTCTGCTTTCATGCGGGCGGCGAGGACAAGGTCTATCTGTCCAGTGCCGACTGGATGGATCGCAACTTTTTCCGCCGCATCGAGATCGCGTTTCCGGTGCTCGATCCGCGTCTGAAGCGCCGCGTGTTGCGCGAAGGGCTGCGGGCCTATCTCGCAGACAACACGCAGGCCTGGGACATGCTCGAGGACGGTCGCTACCGGCGCAGGTCCGCTCGCGGGGTCAAGCGTTCGGCCCAGAGCCTGTTGCTGTCGGATCTGGCCGGCACGAGCTGACACCCCACCCCTCACGGGCTCGGCTATTTGCGGCGGGCGTCGACGATATCCGGAAGTTCGCGGATCAGGGTCGTGGCGCGCCGGATCTGCTCGGCGCCGCTGACTTCCAGCGTGAAGCGCATCAATGCCCTTCCCTTTCTGGTTTGCGTGTTGACCGCGATCACGTTGATCTTCTCGCGCGACAGAACTTCCGAAATGTCACGCAGAAGACACTGACGATCGGCTGCTTCGACTTCGATGTCTACCGGGAATACCGAGCGTGTGCTGTCGAAGGCCTGCTCGCCCCATTCGGCATCGATCACCCGTTCCGGCTGACGTGCGACGAGCCGGTGGAAGTCCGGGCAGTCGACGCGGTGAATCGAGACGCCCCGGCCTTTGGTCACGAAGCCCTGAATCGGGTCGGGCGGAGCGGGCTTGCAGCAGCGGCCAAGTGAAGTCATCAATTTGCCGACGCCAGCCAACAGAATCTTGTCGCTGCTGTCTCCGGCGCGGCTGCGCCGCACGATGATCTCGGGCTCGGCCGGCACCGTTTCGAGAGGCACTTCGCGAAGTGCGTTCTGGATCGCGCGCGGCCCGACCTCTCCCCGGCCGGCTGCGACGAACATTGCATCGGCATTGCGAAAGCCGAGCTTGCCCGCAAGGTCGTCGATATTCGCCTGCGTCTGGCCTTCGCGCTGCAGCTCTTTCGTCACCTGGGCGCGTCCCCGCGCGTGCAGTTCGGCTTCTTCCTGCTGGCCGAAGTACTGCCTGATCTTGTTGCGTGCGCGATTCGTCGCGACGTAGCCGAGCTGGGGGTTGAGCCAGTCGCGCGACGGCCCACCCTCCTTCACGGTGACGATCTCGACGGTCTGGCCGTTTTCGAGGCGCGTGTTCAGCGGCACGAGGTGGCCATCAACCTTGGCCCCGCGACAGTGGTGCCCGACATCCGTATGCAGGCGGTAGGCGAAGTCCACCGGCGTCCCGCCTCGCGGGAGGTCGATCACGCGCCCCTGCGGCGTCAGGAGGTAGATCGTATCGTCGAGTGAAGCCTGACGAAACTGCTCGACCCAGTCGGCGGAATCGGCGACTTCGTCTCGCCATGAAAGCAGGCTTCGCAGGAGGGCGATCTTGTCGTCGTACGAACTTCCGGCTGCGCTGCTTCCTTCCTTGTACCGCCAGTGCGCTGCGACGCCGAGTTCGGCATGACGGTGCATCTCGCGGGTACGAATCTGCACTTCGAGTGCACGCCCGTCCCCGGCGACGACGGCCGTGTGCAGCGACTGGTAGTTGTTGCCCTTCGGCTTGCTGATGTAGTCGTCGTACTCGTCCGGGATCGGCTGCCACAGGCGATTGACGATGTCGAGGACCGTGTAGCAATCCTCGACCCGCTCGACCAGCACCCGCAGCGCGCGGATGTCATAGACGCGCGAGAAGTCGAGCTTCTTGGAACGCATCTTGTTATAGATGCTGTAAATGTGCTTCGGACGGCCCTGCACCTCGGCTGTGAGCCCCGCCGATGCCAGTTCACGCCCTAGCTTCGCGATCGCATCGCGGATGAATGCCTCGCGTTCGGAACGCCGCTCGTCGAGCATCTTCGCGATGCGCTTGTAGGTTTCGGGCTCGAGGAACCGGAAGGACAGATCCTCCAGCTCCCATTTCAGTTGCCACACGCCGAGGCGGTTCGCGAGCGGAGCGTAGAGGTCGAGGCTTTCGCGCGCCATGTCGACGCGAAGATCCGCGGCATGCTCGGTGAAGTAGCGCAAGGTCTGCGTACGCGACGCAAGACGAAGCAGCACGACGCGGATGTCGGCCACCATCGCGAGCAGCATCTTGCGCAGCACCTCTGTCTGGGCGCGCACTTCGGGCGCGGTGGCACGGGCGGTCATGCGTGTGAGCAGTCTCAGGCCATTGAGCTTGCGTAGGCCGTCAACCAGACCCGCGACTTCCGCGCCAAAGCGTTCGGCGAGCATATCCGCCGCATCGTCGACATATTCACCTGCCGCGAACAGGATCGCGGCGATTCGACTGTGAGCGTCCAGACGCAAGGAGGCGCAGATCAGCCCCATCCCCAGTGCGTGCGTCCACACCGACTCGCCGGTTCCCAGTACGTGGCCTTCATAGGCCTCCTCGGCTATCGCGAGCGCGTCTTTCAGCCGCTCCCGATCCTCGCCCGCAAGGCCGTCGGCGAGGAGATCCAGGGGTGCTGCGGCGTGATCCGCGGAAATGGCATGCGTGACGGAAACCATGACGGAATTATCCCACAACCTGCTCGCACCCATCCGGCAGGTCCGTGCGGGTGCGGACACTGCAACACGCATGACGATGTGCGATGATCGATGCAAACGAAAAGCGGAACACCCGATGAAGCGCTCCTTTCCCACCCCCAATCCCTATCTGCTGCTGATCCTCACCGTGCTGTTCTGGTCCGGCAACATGGTCGTCGGTCGCGGCGTGCATGAAGCCGTCCCGCCAATTGCCCTGGCGTTCTGGAGATGGACGATCGCACTGTTGCTCGTCGTGCCGTTCGCCCTGCCCCATCTGCGGAGCCAGTGGCCCCAGGTGAGGACGGCGTGGGTGCCCCTGACCGTTCTCGGCCTGCTCAGCGTGGGGGGCTACAACACCTTCGTGTATATCGCCTTGCAGTCGACGACCGCGACCAATGCGACGATGCTCAACTCCTTCATTCCCGTCGCGACGATGGTCTTCGCGTTCCTGCTGCTCGGCAAGCGACTGAGCCGTATCGAACTGATCGGTGCGCTGCTCTCCCTGTGCGGGGTCATGACCATCGTCGCGCGAGGCAAGCTCGAAGTCCTGCTCGGATTTCGCCTCAATTCGGGTGATCTGTGGATGCTGCTGGCGGTGCTGACCTGGGGCCTGTACACGGTGGGACTCCAATGGCGCCCCAAGGGGATGCACCCGATGCTCATGCTGGCCGTGTTCACCGCGGTCGGTCTCGTCGCCCTGGCCCCGGTCTACGCCTGGGAGCTGAGCACCGGGCGCGGCATCGAGATGTCTGCCGCAACACTCGTTGCGATTGTCTACATTGGGATCTTCCCCGGTTTTCTCGGCTACGTTTTCTACAATGCCGCGATCGGCGTGGTCGGACCCAGCCGGGGTTCCTTGTTCATCCACCTCATGCCGGTATTCGGCACCCTGCTGGCAATCGTCTTTCTTGGCGAACGCCCGCTCTGGTTTCACATCGTCGGCATCCTGATGGTGTTCGGCGGCATCTTTCTGACCACGCGAGCGCGCCATGTTTGACTTCCTGCGCAACTTGCCCTTCGGGCGCAACGCGGACGACGTGAAGGTTCCGGAACCGATGTGGAATCACGTGGAGGCCGGCCTGCCCTTCCTCGAATTCCTGCAGCCCGACGAGCGGGCAAGGCTGCGCGAGCTTGCACGCGGATTTCTGGCCGAAAAGCAGTTCCATGGCGCCCACGAACTGGTGCTCACGGACGAGATGATGCTTGCGGTCGCGCTGCAGGCCTGCCTGCCCATCCTGCACCGCGGGCTGGGCAGTTACGCCGGGTGGGTCGGGGTCATCGTCTATCCGGGAGACTTCATAATCCCGCGCAAGCAGATGGACGAGGACGGCGTCGTGCATGAGTTCGACGATACCGTGCTGGGCGAGGCCTGGGAACACGGCCCGGTGGTCATCTCCTGGCACGAGGACACGCCGCTGCCGCAGGGGGCCAATGTCGTCATCCATGAGTTCGCGCACAAGCTGGACATGGCCAACGGCGAAGCCGACGGATTTCCGCCCTTGCCTTCCGGCATGTCCGTACATGAGTGGGCCCGCGTGTTCACCGCTTCGTACCAACACTTCTGCGACCTGGTCGACGCGGATCTGCCGACGCCGCTCGATCCTTACGCGGCAGAACATCCGGCTGAGTTCTTCGCGGTCGCTTCCGAAGCCTTTTTCGAGACACCGCTGGCGTTGGCGCATGCCTATCCCGGTGTGTACGAGCAACTCAGACAGTTCTATCGGACCGACCCGGCGAAGGGCGAACGACGATGCCTGGGCGAACCCGGTTCGCCGGACGGCGTCGAATCGGAAAGTCCTCGCCCCGACGGTCGGAATCCATGAAGGCGCGCAAGCATCTGCTCATCGTCTATCACAGCCAGTCCGGAAACACGGCCAGACTTGCCGATGCCGTGATGTCAGGTTGCCGCCGCGTCGACGAAGTCGACTCACGCATGCTTCGTGCCGCCGATGCAGGTACGAGCGAGTTGCTGGATTGCGATGGCCTGATTCTGGGTACACCCGAGAATTTCGGCTACATGTCGGGCGCACTCAAGGACTTCTTCGACCGCACCTACTACCCGTGCGAAGGCAAGCTCACGGGGCTCCCCTATGCACTGTTCGTCAGCGCCGGCAACGACGGCAGCGGCGCCGTCCGCGAGGTGGCACGGATTGCTGCGGGCTACGGGTGGAAACTGGCGGCAGAACCCGTCATCGTGCGCGGCCCGATCGGCGACGCTGCGATCGCAAACTGCGATGAACTCGGGGAAGCAATGGCAAGCGGGATCGCGCTGGGCGTGTTCTGATCGACCGTTACATCATCCGTTGCACGCGCAAACCCGCGCCGCATGGTGCTTCGCGACGCCGATCCCACCATGCGGAACCGCAGCCGATTGCGGCGGCAATCGGTCGCGTCTAAGCTTGGAGGGCTGCTTCAGTCAGCGGGAAGCCCACCGTCCCCGGCGTCGTGAAAGCATGGCAATCGGCAGTGCGCGGCACTCACCAAGTGCCGGCGCAACTGCAGAGGTCGTCCTTGCCTGGTGAAACGGTCTGCCGGCCACAAGCCATCGGGGCGACGACTTTCCTCGTTTCCAATTGCTCGGAGGTACATCATGGCTATTACCTGGATTCTGGTTGCCAACGCCAGTCTTGCCAAGCTTTACGAAAATCTTGGCCCCAACAAGGGATTGAAGCTGGTCAAGGAGCTGATCCACCCTGAAAGCCGTCTGAAGAATTCCGAACTTGTCACCGACCGACCCGGAAGCATGGCTTCCGTAGGCAACGGTCAGGGCGCCCGCCAACCCCAGACCATCCCGAAGGATCACGAAGCGAAGGTATTTGCGCAGGAACTGGCGCAGGAGCTGTATGCCGGGCGCACCCAGAACGCCTACGAACGCGCAATCGTGTTCGCCCCACCCGGTTTCATGGGCATGCTGAACTCGGTACTCGATCACACCACCAGCCTGCTGATCACCGACCGGTTCGAGAAGGACTACACCAAGTCGCCCGAGCCGCAACTCAAGGAACGTCTGGCTTCCTGCATGTACCTTTGAGGGCGGGCTGAAAGCGACTGATCAGGACGGGGCGGAAACGCCCCGTTTCACTTCTTGGCAGCCCGACGTTCCAGTACGCGGTAGTGCGCGCCGTCTGACTTGCGCTGCGAAACCACCAGCACCAGTTCGCCGACGTCCCAGGAGACCGCGTCGAACGGTCTCGGCGCAGGTCGCCGGAGCGCATTGCGTACGAGGGTCATGTGAGGCGCGAAGTCGCGCTTGTCGAGCGGGAAACGTGCAGCCCCGAGCTCGGCCTCCAGGCTCGCGGCAAGCGCAGCGAGTTCGGGTGGGGGTACGGTGCAGCCGGCCCACACGATGTGGTTGTGCATCCAGCATCCGACCGTATCCATCCTCAATGTAAAGGGTGCAAACTCGATGCGCCTGGCGATCTCGACAGATTCGCCAACCCGTTCGGGCGTCTGGTCGCCGAGAAACGCGAGGGTCAGATGCAGGGTCTCGGTGCGCATCGTGCGGCCGCCACACTCACGCTGCAGGGTCCGTGCCAGTGCATGGAGCCGGCGCGCGACGGTGGCGGCCGGCCACAGAGCGAAGAACACTCGCAGCCGTTCGGACCCCGGCTCAGCTGTTGTCACTTCGGCTTCGGGCGAGCAGCACGACGACCTGGGCGGCGATCCCCTCGCCACGTCCGGTGAACCCCAGCTTCTCCGTCGTCTTGCCCTTGATGTTGACGGCATCGACGTCGATCGCAAGGTCGGCAGCGATGTTTCCGGCCATCGAGGGCACATGCGGGAGAATCTTCGGTGCCTGGCAGATCACCGTGGCGTCGACGTTGGCCACTTCCCAGCCGGCACCGCGAACAAGCTCGAATGCGCTGCGCAGCAGCACCCGGCTGTCGGCCCCGGCATTCGCCGAATCGGTATCCGGAAAGAGTCGCCCGATGTCGCCCAGTCCGGCGGCGCCGAGCAAGGCGTCGGTGAGCGCGTGGAGCAACACGTCGGCATCGGAGTGCCCCAGCAGGCCAAAGTCGAACGGAATCGTCACGCCGCCGATGATCAGCGGACGCCCCCGCACCAGCGCGTGAACGTCGAAACCCTGACCGATGCGAAATGGTGTAGACATGTCATGCGTCCCTGTTGCGAAGAATCCATTCCGCGAGGTGCAGGTCGAGCGGCAAGGTTACCTTGAGATTGGTCGCATCGCCCTCGATCAGCCGTGGATGCAGCCCGGCCGCTTCGATCGCACTGGATTCGTCGGTTACCTCCGACGCGGCTTCCAGCGCCCTTCTCAGCATCACGTAGCGAAACATCTGCGGAGTCTGCGCCTGCCACAGGCTTTCGCGCGGAACGGTCTGCAGCACGTGGCGGCGTTCGTCGGCACGCTTGAGCGTATCCGCGACGGGCACGGCGAGAAGTCCGCCCACCTCCTCGCGCGCAAGCTCACGGATGAGCTTCTCGACATGCCAGGGCGCGATACACGGCCGCGCCGCATCGTGGACGAGCACCCAGTCGGACTGGGAGGCTTCCGCCGAGATGGCGCGCAATCCCGCCAGCACCGAGTCGGCGCGTGTCGGCCCGCCGCAGAACAGGGGCACGAGCTTCGGTCCAAGTCCGGACCAGTCGTGACGCCGCCACTCGGCGTCGCCGACCGACAACACCACGAAGACCCTGTCGATTTCCGCAAGCCCGCAAAGCACCGACAGGGCATGATGGATGAGGGGCCTGCCGAGCAGCGGGAGATACTGCTTGGGCACCTGCGCACCCATCCGGCTGCCGGATCCGGCGGCGGGGACGAGCGCAAAGTGGCGAGCTTGAGGCGTTTGCATTGGCGCGATTCTACGCGAACGGCCCTGCAATTCGACAGAGGCCGCGCCTCTCCGTGCCAGGCGCATGTCTTTCCGATGTCATCGCGCGCCTCGTGCACGAACTTCGCGAATACAATGCACATTGCCGACTCAGGGCGTATGCCGTGCTTGCACAAGGGTTCGGTCGCGACCGGGCGAGAATGAAGCCGGGATCGAGGGGAGATGGCTCAATTTCCGAGGCCTTGCCGTAGCAGCATGAATGATCCAACCGTCCGCCCGCCCCATCCGAGCTTTCGTGAAGCCTTCCTCTACTGGCTCAAGCTCGGCTTCATCAGTTTCGGCGGGCCCGCCGGACAGATTGCGATCATGCATCAGGAACTCGTGGAGAAGCGTCGCTGGATCTCCGAGCGACGCTTCCTGCACGCGCTCAATTACTGCATGGTGCTGCCCGGGCCGGAGGCGCAGCAGCTTGCGATCTACATCGGCTGGATGCTGCACCGGAGCTGGGGCGGCATCGTCGCCGGAACGCTCTTCGTGCTGCCGTCGCTGTTCATCCTGTCGTTTCTCACGTGGATCTACCTCGCCTTCGGCGACCTGCACTTCGTGAAAGGCATCTTCAACGGTATCAAGCCCGCCGTCGTCGCCATCGTGCTGTTCGCAGCGTGGCGCATCGGGACGCGGGCGCTCCACAACCGATTGCTGTGGGCCTTCGCCGCCGCATCCTTTCTGGCCATCTTCGCTGCGCGAATCCCGTTCCCGTGGATCGTGCTGAGCGCAGGAATTCTCGGCGCGATCGGCGGAAAGCTCGCCCCCAGGCAGTTCCACGTCGGCGGGGGTCATGGCGACAGCGGCAAGTCGTTTGGGCCGGCGCTGATCGACGACGATACGCCGCCCCCCGCCCACGTCGGCTTTCGCCCATGGCGGCTGGTCGCGTTGTTGGTCTTGTTTGCGGCGCTATGGGGCATTGCGCTCGTCGCGCTGCCCGGTGGCACGCTGAGCGACATGGGCGCCTTTTTCACCCGGGCCGCCCTCGTCACATTCGGCGGTGCGTACGCGGTCTTGCCCTACGTCTACCAGGGCGGGGTGGAGACCTATGGCTGGCTGACCGGCCCGCAGATGATCGACGGCTTGGCGCTGGGGGAAACCACGCCCGGGCCGCTCATCATGGTGGTCGCCTTCGTTGGATTCGTCGGCGGCTGGTCGAAGGAGATCTTCGGGCCGGAGGCGCTTTTCCTGGCCGGATTCGCCGGAGCCTCGGTTGCCACCTTCTTCACCTTCCTGCCCAGTTACCTGTTCATTCTCGCCGGTGCACCGCTGGTCGAGTCGACGCGCGGCAATCTGCGTTTCACTGCGCCGCTGACCGGGATCACGGCAGCCGTGGTGGGCGTGATCCTGAACCTCGCAATCTTCTTCGGCTGGCACGTACTGTGGCCCGACGCGACCGCTGCCGCTCCATTTTCCGGGCCGTTCGAGTGGTTCTATGCGGCGATGTCGATCGCCGCCTTCGTGGCGCTGTGGCGATTCAAACAGGACGTCATGCGGGTCATCGCCGCAAGTGCCGCGGTGGGACTCGCCTACACCATGCTCGTCTGAGTTCAGCCTTTCGCACTCACCGACAGCCGCTTGACCCCGGCGACGAAGCGCGCCAGCGTATCCGAGAGCACGCCGCGCGGGATCATCGCCTCGATCAACTGGAACCTGCCGCGGCATGCGATCGCCTTCTCGAGCGCGGCCTTCAGCTCCGCGCGAGTCTGCACGCGCATCCCGTCGCCGCCGAGACTGTCGGCCATCGCGGCGAACTGCCAGTCGTCGAGGTTGTTGAAGCTGGATTCGGGCTGGAAGGTGCGCAGCATTTCCCACGACGAATTGTTCAGCAGGATCACGATCGGATCCCAGCCGAAGCGGCGACAGTTGCCGAGTTCCCAGCCGGTCATCTGGAACGCACCGTCGCCCACCAGGATCAAGGGCCGTTCGCCCGAAGCGGCCTGCAGGCCGAGTCCGGCCGGAACGCCGAAGCCCATGGTCGCGTAGTAGCCGGGGGCGACGAGCGCAGTCTGTTCGATGTCCATCGCGGTGAACAGGCAATCGCCCATGTCTGAGGCGATCGGCATGCGTCCATGTACATCCATCAGGTCGTTGATCGCGAGCGCGATGTCGTTCGGGCTGATCGGACCGTCGTCGGCAACGAGGCCGCGCGGGTAGACGGGCGGCTTCACGTCGATCGTGACCCTGGCGTCGCCGACACGCGCGAGCAAGGCATCGACGAGGGCCGGCAAGCCGATCTCGGGATAGGTGTGGTATCCGAGGGTGACACGATGATCGAGCGCCTGAATCGTCCGTCGCATGTCGATCTGGCGTGAGGAGACGCCGAAGTTGGTGTCGGAAATGATCACCCCGAGCAGCAGCAGCGCATCCGAATCCTCGACCAGATCGGTGACTTCCGCACGCCCGGCCACACCCAGGTAGGTGCCGACCAGGGGTGCATCGGTGTCGGTGAGCAGACCCCGGCCGAGGATGCTCGTGACGACCGGAACGCCGAGGCGCCGTGCGAGTTCCGCAACCCTCTCCTCCAGACCGAAACGGCGTACCTCGACCCCCACCATGAGGACCGGCGAGGCGGCACCGCGCAAGCGTTCGAGAACTTCGTCGACGCATGCGTTCAGTGCATCGGCATCGGCAGGGGCGGCGTGCAACGGCACGACGGCTTCGCATGGGGCGCAGACCATGTCACGCGGCAGTTCGATATAGACGGGCCGCGACTCGCGCAGGCAACTGGCCAGTACCCGCGCGATCTGGGCCGGAGCCGTACGCGCGTCGGTGAGGCGTGCCTGGTCGCAGGTGATCTCGCTGTAGATCGCGAACTGGGAATCCAGAGTTCTGGCCTGATGATGAAGCAGGAGCCCCGAGCGGGCCTCGCCGGCGCCCGGCGCGCCCGAAATCACCACCACCGGAGATTTTTCGGCATAGGCTCCCGCCACGGGGTTGACCATGTTGAGCGCCCCCGCACCGTAGGTGACTGCAGCAACTCCAAGGCCACTGCGAAAGCGCGCCGCGGCGTCGGCTGCGAAACCCACGGCCGGTTCGTGGCTCAGCGTGTAGAGGGGCAGGATCGACGATTCCTCGATGACCTTGAAGAACGGCAACGCGAAGTCACCCGGAATCCCGAAGATCTCCCGCGCCCCGTGATCGCGAAGTGACGTAAGCAATACCTCGGACAAATTCATGACCCTGCTCCAGTAGATTTGAACCGGATCAAAGCATAGACCCGCTCGAATGGCAGTTTACGTCTCATTTTGTACATTCTGCGCAATAGAACGCCCCGCACCAAAGCAGTCGTCACGATATGGACGGGCGCTGCGTGCTACGCCTTCCTATACTGAACAATTGGGTCGACAATCGAACGACCGGATATTCTTCGAGCGAGTTCATATGGCCATCGAATCGATTCGTCCCGCTGCAGTTGCGGGCCTCTTCTATCCAGCCGATGCGCAATTGCTGCAGGCTCAGGTCGGCGAGATGCTTGCCGCGGCCATGCCGATGGAGCAGGCTTTTCCGCCCCCGAAGGCACTGCTGGTTCCCCATGCCGGGTACATCTACTCAGGTGCAATTGCTGCCAATGCCTATGCGATGCTCAAACCCTTGCGCAGTATCATCGAGCGCGTGGTGCTGCTGGGGCCCGCGCACCGGGTGCCGGTGCGATGCTTTGCATTGCCGGCCTCGCAGGCGTTCTCCACGCCGCTCGGGGTGGTGCCCGTCAGCCGCGAGGACTGGATGATGCTGCAGAGCCGTGAGGACATGGTCGTGGACGACCGGCCTCACGCGTTCGAGCACTGCCTGGAGGTGCAGTTGCCCTTCCTGCAAAGCATGCTCGACCGCTTCGAGCTGGTCCCGGTTCTGGTAGGTAATGCTTCCGCCCAAGCCGTCGCCGAATTGCTCGCCAGCCTCTGGGGAGGTCCCGAGACACTGATCGTGATCAGTTCCGATCTTTCCCACTACCATCCCTATGAGCAGGCACGTGCCTGCGATCGAGCGACGGTGGATCAGATCGTCCGCCTGAGCGGCGATCTGGGCGACGAACAGGCGTGCGGCGCGAGACCTTTGAACGGGTTCCTCAGGCTTGCCGAGCAGCTTGGACTCGAGGCACATCTTCTCGACCTGCGCAATTCGGGCGATACCGCCGGGGATCGGTCGCGGGTGGTCGGGTACGCAAGCGTTGCATTCAGCGAAGGGCATGGACATGACGGCACTCTCAGACACTGAACTTGGTAGCCGGCTCCTGTGTCTGGCGCGGCAGGCGATCGGCCATCATCTCGGCCTTTGTGCTGCGCCGTCGCGCGACGATCCCCTGCTCGCCGAGCGCGCGGCGACTTTCGTGACGCTGCATCTGGGCGGCAAGCTGCGTGGATGCATGGGCAGCGTTCGCGCCGCGCGTCCGCTTGGCGAGGACGTGACCGAGAACGCAGTCGCCGCAGCATTCCGTGATCCGCGCTTCCCGCCCGTGACCGAAGCCGAATATGAGCGACTGCAGGTCGAGGTTTCGCTGCTGTCAGAACCGACGTTCCTCGAGTTCGGCGATGAGGACGAACTCGCCGACATGCTCGAACCGGGCAAGCACGGCGTGTTCCTCTTCTCGGGCTGTCGCAGCGCGACCTTTCTGCCTCAGGTCTGGGAGCATCTGAGCGATCCGCGCACTTTCCTGGCCGCGCTGAAGGAAAAGGCCGGCCTCGACCCGCTGGGCCCGGCACCGAACCTGATGGCCGCCACCTACACGGTGCGCAAGTGGGCGGAACCCGATGCGCTGAGCGAACCCCCTTCCCGCGCGATGAGCACATCATGAATCACCCGGCCAACTACTGGCACCGGCTCGATGACGGGCGGATCCAGTGCGACCTGTGCCCGCGCTACTGCAAGCTTCACGCAGACCAGCGGGGGGCGTGCTTCGTGCGCATGCGCGAGGGTGATGCGATCGTACTGACGACCTACGGGCGGAGTTCGGGATTCTGCATTGATCCCATCGAGAAGAAGCCCCTCAACCATTTCTTTCCCGGTTCCAGCGTCTTTTCCTTCGGCACCGCGGGCTGCAATCTTGCATGCAAGTTCTGCCAGAACTGGGACATCTCCAAGTCGCGTGACATGGATCGCCTTATGGATGCCGCCTCGCCTGAAGAGATCGCCGTGACGGCCGAGAAATGGAATTGCCGCAGCATTGCCTTCACCTACAACGACCCGGTGATCTTTGCCGAGTACGCGATCGATGCGGCCCGCGCGGCACACGACCATGGACTCAAGACGGTGGCCGTCACCGCAGGCTACATCACCGAGCTTGCGCGCCAGGACTTCTTCTCGTGCATGGATGCCGCGAATGTCGATCTCAAGGGTTTCACCGACGACTTCTACGTTCGCCTGTGCGGTGCGCACCTGGCTCCGGTCCTTGAAACGCTCAAGTGGCTCGTGCATGAGACGGACGTGTGGGTCGAGATCACGACCCTGCTCATTCCGGGGCAGAACGATTCGGACCAGGAACTCGAGTCGATGTGCGGCTGGGTCGCGCGTGAGCTCGGTCCGCAGGTTCCGTTGCATTTCACCGCATTCCACCCCGACTTCAAGCTGACCGAGATTGCCCCCACCCCCACGTCCACCCTCACCCGGGCGAGGCGTATCGGCCTTGCTGCCGGACTCAGGCACGTCTATACGGGGAACGTGCACGACCGTGAAGGCGGCACCACGTACTGCACCGGCTGCGGCAAGGCAGTGATCGTGCGCGACTGGTACGAGATCCTCGATTACGCCCTGGATGACAAAGGTGCATGCCTCGCTTGCGGTACGCGGCTGGCGGGCCGCTTCGGGCCCTACGACAGGCCTTTCGGGCCAAGGCGCATCCCGGTTTCCATCCACCGCCAGGCCTGAGCCGTGGCATCCCCGCGCGGCTGGCCACCGGTCGCGCGCTCCGCCGGAAAATGCACTGGTGGTCGGCCAGTTCCGCGCGGCGCGACGTGACCGCACGAGGCGCTTGTCGCTTCCTGCGCCGCTGGTCATAATCGTCCGATGGAAGAGATCGACGATCAGGCTCCGGTCGATGCGCAGTGGGATGACCCGGAAGTTGACGAAGCCCTCGCCGGACTTGCTTCGGTCGTCGACGTATTGCGGCGATCGTGCGGCGTCGATTTCTCCGGCTACAAGGAAAGCACCTTGTCACGCCGGATACGGCGGCGCATGGTCCTGGCCCGCGCGAAGAGCGTGGGGGCCTACGTCAAGACGGTCGAGCGCGACGAGATCGAGCGCGATGCACTTTGCCAGGATCTGCTCATCAACGTGACCGGATTCTTCCGCGATCCCGGCGTATTCTCCCTTCTGGCCGAGGAAGTATTCCCCGACATGCTGCGCGGACGGGACCCGGGCCAGGAATTGCGCCTGTGGTCGGCCGGTTGCGCAACGGGTGAAGAGGCCTATTCCCTTGCAGTGCTCGCCCTCGATGCGGCCAGTCGCTTCGGGTTCAACGGGAAGGTCAAGATCTTCGCCACCGACCTTCATGCCGACGGATTGAGCCAGGCTTCCCAGGGTGTATTCGAGGATGGCGTGATCCAGACTATTCCGGAAGGCTTGCGGCGCCGTTTCTTTCAACGCGTGCAAGATGGATGGCGTGTCGACGGCAGCCTGCGGCGCCACATCGTGTTCGCGCATCACGATTTGATATCCGATCCGCCCTTTACCCGCATCGATCTTGCGCTGTGCCGCAACCTGCTGATCTATCTCAAGCCCGAGGCACAACTGAAGGTGTTGTCGCAACTTCACTTCGCCCTCAACCCGCAGGGGCTGCTACTGCTCGGCTCAAGCGAGACCGTCGGCGACTACGAGTCCGGGCCCTTCATGGTGGTGGACCGGACGCGCAAGCTGTATCGGCGGCAAGATGTCGATCTGCCGCGTAGCGGCGGACAGGGGGCCTTCCTGTCCTTGTCGGGGCGCGGCGACAAGGGCGCGCGCCGCGACGAAGAATCGCGCAGCGGGCAAGCGACCCTCGAAGCGGAACTGATCGCCACCCGGGAACGCCTGCACGAAACCGTCGTCGAGTTGCGCAGTAGTCACGAACGTATCGATCTTGCCAACGAAGAACTGACCGCCTCGAACGAGGAACTGCAGAGCACCAACGAAGAGCTGAAGTCGCTCAACGAGGATCTGCATACGCTCAACACGGAACTGGAGCGCAAGAACGAGGCGCTGCTGAACCTCAACCGCGATTATGACCACCTGCTTGCGAGCGCAGAGATCGGAACGGTGTTCCTGGACGCCGAACTGCGCGTACGCCGAGTGAGCGCGGCGATCGACGGATTTCTCGCGCTGCGTGCGCAGGATCATGGTCGACCCATTTCCGACATCACGTATCGTCTCGGTGATTCGGACCGCTTCATCCGCGACCTTCGTCGCGTCGCGGATACGGGCGACCGGGTGGAACGCGAGGTGGAAGCGGGACCGGGTCGCTGGTATCTGGAGCGCATGTTGCCGTTCCGTGGCGAGGACGGCGTGCGCGACGGCGTGGTGCTGACGTACACGGACATCAGCCGGGTCAAGACGGCCCAGGCGGAAATCGCTACCCTTGCCGCCGAGCGGACACGTCTTCAGGGCATCCTGGACATCCTTCCGGATGGGGTGTACATCGTCAACGCGGATCACGACATCGAATATCTGAATCCCATCCTCGAGCGGGAATTCGGTTCTCCGGCCGGACGCAAGTGCTTCGAGTACTTTCACGGCCGCACCGAGGAATGCACCTGGTGCAAGAATCCGGACGTGTTCGCCGGGAAGTCGGTGCAATGGGAATGGACCTCCCCCAAGGGGCGTACCTACGATCTTTTCGACATGCCGTTTCACAATCCGGACGGCACCGTCAGCAAGTTCGAGATCTTTCACGACATCAGCCCCATCCGCGAGAGTCAGGTGCAGCTGTCGGAGGCTGCGTCCCTCGCGAACGTGGGTTACTGGGAATGGCGCCTGCCGGACGGCAGCCTGAGCTGGGGCGAAGAGACGAGCCACCTGCTTGGTTACGAGCCGGGCGATATCACCCCCGGATACGCCGTCTTCCTCGAACGCATCACCCCGGCGGACCGCAAGCGTGTCGCCCGCGAACTCGCCTCGGCGATCGAAACCGGCAAGGGCTTCATCACCGAGTTCAACTTCACGCATGCCGACGGTTCGAACCGGGTCGCGCGTGCCCTGGGGCGTATTCATTGCAATGCCGATGGCCGGCCGCTCCGGATGTCGGGCGCGATTCAGGATGTCACCGGGCTACGCAACATGGAAGCGGCGCTGCGCGCCAGTGAGCAGCGTTTCTCGGTTGCCTTCATGGCCGCACCTTTCGCCAGTTCCATCACTCGCGTCGCGGACGGTCGATTCGTCGAGGCGAACGAACGCTATGCAGCGGATTTCGGATGGAACAGGGAGGAACTGATCGGGAAGACGTCCTTGGAGGTCGGCCTATGGCCGGATTCAGCGAGTCGCAAGCGGTGGCTGGCGTTGCTCGAAGAACACGGGTCAGTCCAGGATTACGAAACGGTGGGCTGTGATCGCGGAGGAAACCTGCGTCAGGTCAGCCTTTCGTCGCGATACGTCGACATCGGCGGCGAAAGGCACGTGCTCACTTTCGTTCAGGACATTACCGGACGCAAGGAAGCCGAGGCCAGGATCGAATACCTTGCCCACCACGATGCATTGACCGGCCTGCCCAATCGTGTCCTGTTCCGTGATCGCTTCTCGCTCGCGACGGCCTGGGCGGAGCGTTCGCACGCCAAAGTCGCGCTGCTCTTCCTCGATCTCGATCACTTCAAGACGATCAACGATACCCTCGGCCATCCGGCCGGTGACGAACTTCTCAAGTCGGTGGCGAATCGCTTGCGCGAATGTGTGCGCGAAACCGACACCATCAGCCGACTCGGCGGCGACGAGTTTCTCATTGCCCTGACGGATGTGCGCGACACACAGTCGATCAATCGGAGTGCGAACAATATTCTCGAAGCGCTCGCACAGCCGTTCGAACTCGAAGGCCAGGAACTGACCAACACGCTGTCGATCGGTATTGCCGTGTGGCCCGACGATGGTGACGATTTCGACACCTTGCTCAAGAAAGCGGATACGGCGATGTATCAGGCCAAGAACGCCGGACGCAACACGGCCCGGTTCTATACGGAGCAGATGAACGTCGATGCGGTTGAGCGACTGCAGACGCGCGTGGCGCTGCATCGTGCGTTGGAAAACGATGAATTCCTGCTGCACTACCAACCACAGATCGACCTCGCAAGCGATCGTGTCGTCGGTGTCGAAGCCTTGTTGCGCTGGAACCGCGAAGGACACGAATTGATCGCGCCGAACCGATTCATCCCGGCCGCGGAGGAAAGTGGGCTGATCGTGCCGATTGGCGACTGGGTATTGCGCGAGGCGTGTGCCCAGGCCGTGCGGTGGACCGCCCAAGGACTCCCGGAAATGGCGGTCGCGGTAAATCTTTCGGCCGTCCAGTTCCGCCGGGGCGACCTCGAACGCAGCGTCGTTCATGCCCTGTCATACTCCGGACTCGATCCGGCCTTGCTGGAACTCGAGCTGACCGAATCCCTGCTTCTGGACGACACGGATACCGTGATTGCCACCTTGCGCCGTCTGAAGTCGCTTGGCGTTCGCCTCTCCATAGATGACTTCGGCACCGGATACTCCAGTCTCGCCTATCTCAAGCGGTTCGCGGTCGACAAACTCAAGATCGACCAGTCCTTCGTACGTGACATCGCTACCGATCCGGATGATGCCGCGATCGTTCGCGCTATCGTCAGCATGGCTCGTACCCTGAAGCTGAAGGTCATTGCGGAAGGGGTCGAAAGCGAGGACATTGCCCGCTACCTGCGCATATTCAACTGCGACGAAGCACAGGGCTATCATTTTGCCCGCCCGATGGCGGCTGACGCGCTTGCGGATTGGTGCAAGGCCCGCGACTCCCTCTAGTTGCCGAGTTTCGTCCGGCCGATGGACTATTTTTTCGGTTTTGTGCCGAACATCATTGAAATGCGGCCGTGTTCGTGATCAGAATGCACGAGTCCAACGTGGCGAGTGCACATGAACGATCCCGCGCCAAACCTGCCAGGCATCGTAGGGGCACAGCATGACGACTTGCGCGTCGTGCTGGACGGGATCATGGGCGCCCCAACCGAGATCGCCATCGTCGCGATCGACAATGCCCTGGTGGTCCGGCACTTCAATCCCACCGGCGGGCATTTCTTCGCAATCTCCCCGGAGCACGCCATCGGTCGGAGCGTAATCGACATCCATGACGAACTCGGGGTCGACAACCAGCGCTTTCGCGATGCATTAGGGGTCGCCGAACGGGATGGCGAATACCGTTTCGAGCAACGCATCGCCACGGGTGAAGGGCTTCGGCACCTCGACTCACGGCTGATGCCTCTTCGCGGCACGAGCGGCGAGCTGAGTGGCTATCTCCTACTCGCCCGTGACGTGACCGAGCTGGTGCAGGCTGAAGACGCACAGCGCAAGCTGATCCAGGCCGTCGAGCAGAGTCCGGTCTCGATCATCATCACCGACACCAAAGGCGTCATCGAGTACGTCAATCGGCGCTTCTCCCAAGTCACGGGCTACAGCGCCGACGAAGTGCTCGGGCAGCGCATGAATTTTGCCAAATCGGGATCTACCGCTCGAGAAACCTACGAGGACATGTGGGGCACCATCCTCGCCGGCCGGGAATGGTCTGGGGAACTGCTCAACCGGCGCAAGAACGGGGACCTCTACTGGGATTACGTACGGATCATGCCCGTGATCGGACCGGACGGCAGCGTCACCCATTTCGTCAGCATCCAGGAGGACATCACCCGGCGCAGGCAGGACGAAGAGACGCTGCGGCTGTGGGCGACCGTGTTCGAGAACAGCGGCGAAGGGGTCATGATCACCGACCACGAGAACCGCATCATCCACGTGAACAAGGCGTTTACCGAGATCAGCGGGTATGGCGCCGGCGAAGTCATCGGCAAGAACCCGCGCATGCTCGGCTCGGGTCGCCACGGCGACGCGTTCTTCGAGGACATGTGGAACGCCCTGACCCGGACAGGCCATTGGCAGGGCGAAATCTGGGACAGACGCAAGAACGGTGAGATCTACCCCAAGTGGCTGGGGATCTCTGCGGTTCGGGATCCGAGCGGCCTGCCCACCCACTACGTTGCGATCTTCTCCGACATCAGCGAGCGCAAGGCGGCACAGGACCGCATCGAGCATCTCGCGCATCACGACCCGCTCACCGGTCTCCCCAACCGCGTTCTGCTCTCGGACCGCTTCGCCCAGGCGCTTGCCCATGCCGAGCGGACAGGCGCGAGGATCGCGATGCTGTTCCTGGATCTGGATCGACTCAAGACGGTCAACGATTCGCTCGGACATGCGGTTGGAGACAAGCTGCTTCAGACCCTGGTCGGACGACTGCTCGAATGCGTCAGGGAGACCGATACCGTCAGTCGCCAGGGTGGTGACGAGTTCGTCATGCTCATTGCCGACGTACCCGGTCCGGAAAGCGTCGCAGGCATCGCACAGAAGATCCTGCAGCATGTCGGCCGGGAGTTCCAGGTTGAGGGACTCACGCTGACCGGGTCCTTTTCGATCGGGATCAGCCTTTACCCGGACGACGGGGAGGACTTCGAGACCCTGCTGCGCAAGGCCGATACCGCGATGTATCACGCCAAGGAGGCGGGTCGCAACACCTACCGCTTCTTTACCGAGCAGATGAACGTCAATGCCCTTGAACGGTTGCTGATGCAGAACAGCATGCGCCAAGGTCTGGAAAGGGGCGAGTTCATCCTGCACTACCAGCCGCAGGTCGACCTGGCCAGTGGCAGCGTGGTCGGCGTCGAAGCGCTGCTGCGATGGAATCGCCCGGGGGTCGGGTTGGTGGCCCCAGACCGCTTCATCCCCGTCGCGGAGGAGTCCGGGCAGATCATCGCGCTCGGCGAATGGGTCCTCCACGAAGCCTGCCGACAGGCGCAAGCGTGGCAAGGCGCGGGCTTGCCACCCATGAGAATGGCGGTGAACATCTCCGCGTTGCAACTTCAGCGAGGCAATCTGCTCGACACGGTGGCTGGCGCACTCGAAGCGAGCGGACTCGATCCGCGCATGCTCGAACTCGAACTCACCGAGTCGATCCTGATCCAGAACGTCGACCGAAATCTCGACACGGTGCGCGAGCTCAAAGCACGCGGCATCGAGATCGCGATCGACGATTTCGGCACGGGTTACTCGAGTCTTGCCTACCTCAAGCGCCTTGCGGTCGATCGGATCAAGATCGATCGTTCCTTCGTGCGCGACATCTCCACCGATCCGGAGGACGCGGCCATTGTTCGCGCCGTGATCCAGATGGCCCAGAGTCTGCAACTCGTAACCCTCGCCGAAGGGGTCGAGACGCGCGAGCAACTGGATTTTCTGAGGGTTGCAGGTTGCCACGAGGCGCAGGGTTACCTGTTTACGCATCCACTTCCGGCCGATCGAATTGCGGCCTATCTTGGCGCCCATTTCCGCTGACGTCCGGCGCGGCGCTGCAGTGCGTGCCTGGCGTGAGGCTGTATCATTGCGCGAGCCGCATGTTTGATGGCAAGGTCTCGATGAGTCGAGGTATGACGTGAAGCTGCGTAACAGCCGCATCAGCGTTCCGACAGAAGGTGTCTGGCTCGAGGGCGAGCTCGCCCATGCGCCGGACGTGCGCGGGCTGGCCGTCCTGCTGCAACCCGGCCACGTGGAAGGCGACCGCACTTCCGCGGCGACTGGTGCGGCCACGGTGCTGCAGCAGTCGGGTCTCGCGACCCTGCTAATCGAACTTGTCACGGCCCACGAGGCATCGCGGGATCCCGACGCATGTTTCAATGTCCCACAGATGACCAACCGGCTGCTCGGAGTGCTCGATTGGGTCTCACATCAGCCGGCACTCGCCGGCCTTCCGATCGGGCTTGTCGGGTGGTCCACGGCAAGCGCCGTGGCGGTGCGCGCGTCATGGAAGGCGCCGAAGTGCTGCGATGCGATCGTGTGTCGTTCCGGACGTCCCGACCTGGCCGGCGCAACACCGCTGAGAGTCCTGTCCGTACCGATCAGATTCGTGGTCGGGAGCGAGGAATCCTCACTCGACATCGTCAGGCGCGCCTTCGAACTCATGGGCGGAGAGAAGGATTGGCACGTCGTAGCGGGTGCCGGTGAGCCCTTCGCCGAGCCTGGCGACATCGCAACCTTCGGTCGGCTGGCCGGCGAGTGGTTGAATGCGAAGATGCCGAAGCCAGCTGGGGGTGCGCCGACCACCCTGGCGCGCGACGTGCCGCCCGGTGCAGCGGGATGACCGCACACACGAACCCGGAGGGCAAGCGTCGCGCGCTGCTCGACACTCCTCTTCTTGCATTGTGCGTGCTGCTGCTGACGGCGTGTACGAGCGTGATCGTTCCGCCCGAACATGTACGGGATCCGGTGAGCGTGTTCGTCCTCGACCATGGTCGCCATTCCAGTCTGGTTCTGCCCTCTGACGCGGGTGGCGCAGTGCGCTATTCGTACGGCGACTGGGAGTACTATGCGCTGAATCAACCGGGTCTCGGCAGCGGCCTGCGTGCCTTGCTGTGGCCGACGCCCGCCGCACTGGGACAACAGCTTCTCGCAGGGCAGATCGATGCCGACAGTGTTGTCCGTCAGCTTCGGATCGGGGTACTGGAGAGCTTCGAAGTCAAAGTCGAACGAGCTGCCGTGAGGCAGCTGCAGCTGGAACTCGCGGGCATCTTCGATGGGGCACGGGAAACGCTGCACTACAGCGCCGCCTATGACGTGCACTTCGTCCATCATCCCGAGCCCTACACGATAAACTACAACTCCAACCGCATGGTCGGCCGGTGGCTGCAGCAACTCGGTTGCACGATCACGGGCCGCCCCGTCCTGTCGAACTGGCGGATCAAGCGGTAGAAGAGCGAGCCGGCGGCAGGCCTGCCTTTCACCTATAATCCCATCCCCCACAGCGCCCGCCCTGCAATCCAGTCAATGCCGCACGATTCCGACCTTCTGCTCCCCCGCCTCGCCGACCTTCCCACGCCACGACCGGGCAGTCGTGTCGCACTGCCGTTGCTTGCCGGCTCTGCCGATGCACTTGCAGTGGCTGCACTCGCCGCTCGCGGGCAGCCATTGCTGGTCGTGTGCGCCAATCCGCTCGATGCGCAGCGCCTCCAAGATGAACTGGCCTGGGTCCGCCCGGATCTGCGCGTACATACCCTCCCTGACTGGGAGACACTGCCCTACGACAGCTTCTCGCCGCATCAGGATCTCGTGTCGGAGCGTCTGTCGACCCTGTACTGCCTGACGCGTGGCGAGGCCGACGTGGTGCTCGTGCCGGCCGCCACGGCGCTCTATCGGATGGCGCCGCCGGCTTTCCTTGCCGCACATACCTTCTTCCTCAAGCAGGGCGAGCGACTGGATCTGGAGGGGCTGCGCGCACAGATGGCGTTGGCCGGCTATGCGCACGTCACCCAGGTGGTCAGTCCGGGCGAGTTCTCGGTACGCGGCGGCCTGATCGATCTGTTTCCGATGGGCGCGGCGCTTCCATACCGGCTGGACCTGTTCGATGACGAGATCGAGAGCATCAAGACTTTCGATCCCGATACCCAGCGAACCGTCTTCCCGGTCCCGGAAGTCCGCCTCCTGCCCGCGCGCGAGTTTCCCCTCGACGAAGCCGGTCGTGCCCGTTTTCGCAGCAACTTTCGCGAGCGCTTCGAGGGTGACCCCTCGCGCGTCTCGCTTTACAAGGACGTTTCCAACGGCATCGCGCCGGCCGGCATAGAGTATTTTCTGCCCCTGTTCTTCGACGACACCGCAAACCTGCTCGACTACCTGCCTGCCTCGGCGGTGGTCGTGCTGCATCGGGACGTGCCGGCCGCGATCGAGGCATTCTGGCGTGACACCCGCACCCGCCATGACTTTCTGAAAGGAGACCGGACCCGCCCGGTGCTGCCTCCGGAGGCTTTGTTCCTCGATCAGGAAAGCTTCTTCTTCGGCCTCGCACAACGGCCGCGGATCCTGCTTCGCGAAGCGGCGCGCGCGGAAAACACCAGCGATCAGGCCGACGATGCGTTTGCGCGGGCGCTTCCCGATCTCGCCGTCGAACGCAAGGCAGCCGATCCGCTTTATCGGCTGCGCGAACTGGTCGAAGGCGAATGGTGCGCCGCTGGCGGTCGGGTGCTGATGCTTGCCGAATCGGCGGGTCGGCGCGAAACCCTGGCCGAGTACTTCGCCGAGTACGACCTGACTCCGGCGGTCGTGCCGGATCTGGCTGCATTCCTTGCGTCTGGCGCCAGTTTCGCACTTACCACCGGGCCACTGACCAATGGTTTCGTGTTGCCGGAAGCGAAGCTTGCGATCGTCACCGAGTCCGAGCTCTACGCACTGACTGCGCGCACCCGCAGTCGCCGTGACAGCCGCAAGGCGGCGACCATGGAAGGCTGGCTTCGGGATCTTTCGGAGCTCAAGCCCGGTGATCCGGTGGTGCACGTGTCCCATGGAATCGGCCGGTACATGGGTCTCGTGCACATGGACCTGGGCGAAGGCGACACCGAGTTCCTGCATCTCGAGTATGCCAATGCCGACAAGCTCTACGTGCCGGTGTCACAGCTGCACGTCCTCACGCGCTACGCGGGGGCCGATCCGGAAGCGATCAGCCTGCACAGGCTAGGCTCGGGACAGTGGGAGAAGGCAAAGAAAAGGGCTGCCATACAGGTGCACGACACGGCTGCGGAACTGCTCGCGCTCTACGCTCAACGCGCGGCACGCCCCGGCCATCGATTCGACTTCAAGCAGCATGACCTTGATGCGTTCGCCGAGGGTTTCGGCTTCGAAACCACGCCCGACCAACAGACCGCCATCGATGCCGTCATCGATGACATGAAGTCCGGGCGGGCCATGGATCGGCTGGTCTGCGGCGACGTCGGTTTCGGCAAGACCGAGGTCGCCCTGCGGGCGGCCTTCGTTGCGGTAGCTGATGGCAAGCAGGTCGCGGTTCTGACACCCACGACCCTTCTCGCCGAGCAGCACTGGCAGACCTTCTCGGACCGCTTCGCGGATTGGCCGGTGAAAGTGGCCGAACTGTCGCGCTTCAAGTCACCAAAGGAACAGGCAGAGGCACTGGATCTGCTGGCCCAGGGTAAGGTGGACATCATCATCGGCACCCACCGGCTGTTGCAGAAAGACGTGACGTTCAAGCGCCTCGGGCTGGTCATCATCGATGAGGAACACCGTTTCGGCGTGCGTCAGAAGGAAGCCCTCAAGAACTTGCGCCGAGAAGTGGACATCCTGACCCTCACCGCCACACCGATCCCGCGAACGCTGGGGCTTGCGCTCGAGGGCTTGCGTGAATTCTCGGTCATTGCGACGGCGCCGTCGCGCCGACTGTCGATCAAGACCTTCGTCCAGCCGTACAGCAAGGGCATCGTGCGCGAGGCGGTATTGCGCGAATTCAAGCGAGGCGGACAGGTGTACTTCCTGCACAACGAAGTCGACACCATCGAGAACGCCCGCAACGCCCTGGCCGAACTGCTGCCGGAAGCGCGCATCGGGGTCGGCCACGGTCAGTTGCCGGAGCGGGAACTCGAACGCGTGATGCGTGACTTCACCCAGCAGCGCACCAACCTGCTGCTATGCACGACCATCATCGAAACCGGCATCGACATTCCCACGGCCAACACCATCATCATCCATCGCGCCGATCGTTTCGGCCTTGCCCAGCTGCACCAGTTGCGCGGACGCGTGGGGCGAAGCCACCACCAGGCCTACGCCTATCTCCTCACCGATTCGCACGCCAAACCCACCGCCCTGGCGCAGAAGCGCCTCGAGGCGATCACGCTGATGGAGGATCTGGGTTCCGGCTTCTACCTCGCCATGCACGATCTCGAGATTCGTGGTGCCGGCGAGGTGCTGGGTGAAAATCAGTCCGGTGAAATCCAGCAGATCGGGTTCTCCCTTTACACTGAGATGCTCAAGCGCGCGGTCCGCGACCTGCAGGCCGGGAAGGAATCAGACATCGCACAACCGTTCGAGGCTGTTTCGGAGATCAATCTGCACACGCCGGCCCTTCTTCCCGACGATTACTGTCCTGACGTCCAGGAACGGCTGACGCTATACAAACGGCTGGCGAACTGCGAGACCGATCCGGAGCTGCGGGATCTGCAGGAAGAACTCATCGATCGTTTCGGAGAGCTACCGCAGCAGACCCGTGCGCTGATCGAGACCCATCGCTTGCGCGTGCTCGTCAGTCGCTTCGGGGTTTCCAAGCTGGATGCCTCGGAGAGCCAGATCAACGTGCAGTTCGGGCCTGGCGCGCCGGTCGATCCGGCACGCGTGATCGCACTGATCCAGAAGGACCGCGACACCAGGATGTCGGGGCCGGATCGCCTCACGCGCAAGGCGAGCCTGCCGGAGCTCAAACAGCGCGTCCAGGCGGTGCGGGAATTGCTCGAGGCGGTGACGTTCTGACCTGGCGAACGGTGCCGACGTTTGAGGCTACGACCACCTCGGGTCCACCGTGGGCCCGATTTTCAGGGGGAGTTCGAATGCGTTTCTTGCGAGTTGTGATTGTGAGTGCGGCAATGGTGATGGCGGGTGTGGCAGCGGCACAAGATTTCATGCGGAACAAGGCCGAAGTCGAAGCCATGCTCAAGGGTGCGACACTGACGGGGGTCTATCTGCGAACTCAGTCCCGCTACGTGCTGAAGTTCGGCGAAGACGGCATGCTGGTGGATACGTCCGGCGCGGGGGCCCGCTGGTGGGTCAGCGACGTCGGACAATACTGCCGCGAATGGCTGACGGGAAATCTCGCGGGCAACAGTGCATGCATGGATCTCGTACGCGACGGGGATCACATATCGATCTACTCGAACGGCAACAAGGTCGCCGAAGGTGAACTGTCGCGACGCGAGTAAGCATCCCCCGGGAGGGCCGGGGATCCTTACTCCTCGCTCAGCAATCCCAGGCCGTGTTTGCCCAGCCCGATCGAACCGCCGCCGCGTTCGCCGACGACACGATATCGCTGTGTCCCCATGTACACGATCACGCCTTCGTACATGGCCTGCTCCACCTTGACGCGGGCATCCTGCGACAACTCGATCTTGCGCGCGATGATCTCCTCCTCGTCGCGCAGTGACTGGATCTCGGCCGATATCGACGCTGCAGTGGCACGTGCGCGCTCAATCATGTCCGGATTGACCCGTCCGGGATTCGCCGCTGCGAAAGCGAGCAATTTGCTCAGTTCGAGCAGACGGTTCTCCTTCCCGTCGCGGTTCCGGGCCAGCTCCTGCGCCTGTTTCTGCACTTCGGGATTCACCCCGATCTCCAGCTGTGTCGCCACTCGGTTGGGTGACCCCAGGACCTTTGCGGTGATCGACAGCATGGCCTGAACGCGTCCGCCGACTATGTGACCACGCTTCTTGTTGCCCACCTGCACGTGGTTGGTCGCGGTGAGTTCGCATTGCATTGCCATGTCGTCGATGAAGATGCTGTCGCCGGCTTCGACCCTAACCTGTTGTGCATAACCTGCCGCGAAGGATCCTCCGCAGCGGATATGGTAGTCGGCACCGTCCTTCCGGCCCGCAGCGCCCATCACGCCGCCCTTGATGGTGATGTTGCCTCCGGCCTCGAGAATGCACGGCTCGGCGACGCCGCCGATCTCGATATCGCCGGCGGCCTGCACGCGCATTCCGGCCGACACGTCACCTCGGACCTTCACGCTGCCGTCGAAACTTATGTTTCCGCTCGCGACGCTTACGGCATCGACCGAATAGACCGGCTCGACGATCATGCCCCCAGCCACCTGAACGGGCTGACCCACGATCGCGGCCACGAGCATGTCCGGATTGTCCTGCGCGAAAGCGACGCCGGTGAGGTTCGACGCGTAAACCACGTCATCTCCGGCACTTGTCGGCACCGGATCGCCGAACAGGGTCGTGCCGGCCGTGCCTTCGGTCGCGTGGTGGCGCATCATCAGCGCGTCGCCCGGATGCACGACGAGGATGTCTCCGAGATCGCGATAATCCGTGTGTCCCGTCTCGTCCACCCGAGGCACCCGATCGCGCACGTCGGGAACCAGGCTTTCGAATCGCCCGTTCAGGCCTGCAACAGCGGCCCTGCCCTGCGCGACGACCGCGCGCTGCGCCGCTCCATCCACGATCGCCTGGTCGATCGCCTCTTGCAGGATGCCCTGCGTCACACCCTTCTCCGCAAGTTCGGCAAGTACTTCATCTCGGGTCACACGAGCGCCGCCTTGTGCGGGGCTGATGTCGAGCAGGGCCGACATGCGATCGGAAGCGATGGTGATGGACAGGGTGGCGTCGACGCATTCGGCGATGCGCAGCGCATCGATCGGCTGCCCGGAATTGTAGTGGCCCAGCAGGACGGTCTTTGCGGACGGAAGAAAGTGCAGATCGCCGTAACCCAAGTCGACCAGCTTCGCATCCAGCCAGGCCTCGTCGATGTTGGTGCCTGCGGGAGAGGGAACGAAACTCGCGATCAATGCCCTGGCCTCGGAATCGAGCCGAAAGCTCAAGCCCGCTCCCGCGTCCTGCGGCTCCTCCGTATCCATGGCGTCTCCTCGGCTGCTCCGGCAGCTTCTATGGGCCAACCCCGTCAGACTGCCCCTTCGCCGGTGCCTCGTCAATGCCCGTCCCGCTCGTCAGCCAGAGCCGCATCCGATCCGCCGCACCGTTGATGACGAGGTAGAGGCAGGGAACCACGAACAGGGTGAGCAGCATCGACCCGACCAAGCCGCCCACTACCGTGAGTGCGAGCGGGCGCATGATCTCCCCGCCCTCGCCGAGCCCGATGGCCAGAGGTGTCATGCCCAGTGCGGTGGTCGATGTCGTCATGAGAATGGGCCGCAAACGGACGCTGCCCGCTTCGACCACCGCATCGACGACGGACAGACCGTGCTGACGCCGGCCGATCTCGATGTATTCCACCAGGAGGATCGCATTGTTGACCACGATTCCGATCAGCAGGATGCCGCCGAGCAGGACCGGAGCCGAAATCGGCGTGCCGGTCGCGGTCAGCATCAGGCTCACGCCGACCAACGACAACGGCGCCGCGGCAAGAATCACCAACGGGTTGCTCAGCCGCTCGTACTGGACGGCCAGGACGACGAATACCAGAAAGATCGCCAACATGACGACCATCGCGAGTTCGCGGTTCGTGTCCTGTATGGTCTCCCACTGCCCGCCGAACAGCAGGCTGTATTGCTCCGGCATCTGCATTCCGGCAAGGCGACGCTCGACCTCGCCCATGACCGTTCCGACATCCGACAAGGCCGTATTGATGTCCGCGACGACACGTATGATGCGGCTCTGATTCTCTCGCTCGATGTCGGTCGGTCCCGTGCCCAGCTCAAATCGCACCACGTCGCGCAGTAGCACGGCAGTGCCGTTTCCTCCGGGTGATATCAGCATGTTGCCGAGCGTCTCCGTGTCACTGACGGCCTGTCGTGGCAGACGTACGCGAATGTCGTACTCCTGCCCGCCCGACATATAGCGACTCGCAACGGCCCCGTCGACGGCGTTGCGGATCGCGTTGCCGACCTCGGATACTCTGAGGCCGAGATCGGCAGCACGCTCGCGATCGACATGGACCCGCATCAGTGGATTCCGGTCGTCGCTGCCCGCCTCCAGGCCTTCAAGCCCGGGAATCCCCTCGATACGCGAACTGACCTCCTGGGCCAGCGTCCGCAAGGTCTCCAGATCGTTGCCGACGACGCCGATCGCGATGTCGTTTCCGGTGGAGGTGAAACGCAGTCCACGGATGATCGGTGGCCGGCCCCAGAGACGCGCGCCCGGAATGTCCATCGCGCGGATGTCATGCTGCGCCTCGGCGAGCCACATTCCGGCCGGTACATCGGGCCGCTCGGACACCGGCACGAGCTGGATGAAGAACAGCGACGAACCCGGACGCTCGTTGATGACGCCGCCCCACAGCGCGCCACCGGCAAGGGTAAACACGCTTTCCACATGATCCATGCCACGCAGGTGCGCCTCGACCCTGCGTGACGCAGCTTGCGTCTCTTCAGGTGGTGTCCCTGGCGGGAGATTGACCCGGATCACCACGTTGCCATCATCCAGAGGGGGCAGGAACTCGTTGCCAAGCTGACTGAACAGCCACGTGGCACCAACCAGGGCCACCGCCGCCAGACCCAGTACGCCCCATCGGAAGCGCAACACCGTCGGAAGGACCCGCTGATAAAGCCTGCGCAACAGGTCGATCAGTGCGGAGAAACCACGCAGCAGTGCCGTGCCGCCAAGACCGCTCTCGAAGCGGATCTTGCCGAGCAGTGCGGCCAGCATCGGAACAAGTGTCAGCGCTGCCGCAAGGGTGGCGATGATCGCGAACGAGATCGTCAGGATCATCTCGCGAAACACCAAAGCCGCCACGCCGGTGACCAGCAGGAACGGTACGACGGCGGCCAGGTTCGTCAGCGTACCGGCAGTGATCGCGGACACCACTTCGGCAGCTCCGTCGTGCGCCGCAGCGCCCGCACTCTTGCCCAGCTTCTCGCGATGCCGGTAGATGTTCTCGAGAACCACGATGGCGTTATCGAGCAGCAGCCCGACACCGAGCGCGAGCCCGCCCAGACTGATGATGTTGAGGGTGAGTCCACCCGCCCCCATCAGGCTGAAAGTTGCCATCAGTGCGATCGGGATCGACAGTCCGACGATGAAGCCCTTGCGCAGGCTGCCGAGGAACATCAGCACCATCCCCATCGCGAGCACGCCTCCGAGGATTGCCGCCGTCCCCACGCTTGAGACCGCGCCGCGAATGAAGAAGGTGGGGTCGCGGAAAGACTGATACTGGATGTCTGCCGGGATGAAACCGGATCGCTCCAGCCGCCCGAGCGTCGCAAGAACCTGGTCGGACACTGCGACGGTATTCGTTCCGGTGAGCTTGTATACCGAGACCTGTGTGGACGGCACACCATTGAGGCGCGCAAACACGCGCTGCTCCCGATGTCCGTCACGTACTTCGGCGATCTCGCCCAGGCGAATGCTCAGTTGCCCGCGACGCAGACCGTTCGCGCTCGCGCTACCGGACGAAGGCAGGCGCAACAGGACATTCTCGATGTCCCCGGGCGAACTGAACAGGCCTTCGGTCTTGGCCACGACATCGAAGGTGTCCGAGGTGAGTCTGCCCGCGGCGATATCGACGTTCTCGGCTGCCAGCGCGGCGGTCACGTCGGCCATCGAGAGTCCATAGGAGCGCAGGCGGTCCTGATCGACGATGACCTCCATCTCGCGCGTCATTCCGCCTGCGGCCTCGACCGAGGATACGCCCGGTATCCCGATCAATTGAGGCATCAGCTGGTTCTCGACCCAATCGCGCACCGCGACCTCGCTGCGCACGTTGGAACTGAAGCCGCCTTCCCAGACTGCATTCTGACCGGCATCGTACTTGCGTACGCGCGGCGGCTGGATATCGGCAGGAAGACGCGTTCGCGCCTGCTCCAGATTGCGTGCCGTGTCCTGCAGCGCCAGGTCCAGATTGGTGCCGAACTCGAAGGTGAGCGTGACGTCGGAGCGTCCTTCGCGCACCCGGCTGGTGATCTCGACGAGCTTCTCGGTTGCGGCGAGGCTGCGTTCCAGCACCCGCGTCACCTGTTCCTCCATGACTTCCGGCGCTACCCCGGGATAGTTCACGGTGATCTGGATCTGCGGATATTCGATCTCGGGCAGCAGGTCGATCGGCAGGCGCTGCAGGAAGAAAAGGCCGATCACGAACACGACCGAGGCGATCGCAAGCGTTCCGACCGGGCGGCGAATCGCGATGCCGGTCAGTCCACCGCCCGCTTGCTGCGCAGCGCCTTGCATGCTCATCAGGCTCAGTCCCGCAAGCTGACGATGCGCACTGCCTGCCCTTCGCGCATCTCCAGCGGATTGCTGGCGAGGACGGTCTCGCCAGGCTCGAGGCCGTTGAGGATCTCGGTCCATTGGCCCCGAGTGACACCGGTTTCGACATGGCGTCTGCGCAATTGTCCGTTCTCGATTACAAAAACGTAGGTCCGGTCCTCGTGCATGCCGATCGTCGATGTCGGAACCACCAGGGCATTGGGGCGCGGATCGATGGCCATCCCGACCCGCGCGAGAAAGCCCGGTCGCACACCCATCGCGGTGGCCTCGGTCGGCAATGCGACTTCCACCGTGATCAAGCGGTTTCCGGCCTGGGCAACGGGTGAGATACGGCGGATGCTGCCCGCGATGGTTTGGCCAGGAAATGCGTCGAGGCGCACCGGAACGGCTTGTCCGGCGGTCAGGTGCACGACATCCAGCTCGGACACCCCAAGACGGATCACGAGTTCGTCGAGTGCTGCGAGTTCGAACAGCGTGCTTTGGGCCTGCACCGCCTCGCCCGGCTCGATGAAACGCTCGGAGACGACCGCCTTGAGCGGTGAATGAACACTGCCAAACTCCACGCGCGTGCGCCACAGCGCAAGTTCGCTCTCGGCAACCTGCAGCGCGACTCGAGCGCCTTCGTATTGCGCCGCGCTCACTACGCCGCGCTGACGCAGTTCCTGGGCACGCCGGTAATCGAGCCTCGCCGACTCCAGCTCGGCGCGTGCACGCGCCAGTTCCGCCCGCGCCTCGGAGATGTCGAGACGCACCAGCAGTTGTCCGGCCTCAACCTCGTCGCCCGCTTCCACCAGAACTTCCTCGACCGCACCCGAAGTCCGCGCCGCGAGCCGGACGGTCACCCGCGGCTCTACCGTTCCTGACAGACTCAAATGACGCGACAGGTCGCGTGGATGGATCTCCACGGCAGCGACGGGCGTGTGCGGAACGCCCGTGTTCGGTGGCGGTGTCGCGCCATCTCCGCTTCCGCAGGCTGCCAGTGATCCGGCGCCGACGAGGGCGACAAGCCAGCGTACGAACCCGGCCGGGAAGTGAAAAGTGCCTTGCATAGCGTGTTCCGGTACCTCAGTACGTGCGTTGATTGATCTCTTGCAGAGAGGACCTCGATCCCGAACGGAAGTCCCGTCCACGCCAGGATCCGTGCGCATTGTCCGCTATCAGTCCAGACCGCGCGATGGCGCGACAGTTCACACGGCAGACAAGGATACAACAGCACTGCGGACCTGCCCCGAAATCAGGTTTGCTTGCGCTGCGACAACGCGATTCCCGCGAGGATCAGAAGGAGCGCCACAAGCGCATTCCAGTCGGGACGCTCGGCAAGAAAGATCATTCCCATCGCGACGGCCCAGAGCGGGATCAGGTAGTTGATCAGGGACAGAAAGGTCGGTCCCGCAACCGCGACCAGCTGGAAGTACACGACGGTGGCTGCCGCGGTGCAGATCACGCCGAGCAGCATCACCGCCCAAACGGCCTGGTCAGGGAGATCCGGTATGGGAAGGTGCGCTGCCCCCAAGGGTGCGGTCAGCAGGCCTGACATGGCGAGCACGACGGCGGCCGTGACCCGTACGTCACATGGAGGACGGCGGCGAACGACGATCGTGTTCACCGCGTAGCAGATCGCGCCCCCGAGCACTGCGATCTGGCCCAGCAGCGCATCCACGTTCCCGCCCAACCGGGTGAGGGCCTGAGGACCGACCAGGATCACGATGCCGGCGAAACCCAGCACAAAACCACCCGCGCGCATCTGCGTCAGTCGCTCACCATCGACGAAGAAATGCGCGAGGACGAGCGTCGTCAAAGGCATCACGGCCATCAGAATGCCGGCCAGACCGCTGTCGATGTTCTGCTGGCCCCAGCCTATGAGCAGGAACGGCAACACGTTCCCCAGCAGCGACATGGCCACGAAGTATCCCCACAGCGGTCCGAACGGCGGCAATCTGCGTCGCGCGGCAATCATCCAGACACAGAGCAGCACCGCTGCAATCGCGAGGCGTCCGGCGACTACCGTCGCTGGTGCCAGGCTCGAGACTGCGACCTTGGTCAGCATGAACGAACTGCCCCACATTGCCACCAGGCCGATCAGAAGCAGCCAGTGCATGGCAGGACGGCGCATCAGAGCTGCCCTCCGGCGGCGCGGTCCTGTCGATACGGGGGCGGGCGACACCCTTCGCCCAATTGCCAGCCGTGCCGTCGGGTGAAAGAATGCGGGTCATGCATGGCATCAGTGAACTTGGCCAGACGAATTCGCACCGGATATTCCGATCGCGGCGCGCCACAGCGGGTAATCCGCCTCCCACTTGAGAGAACCCCATGACCACCCAATCCACCACACTGACCCCTTTTCATCTGGCCTTCCCGGTCGACGATCTTCCCGCAGCGCGTGCCTTCTATGGCGGGATCCTCGGCTGCTCCGAGGGGCGCAGCAGCGACGAATGGATCGACTTCAACCTGTTCGGCCACCAGATCGTTGCCCACCTCGCCCCGGCACGGGATCGCCCGCATCATAATCCGGTCGACGGTCATGATGTTCCTGTTCCACACTTCGGCGTGGTCCTGGCCTGGGAGGACTTCGATGTACTCGCCGAACGGCTGCGCGGCGCAGGTGTGAAGTTCGTGATCGAACCCTATCTCCGATTCGCAGGCCTCCCCGGTGAGCAGATGACCATGTTCTTCCACGATCCCAGCGGGAACGCACTCGAGTTCAAGGCGTTTCGAAACATGGATCAGTTGTTCGCGCGCTGATCCCGGCACAGGAAGGGGCGGCGATAATCGGATCACTGTCGGTCGACGGCAGTCAGGCGCAAGTCCCCGCTTTCCTCGAGCGTAACCGGCGTGTGAAGCGTGCCCAGATCGAGTTGCGCCCGGAGGTCGAATCGCAACCGGTCACGTCCCGGTTCGTTGAGCAACTCATCGAACAGGCGCAGGTCGCTGTGCACACCGAGGCTTGCCTGGACCTCGATCTCGGATTCGCCGTGGGGCGGAATGCGTGCAAGATTTCGTACGGTCCCCGACAGGAAGCGACGGTCCTCGAATGCCACTTCAAAGGACAAACCGCTGACCTCAAGAGCCGTGCGATTGGGGTTGATGACCCGCAGTCCGATGAGAAAGCGTCGTGCGACGTCATCCGAGGGAAGCATCCTGAACGAAGTCAGGGTCAGCCCCGGTCGCTCGAACTGCGCCGCAGGGACTCCGGCGCAGCCGGCAACGATCAGTCCGGCCAGCGCCATCAAGGTCTTGCGTCTGGTGTTGTGCATTTGGTGCGTCCCTCTCGAGTAGTCGTGCTCCTGGGAGGCTGTCGGACTTGGGTCTGATCTGCCGCGCGAGTGCGAGAAGCGCTCCATATCCTCCCGTTCTTTCGTCGCATGGAACCACAATGCGCCTCAAGAACGGCCGAATCTGTCCCCGCTTTCCCAAGTCGCGAGCAAGCCTGACAGCCTCCTGGCCCCGGAACACCCGCCCGGAACAGGCTCCACTCTGATCGAGATCGCATTCTCCGACAAGGACACCCTCGTCGTCATCTGTCGCGGACATGGATATCTTTCGGTCGCTCTGAACTAATTGTCGAGTCCGTCATCGGATAAGCTCATGGGGTTCGATGCAAGGGGCGGATGCATCGGTGAGTCACGCGAACGTGCAAGGAGGAACGCCGATGAGAGCTTCATCTTCCGGATCCCCCGGAAATGCTGAAAGCGCACGGAGACCGATAGCCGCGTCCATCGCGACGCGCGACCAATCAGATTCGATCGGCACGAGTCGCTCGCGACATGCACGCCAGGCTTGAGCGGCCCGCTGCCGGATCGCGCCTTTCGGGGCTGTCCATTACCGACGGAGTTGCCGTCCTGGTCGGCGTCGTGATCGGGATCGGCATCTTCGGTTTTCCACCTCTCGTGGCACAGCATTCGGACAATGCTTCGATCTACATCGGGTTGTGGGTCGCAGGCGGGATGGTCATGGTGGTTGGTGCGTTGTGCTACGGCGAGCTCGCCTCGACCTATCCCCACGCCGGTGGCGAGTACCACTTCCTGCGCCGTGCCTGGGGGCCGGACGTAGGCCTGCTCTTCGCTTGGGCCCGTGGCACGGTGATCCAGACCGGATCGATCGCAGCAGTCGCTTTCATCTACGGCGAGTATGCGCAGCAACTCGTCCATATGGGCAAATATGGCGTTGCGTGGCATGGCGCCTCTGCGGTGGTGCTCCTCACCGTCTTGAACATGGTCGGTACACGCGAATCGAAGCGCATGCAGCTCGTATTCACGACACTGACCGTGCTGGCGCTGGTGAGCGTGATCGCTGCGGGTCTGCTCGTCTCGCCGCCCGCGATGGCGGAGCCGATCGCCGACGCGGGCTCGTCCGGTGCAGCCACCGGCGGGCTTGCCGCTGCGCTGGGGATGGGGATGGTGTTCGTGCTGCTCACCTACGGAGGGTGGAACGAGGCGGCCTACCTTTCCGGTGAATTGCGCGATCCTGGGCGGAACATGAGCCGGGTCTTCCTGATCGGTGCTGCGGTAGTGTGCGTGGTGTACTTGCTGGCGAACCTCGCCTACCTGCAGATATTCGGACTGGAGGGTCTGCGCCGCACGCATGCCGTGGGTGCGGAGCTGATGCGCATCGTGGCCGGCCCGATGGCAGCGATCATGCTCAGCATGATGATATGCCTCGCAGCGCTCAGCACCATCAACGCCACGATCCTGACCGGGGCGCGCGTCTACTACGCGCTGGGTCGCGACCTGCCCCAGCTGCAGGCGCTCGGTGCCTGGAACGATCGCGGGGAGACCCCTTCGCGGGCCTTGCTGCTGCAGGGGGTGATCACACTCGGCCTGCTGCTGTTCGGTGCGCTGAGCGATAACGGGATAGCGACCATGGTCGCCTATACGGCGCCGGTGTTCTGGCTGTTCATGCTGATGTCCGTGGCGGCGCTGTTCATGCTGAGACGACGCGACCCGGATCGCGAGCGACCGTTCCGCGTTCCCTTTTACCCGTTCACGCCCCTGCTCTTTGCTGTGGCCTGTCTCGGGCTTCTCTGGTCGAGTACGCAGTACGCAGGTTCAGGCGCGGTGCTCGGTCTGGTCGTCCTCGGTGCGGGACTTCCCCTGCTTGTGCTGAGGCGTCGTTCCGAAGTACCGGAGTGAGAGCTGCGCCTTTGACGCGGGCGTGAGCCGCGGGGTTCAGAGCGTGATTTCAGGGCTCTCAGGCAGGCGATCGCCGCCGACCAGGCCATGCTGCAGCAGATACGTGGTCACCACGTCCGAGACACCGTTGATCACGAACTGGATTGCCAGCACGGCCAGGATCAGGCCGAAGATCTTTGTCAGTATTTCCTTGCCCGTCTCTCCCAGAAGCTCGACGATGTAGCGCGAGTGAATCATGGCGAAGTAGCAGATCACCATCGTCGTCGCCACCGCGAGGTAGACGGCGCCGATGTGCCAGCCCGACGGAGCCTCGCTGGTCAGGATCATCACCGTAGCCAGCGAACCCGGGCCGCTCATGAACGGAATGGCCAGGGGAATCACCGAAATGTCGTCGCCGAGCTGCCCTTTCCCGCTCTTGGCTTCTTCGGCTTTCTCCTCGTCGGTGGAGGTTTTCGCGCGGATCATGTTCATCGCGATGCCGAACAGGATCAGTCCCCCGGCAATGCGGAAAGCGGCAAGGGTGATCCCGAAGAGCTGGAAGATGATGCTTCCAAGCGTTGCGAACACGAAGAACAGCGCTGTTGCGATCTTCGTCGAGCGCAGAGCGATCTCGCGCCGCCGCTCCCGGGTAGCCCTGGGCAGCAGCGCGATGAACACGAAGGCGGTGGTGAGCGGATTGACGATCACGAAGATCGCAAGGAAGGTGACGAGAAGATATTCGAACACGGCGAGGGGGAAGGTCTGCGGAGGGTTTCAAGGGCGAATCGGTCAACCCCGTGCCTAGGAGGCTGTCAGACTTGAGGCTGATCGACTGCGCCAGTGGGAAAAACGGTCCATATTCGCCCGTTTTCTCGTTACATAGAACCACTATGCGCCTCGAAAAC
>DAOMNN010000002.1:27700-87936 GCA_035443825.1 Rhodocyclaceae bacterium | reverse complement strand
TTCGAGGACAAGCATGGCTACGCGCCCGTCGAAGTGCCGGTCGCGATCGACATGCTGGCCGTCTATGTGAACAAGGACAACCCGATCGAGGGGCTGTCGCTTCCCCAGGTTGACGCGATCTTCTCCGCGACCCGCGCCTGCGGCTACAAGGAAGACATCACCACCTGGGGCCAGGTCGGCCTGACCGGTGCCTGGGCCAACCGCGACATCACGCTCTACAGCCGCAATGCGGTGTCCGGAACCTACGGCTACTTCAAGGAAAACGCGCTGTGCGGCGGTGACTTCAAGTCGACGATCAACGAGCAGCCGGGCTCCTCGGCGGTCGTGCGCGGCGTCGAGCAGACCATCAACGGGATCGGCTACTCGGGCATCGGCTACAAGACCTCGGGTGTGCGTGCGATTCCGTTGTCCAAGGATCACGGCGGCACGCTGGTCGAACCCGCCGGCGAGAACGCGGTCGCGGGTACGTATCCGCTGGCACGCTTCCTGTACGTGTATGCCAACGCCAACCCCAAGAGCGGCTGGAATCCGCTCGAGCGCGAGTTCTTCCGCATGGTCCTGTCCAAGGAAGGCCAGCAAGTGGTGCACAAGGACGGTTACGTGACCCTCCCTGCGACTGTGGCCGAGCGTTTCAGAAAGGAAAAAGGCCTGGAATAACAGGCAGTTGAAGTGTTGCGAGGGCTTCGCTGCAGCGCGGCGAAGCCCTCCTCGTTGATGAAGAAGTGTTTCTCTTGCCTGTAGATGGCACCCGGGAGTGAATGAACGATGTCAGCGATCACGCCAGGCACTGCAAGTCCGCGCGAATCCCTGCTGCCCAGCGCAGAGCGCCGGGAGAAGCTGCGTCGTATGCGGCGACTGCATGACGGCTTGTCCAGCTACGGTGTGGGTGTCGGCGGCATTGGCGTCATCTTCGCCCTGGCACTGATCTTCCTGTATCTGTTCTACGAGACGCTGCCGCTTCTGAAACCGGCAAGCGTCGAGGTCGTCGGCGAGTATGCGGTCGCGTCGGACGATGACGGGCAGACCCTGCTTCTTACCGTCGATCGCTTCGAGGAGGTCGGCGGGCGCTTCTCCGATTCCGGCGTGATCACGTTCTTCCAGGCGCATACCGGGCGCATCCTGTCGCAGCAGCAGGTTCCCATGGCCGACGGCGCCTCGGTGACCGCTTTCGGACGTTCGGAAAGCCGCAAGCGGCTGATGGTCTACGGTTTTTCGGACGGGTCGATCCTTCCGGTCCGGATCGAATACGATCTCACCTACCCGGACGGCGTGCGCCTGATCACGCCGCGGCTCGACTATCCCCTGGGGGACGACCCCATCAGCCTTGGTGCGAGCGGTGCGACCGAGTATTCGGCGCTGAACGTGGTGGACGGGCGCGGCGGGTACGTGGTGGCCGCGGGCACCCGGCAAGGCGCGATCTCGATGGCGCTCTTCAGCGCCACCACCAATATGTTCACCGGCGAAACCAGGATCGAACGGCAGGACTATGAGTTGCCTTCGATTGGCCGCCCGGTGAGTCAGATTCTGGTGAACGAGTCGCTGCGCAACCTGTTTGCGATCGACGACAAAGGGCGGCTTCACCACTTCGACATCGTTTCGCCTGCCAATCCGGCGCTGGTGGAGACGCTCGATCTGGTTCCTGAAGGCGTGACCGTGACCGCCGCCGAGTTCCTGGTGGGTGCGCGCTCACTCATCGTCGGCGGGTCCGACGGCAGTCTGTCTCAATGGTTTCTGGTCAGGGACGACCAACTGGGCGTGACCAACCTCACTCGCATTCGCGGCTTCAGGAGCCATGATGCCGCGATCACCTTCATCGATCCGGAACACACCCGCAAG
The DNA here is from genome assembly GCA_035443825.1 of Rhodocyclaceae bacterium. Taxonomy (GTDB): domain Bacteria; phylum Pseudomonadota; class Gammaproteobacteria; order Burkholderiales; family Rhodocyclaceae; genus DAOMNN01. The sequence continues at coordinate 86,100 of DAOMNN010000002.1, read as the reverse complement.
GGGTTCCTGGCGGGGGATGCGGCCGGGGTCGTCGGTTTGCACTACGCGACATCGAGCGTGACGCTGAAGCAGTTGCCGGTCGTGGATGGAGCGGTGGGCCGCGTGGCCATCTCCCCGATCAACACCATGGCCCTGGTCGAAGGTGCCGAGGCCAACGTGCTGAAGATCCTGAACATCTACAACCAGCATCCGCAGACCTCGCTCAGCGGCTTGTGGAACAAGGTCTGGTACGAAGGCCGTGCGCAACCGGAATACATCTGGCAGTCGTCCTCGGCAGATGATGCCTTCGAATCCAAGCTGAGCCTGGTTCCGCTTTCGATCGGAACGCTCAAGGCGGCGCTTTTCGCAATGCTGCTCGCGACGCCGCTTGCCATCATGGGTGCGATCTATACCGCGTACTTCATGTCCGTCCCGATGCGCAAGATCGTCAAGCCCTCGATCGAGCTCATGGAGGCACTCCCGACGGTGATCCTCGGTTTCCTGGCCGGCATCTGGCTCGCGCCTTACATCGAGAACAATCTTCCGATCCTGGTCACCTGCCTGCTCCTGATTCCGTTCGGCGTTGTGCTGTGGGGATACCTCTGGAGCCGGATGCCCGCGAGTGTACGCAACGCGGTGCCGGGCGGATGGGAGGCTGCCATGCTCGTTCCCGTGGTGCTGGCGCTGGGCTGGATTGCCGTCAGCTCGAGTCCGTGGATCGAGGTGACTTTCTTCGATGGCTCGATGCGCCAGTGGCTCACGGACGTGGGTATTCCCTACGATCAGCGCAACGCGCTGATCGTGGGAATCGCGATGGGCTTCGCGGTGATTCCCACCATCTTCTCGATTGCCGAAGATGCCGTGTTCAACGTGCCGCGCCACCTCACGCAGGGGTCGCTGGCGCTGGGCGCGACCCCCTGGCAGACGGTGGTGGGGGTGGTGCTGCTGACCGCCAGCCCCGGCATCTTCTCGGCGGTCATGATCGGCTTCGGCCGTGCCGTCGGAGAGACCATGATCGTGCTGATGGCCTCGGGCAACAGTCCGATCGTCAATTTCAACATGTTCGAGGGCATGCGCACGCTCGCTGCCAACATTGCGGTCGAACTGCCCGAGACCGCGGTCGGGTCCACCCACTTCCGGGTGTTGTTCCTGTCGGCCCTGGTGCTGCTGGCCTTTACCTTCGCGCTGAATACGGCCGCCGAGATCGTCCGCCAGCGCCTGCGCAAGCGCTATGCGTCACTTTGATACGAGCCGCCGAGGTCGATGAAATGAACAAGTGGTGGAAAAGCGGGTCTCCGTGGATCTGGCTGAACGCAGGGGCGGTCAGCATCAGCGTGATAATGGTGTTCGGTCTGCTGGCACTGATCCTGGTGCGCGGATTCGGTCATTTCTGGCCGCACAACGTGATCAGCACGACCTACATGCAGCCGAACGGTGAGCAGGTCTCGGTCATTGGCCAGTTGCGCAAGTCCGAGACGCTGACTGCGCAAGCCCTGCGTGATGCCGGTGTGCAACTCCCCGAGGCGCAGCGTGTGGTCACGCGGCATCTGTTCAAGAACGCCAACCGCGATGTGAGCGGACGTGATTTCGTCTACTACATCGAGGATTTCATGGGCGAATGGGGCTACCCGAAGGAGCTCACGGTCCTGGAGCGGCGTGAGTGGGGCGACTTCTTCGGACGTCCGCTGCGCCTGCTCGAAAACGGCGAGGTGGTCGCCGAGGCCGAGGCCCTGTGGCCGGCACTTCAGGAGCGGATAAAGCGCAGCAACCATCTGTTCGACGAGATTCGCTCCATCGAACGTGGCGAGATCGGGACCATCAATTACCGGCTAGAGCGCGTGCGCCTCGACAAGCGCCGCGCAGAACTGCGGGGAACGCTAACGCCCGAGAACGAAAGGGCATTCGCAGAACGCGCCGCGGCGCTGAATGCCGACTATGCCGTGCTGCAAAAGCGGCTGGACACCCTGCTGGAGGAGGTCAGGCGGGATTCGCTGGTGATGATGGTTGCCGAAGGCAAGGAGGTCACGATCGGGCTGAACCGCATCATCAATGCCTGGCAGCCGAACGACATGTCGATTCCGGCCAAGGTCGGTTTCTACATCAAGTCATTCTACGAGTTCATCTTCGGCTACCCGCGCGAGGCGAACACTGAGGGTGGCATCTTCCCGGCGATCTTCGGAACCGTGGTGATGGTGCTCGTGATGTCCGTCATCGTCACGCCGTTCGGTGTTCTTGCTGCAATCTACCTGCGCGAGTATGCCAGGCAGGGCCCGTTGCTGAAGGCGATCCGCATCTCCGTGTACAACCTGGCCGGGGTGCCGTCGATCGTGTTCGGCGTGTTCGGTCTCGGGTTCTTCGTGTACGTGCTGGGGGGCGCAATCGACCAGGCGTTCTATCCCGAGGCGCTGCCCGCACCGACCTTCGGCACGCCGGGTCTTTTCTGGGCCTCGCTGACCCTCGCGTTGCTGACGCTTCCGGTGGTGATCGTTGCCACCGAGGAGGGCCTGGCGCGCATCCCGTCGACGATCCGCATGGGCTCGCTCGCACTCGGCGCGACCAAGGGTGAGACGCTATGGAAGGTGGTTGTGCCGCTGGCGACGCCTGCGATGATGACCGGCCTCATTCTCGCGATCGCGCGCGCCGCGGGCGAGGTGGCGCCGCTGATGCTGGTGGGCGTGGTCAAGCTTGCGCCGACTCTGCCCATCGACGGCAATTTTCCGTTCATCCACCTCGAGCGCAAGATCATGCACCTGGGCTTCCATATCTACGACGTCGGTTTCCAGAGCCCGCACGCCGAGGCAGCCGAGGCGCTGGTCTACGCGACGGCCTTGATCCTGGTGCTGCTCATCGTGGCCCTGAACCTGAGCGCGATCACCATTCGCAACCATCTGCGGGAGAAGTACCGTGCCGAGAGTGATTGAGCAGCCAGGTGTTCTGGCATTTGCGCCGCCCGGATACACTGATTCAGATCGGAGAAGCACAATGAATACCCCGACCGTTCCGACCAGCATGAGCGCCGGCCTTTTCAGCGACGATGCACGTGTCCATCTTTCGCTCGAGGACGAGGAGATCGCGATCACCGTGGAGAACCTCGATCTCTACTATGGGACGGAACAAGCCCTGAGATCGGTGAGCATGCAGATCCCATCCAGGCGGGTGACCGCCTTCATCGGCCCGTCCGGCTGCGGCAAGTCGACGCTGCTGCGCTGCTTCAACCGCATGAACGATCTGGTCGACTCGTGCCGGATCGAGGGCTCGATCAACCTTCATGGCGAGAACATCTACGCCAAGGGCGTGGATGTAGCGGAGTTGAGGCGCAAGATCGGCATGGTGTTCCAGAAGCCGAATCCGTTTCCGAAGACGATCTACGAGAACGTCGCGTACGGGTTGCGTCTGCAGGGGGTGAAGGACAAGGCGGTGCTTGACGAGGTGGTCGAGCGTTCGCTGAAGAACGTCGCACTGTGGGACGAGGTGAAGGATCGACTGCAGATGAACGCCTTCGGGCTTTCGGGTGGGCAGCAGCAGCGTCTGGTCATCGCCCGGGCAATCGCGATCGAGCCGGAGGTGATTTTGCTCGACGAGCCGACTTCGGCACTCGATCCGATCTCGACCGCCAAGATCGAGGAACTGATCGAAGAGCTTAAGCACGACTACACGATTCTCATCGTCACGCACAACATGCAGCAAGCCGCCCGCGTTTCCGATTTCACGGCCTACATGTATCTGGGCGAGCTGATCGAGTACGGAGATACCAAGCGCCTGTTCGTCACGCCTCAGAACAAGGCGACTGAGGACTACATTACCGGGCGTTACGGTTGATGAGCGATATGAGGTCGATGGTCGATTTTCCGGGTCGCGCCCCCATGAGCGAGTGGTCCCCGCGTGGCGGCGCGATTCTCCGCAGACTGGCGCTGCTTGCGCTGACGTTGTTCCTCTCGATGTCGGCGCTTGGGCAGACGGGTCGGACGGCGACGGGCGTGCCTGCGTGGGCGGCGAGCGAGGCAGCGGCATTGCGTCTGATCGAAGCGGAGTCGCCCGATTGGATTTCGGCGCGTGCGCAGTTGCTGCGTGCAGCTGAACTCGGGTCGGTACGAGCCAAGTCCTATCTCGGGTGGATGTCGGAGAACGGGCACGGCATCGAGGTCGATCCGCAGGCGGCGGCGCGATGGTATGCCGAGGTGGCAGATGCCGGCGTGCACGAGTTCGCCATCAAGCTGGGCTGGATGTACCTGGGTGTGATCGGGCCCGATCGCGAAGCGGCAGAGCGTTGGTTCCGCCATGCTATTGATGCCGGCCACCTGCCGGCGAATGTTGCATTGGCTTCCGTGCTGATTGCCGATGCGCTCGGCGGCCTCGCGACCGAACGCGTGTTCGAGGCGCGCAGCCTGCTCGAAATTGCCCTGAATGGCGGCGAGCGGGTTGCTGCGTTTTTCCTTGCGCGGCTCTACGTCGAGGGGGTCGGCGGGCATCCGGTGATGGCGGATCTGGGTGCGCGCTATACGCGTATTGCGGCGGAGGACGGCCACGCACAGATGCAGGGTTGGCTTGCCCTCATGCATCTGAAGGGCGACGGCGTCGCGATCGACCGCATGGAGGCAGCATTCTGGGCCGCGGTGGCGGCGGGCAATGGCGATCCTTTGGGTCGGAAGCTGCACGCGGCACTGGTTGCGGAGCTCTCGGCGGACGAACGCAAGGCCGTCATGAACCGCAGCCTGCTGTGGGCGCTCGACCAGCAGGATCGCAGCTGACCCGGAACGACCCGTGCTCCGGATCATCATCTTCAGTTTGTTCGCCCTCGTGGCCCTTGCATTGGGCGCGAGGGGCTGCGGCGTCACTCCCGAACAGGTCGAGGCCACCATGCTCCTTGCGGAACTCAATGCCGAGGAGGGCGCGGCGTATCGAAGCGAGAACCGGAGACGGGAAGGGGTGATCGAGTTGCCGAGCGGCCTGCAGCTCGAGACCGTGCGGCTGGGCGATGGGGTCGTGCCGAAGATTGATGAATGGGTGGTGGTGCATTACCGCGGGCAGCACCTCGACGGGCGTGTTTTCGAGGACTCCTGGCGTCGCGGAGATCCCGCGGTCTTGCCGGTGAATCGGGCCATCGTCGGCTGGCAGCAGGCGTTGGTCGCCATGCCGGTGGGTTCGCGTGTACGCCTCGTGATTCCTCCGGAGCTGGCCTACGGTCGGGCCGGAGGCGGCCCGATCGGACCGGAGGAAACCCTGTTGTTCGAAGTGGAGCTACTCGAACGCGTCGATCCTCCACGGGCTCAGGAGCGCGATGCCCTTCAACAGGCGGTACCGGGGCTGAGTCGCTGAGCGACAAGGCGGGCCGGCATTCGGCGCGAGACGGTAGCCGACATCATTCCGGTTGGCGAATATCGAGCACTTCGAGTTCCACTTGAAGTGTCTTTCCGGCGTGGGGATGATTGCCGTCCAGCAGGGCGCCGGTTTCGGTTTCCTTGATCACGCGAAGCTGGAATGCGGGCCGGTCCCCCATGCCGCTGAACAACTCGATTCCGGGTTCGATCCGGATGTTCGCGGGAAGATTGGCCCGCGGGGCTTCGAACACCAGTTCGGGCCGATGCGGGCCGAAGGCCTCCTCCGGTGGAAGTGTCAGAGATAGCCGGCAGCCCACCGAGCGTCCGTCCAGCGCCGCCTCGATACCGCGCAGCATCTGTCCCCCGCCATGCACATAGGTCAGGGGCCCGTTCGACTCACTGCTGCCGATCATGTCCCCATGCGCGTCGCGAAAAACGTAGGACGCGGTGACGAGTGTCCCGTTGTGTATCTTCATCAGGCATCCTTCGATGTTCATCTCTTGCGTGCCCGACGTGCGCGTATCGCACGCCATGATAGTCCTGCGAGCAGTGCGACGATCATCGCGGCCACTGCCAGTTCGATCAGGGCGCGTCGCGGCGGGGCACGGTGATGATCCGCGAGATAGGTCGCGATACGAGTCCTTTCGCCGGGTTCGAGCACCGCGCCGTTGATCCATTGCATGCGCAGGGTGACCCACGCCCAGCCGAAGGTGGTCCTCGGCTTTAGGGTGACGAGTTCAATTTCATGACACCCGGTGCAGCGCAGTTCGAGCAGGCGCTGTGCGGGCGGGCGTGCGGCGAGTTCCTGCTCCCGTCTGAGTTGCTCCGCCTCCTGCTGTGCGTCGGCAGCGATACGGGCCTGCCTGGCTTCCTCGAGTACCTTTTCCCGTCGCTCCAGCACTTCCTCCTGACTCAGGGGCGGAGCTGGCGGCAGGTACTCGTCGCCCTCCATCTCCCCGTATGCGGCCGGGCAGAAGACTACGGCAGCGACCGTGAGCACGATCCACCAGACACGCATTCGAGGATGTCAGGAGGCCTTCTTCAGGAGGCGCGGCTCGCTCATGGGGGTCAGGCCCAGCGAGCCGGCGCGACAGTCCGGGCAGTTTTCCAGATGCTCGGCGGACAGGCCCTGTCCCTTGAGAACTGCAATCATTGTCTTCAACTCGTCCCCTGCGATGAACGTGTTGCCACAGCAGGCGCACGAGATGCTTGCATGCGGGTGGCCGGACACGGGTTGGTTCGTGAGTTGAAGTTGCGGTTCGACGGGTTCGTCACTACGGGGAAGAAACGCCGCGATGAGGTCGAGGTCCGAATCGAGCAGGCTGCGCGTCAGCCGCGCCAGTTCTCCGTAGACGGGCGGCAAGTCGAGTGCCCGTTCCGCCTTGTCGATCTGCCGGCTCAGACGCTCGAGCGCGGGTGCGGCATGCTGCGTGATGCTTGCGTGAGCGTCCGCCAGGGTGTGCAGTGCCTCCGCTTCCTCGCCGCGGCCAACGAATTCGTCGGCGCGTACAAGCATCCAGGCGACGAACTGCAGATACAGTGCGAGATGATCCGTTCCGTCGCGGAAGTTCGCGTCGCGCTCCAGCCCATGGGTACGGTACAGACGCTCGATCTCCATGCTCGACTTGCCCATCAGTGCGCCATCCAGGTAGAGGCCCAGATTGAGCAGCGCGGGGGCCGGCGGCACTAGGAACAACCGGCTGTATGCCCGAAGCAGGGTCAGGCGATCGGAAAGCGCCGCCAGCGTGACGCTCAGCGCTCCCGGATCCATGCAATCCTTCAGTTGCAGGGCCGCCGCGAGTTCGTCGACGTCGGTCACGAAATCAGTGCGAAGTGCTTCGAGATCGGCTTCTCCGGTCGGAGGAAGGAAGGCGCGCGACAGGCACAGATGGAGTGCTGCGCGATCCACGAACTGGTTGTTTGTCATGTTCATTCGATGCCGTCCATATGTGACGGGCGGGGCACCGACCCCGCCCGTTGCTGAGAATACGCCTTGGCGTCTAGTCAGATCTTGGGTGCATCGGAAAGCTTGAGTTTCTTGTCTCCATACCCGTACAGCAGGAGACCGACCGATACGGCCAGCACGACGACCCCAATTTCCGTCATCGACGGCGTGTAGGCAATCAGGTCGTCATACCATGCACCCTTGAACAAGGGTACGAGCTGACCGCCGACCACGTACTCGTAACGTCCGATGAACAATGCAACGATGACCAGGCCGCCTGCCAGCGTCTGCATTCTCGGATCGGAGCGCTTGGCACTCAGCATGAGGAGGAACGGCAACACCATGCCGATCCACAACTCGAACTGGAACCAGAACGACGAAACGATGTGCCGGGTGACGATCTGCACCTCATTGACATTGGTCCACAAGCCGGTGATGGTCTTCGCGATCGTGAATACGATCACGAGGCCAAGCACGATCGTGAAGATGATCGGCAACTGCTCGCTCATCGCCTTTCGCGCGCCATCCGACATGTTGCCGTGATCGACTCCGTAGTCGAGGTTGATGAACAGCATGATAAAGGCCAGACCGGAGAGGAAGGCGGTGATCAGGAAATAGACCGGGACCATGCCGCCATACCAGAAGGGCCGCATCGCCATCATCCCGAACACCGATCCAAGGGTCGCATGGGCAAATACTACGGTCAGCAGGGATGCGATGCCGACCTTGCGACTCGTGGAGCTGTCCCAGTCTCCCTTGTTGATGAGCATGAATTTCCAGATCAGAAATACCCCGTACGCCGTGTAGAACAGCCCCATCCAGAACATCGGAGAACGTACCTGCAGGTTCAGCGGGACCGCCCAGATCATGCGCAGGGGGTGGCCGATCTCCAGTCCGAGCGAGATGAAGCCGATGACCAGCGTTGCGATGGCGCCCCAGACGCAGCGCTTGGCGATCGGATAGAAGTTCTTCATGCCGAAGACCATCGCCAGGGATGCGACGAAGGTCAGGCCGGTGGATGTCAGCACGAAGAAGACATAGGCGGATACCGGCAAACCCCACGACAGATTGCTGGTCGTGTTGAAGGTCGCATGTCCGCCGGTCAGCAGGCCTGCAGCAGCGGCGAGGCCTGCAAGGAGACCAATCACGCCGAGACCGATCCGCGCATTCGAGATCACCGATCTGCCGGTGCTCGTCGGTGCGTCCATTGTTTGAGTAGCATTGCTCATAATGAATTCTCCCTAATCAGGACTTTTCGGGACGTTCGAAACCGGGCACGGTGCCGTGGTCTCCGAGGTAATACACCTGCGGCTTGTTGCCGGTGTGCTCCAGGAGACGTACGCCACGCTTGTCCGCGATCAGGCGGTTCACGTTGCTGGCCGGATTGTCGAGATCACCGAAGTAGCGGGCTTTGGGCGCACAGGTACGTACGCATGCCGGCACGAATTCCTTCAGTTCCGGGATGTCCTCGTCGAGGTCCGGGACCCCTTGGGGGGCCTTGCTGACCTTGTGCACGCAGAAGGTGCACTTCGATACGACACCCTTGGGCTGGATACCCACGCCCTTCGACCAGTCGGAAGCGGGATTCTGGAACGGAGGACTCCACTGCTGTCCGCCCTGTCCGGGAAACACCTCCTTGAGATCGGGCTCGACCAGCGCCTTTTCGTCGGTATAGAAGCGAACGCCGTACGGGCACGCAATCATGCAGTACTTGCAGCCGATGCACTTGTTCCAGTCGATCAGTACAAGGCCATTTTCATCCTTGTAGGTCGCCCGGGTCGGGCACACGTGCATGCACGACGGGTTTTCGCAGTGCATGCACGGCCGTGGGAACCACTTCACGCTGACGTTCGGAAACTTTCCTTCCTTGTAATAGAGAACATCCTGCCAAGACTCGCCAGGCAGCGTGTTGTTTTCCATCGCACACGCTGTACTGCAGGCCTGGCAACCAGTACATTTCTCGAGGTCTATGACCATTCCCCACTTTGCCATTGTCCTGATTCCTTAATAGTGATTGTCAAGCCCGTTCCACGCTGACCATGCCCGTGTAGTAGCACGCGAGCCCGGAGATGGGGTCCGATACGTTCTCGGTCACTTCGCCCGAATGGCCGACGCCACGGTTCTGGGTCCAGCGCGTGAGCATCGACCAGTGGCCATGTTCGAATGGAAGCACCAGGGTGTCGGGACGGGTGCCCTCGAAGAACTTGCAGTAGGCCTCGATCGAGCCCACCGAGGACTTGATCCTGACCTTGTCGCCATTCCTGATGCCGCGGTCGCGCGCCGTCTGCGGGTGGATCTCGAGGAAAACGGTCCGATTGCCTCCGTGCATGGGCTGCTGCAGGGCAATTGCATGTGACAGGTTCGCACCGCGGCCCTCGGCGTGCATCGCCGTCTTTGGCGTGACCAGATGCAGATCGCCGCCGCCCGTGTACTTCGGCGGCACCCACTGGATCAGGCCGATACGGTTTGCCGGTACGCCAAGCTTCTTGCTGAAGTTCTCCGCGTGGTTGGCGATGAAGCCGGAGTTGAACTCGAACTTGCCTGAGGGCGTCTTGAGCAGCTTGGCCTTGACGTCCTCTTCGGACATGCGGACGTTGTAGCCCTTGCCGTCCCATTCGTAGAAGTCACCACGCCACTGCCTCCAGTGGTAGGGCTTCTTGTACCAGACACCCTTTTCCTTCCAGGTCTCGAAGCTGTTGACGCCGTTGTCCCCCGGATCTTTCGCGAAACCGGTGGCAAGGTGCCGAAGCACGTTTTCGGTGCTGCCGAGGGCCTTGTAGTAGTCGCCCATCGGTCCCTTCATACGCTTGCCGATCTCGATCAGGACGTCGCCGTAAACCTTCGTGTCGTGCACCGGTTCGATCGCCGGCGTGCGCAATTGAGCCATCGGCCAGCCCTCGAAGGGGTAGGTCGGCGCATCCTGGAGTCGCTCCAGGTAGGTGTGGTCCGGCACGATGATGTCGGCGTACGCCGCGGTTTCTGCACCGTACGGCGATGTGTCGATGATGAACACGTCCTTCATCGCTTCTTCCCAGACCTGCCCGTTCGGTGCCGTGAGGATGGGATTGGTCAGGTAGAACATCGCCGTATCGAGCTTGTACGGGTCGCCCTTGAGGTGGTTCGGGCCCGCCTCCTGCATCATGGTGCCGGCGGTCGGCCAGCGCTCGGTGCCCGCCATGTCGATGCGTGGCTGCTTCTTCCACGCGCCGTCCCTGGACCAATCGTCCATGTAGTCGTCGGCATTGACCGGCAACGAACCGTATGAGGGCCCCATCTGGTAGTGCAGTCCGCCTTCGGCGAAGAGCGCACCGGTCAGGGCATTGAGGGCATGGATCGCCATGCCGTTGTAGGTGCCGTTGGTGTGTGCGGTCGGACCCCGCTCGAAGATCGCCATCGCGGGGCGCGTACTGCCGAACTCGCGCGCCACGGTGCGGATGTGCCGGGCCGGGATGGTCGTGATCGTTTCGGCCCATTCGGGGGTGCGATCCTTCAGTTCCTCGTTCCACCACTGCTCGATGCCGTGCGTCCATTTTTCGGCAAAGCTGCCCGCCGGAATGCGCTCGCCGCTTCGGAAGCGTGAGCCCGGATAGCGGAAGTCCCCGACGAACTCCTTGTCCCACAGGCCTTCGGTGAGCATGACGTGTGCGATCGCGAGCGCAAGTGCGCCGTCGGTGCCGGGCTTGATGTACAGGGCCCGATCGGAGGCGGCCGTGGTGGTGTTTGCATGCACGTCGATCGTGGTCACACGCGTCTTGGGACTTTTGGTCCGCATGTGTCCCCACATCTGCATCAGGTAGTTGTATGGACGGAAGGCCTCGAGGAAGCCAGCGCCGAAGATGAGCAGATAGTTGGTGTTGCGGTAATCGTAGGCATTGTACGAATCGTTGCCGTCGGTGGCCTTCTTGGCACGCTTTGAGCCCTCAGAGCACATGGAGGCGTGTCCGATCGCGACGTTGGGCGACCCGTACAGCTTTCCGAAGGGGCCCTGCAGGCCCGCACAGGATGCTCCCCAGCCGCGGCCGTAGAACAATGCGAAGCGGTGCGATTCGCCTTTGTCACGCAGGTTCTGTAGCCGCCCGGCGATCGTGTCGAGCGCTTCGTCCCAGGAGATGGGAACGAAGCCCGGGTCCTCGTTCCGTCCCTTTTTTGGGTTGGTGCGCTTCATCGGGCCTTTCCAGCGGTCCTGGTCATACAGGATATAGGTGCCCAGATGCCCCTTCGGGCAGAGCTTGCCGTTGGCGATCGGGTGATCGGTATTACCGTAGATTGCATGTACCCGACCGTCGGTCGTATACACATCGATGCCGCACCGCGCCGGGCACTGATGGCAGATGTTCTTCGTGATCGTGGTCTGGCCGGCCGCTGCCTGGGCCTTGGCCTCCTTGACCGGTGTCAGTCCCGGCAGTCCGCCCAGACCGGTCACGGCGGCGCCGGTCGCGCCCGCCGCTGCCCCGGTCTTGAGGAAGCGCCGCCTGTTCATCAGGGTCTGAAATACGTTCATCGCCGGTTTCTCCTCAGTTGCAAGTGTGGTTTGGTGCCGCGGTATGGCAAACGGGTGTGCTGCGTGGTGTCATCGATACCCTCCTGATCGAATCGTGTTGTTCTCGCCGGTTGGTGCGAAAAGCCGGGAAAAGAGCGACTTGCCGAGATTCCGGGATTTCCGGCAGCTCGGGCAAAGGGGCTCATGGTCGTCGGCACCCTGATCGTCGGCAAAGCGGGTGCCGCAGTCGAAACAGTCCATCAACTGATGCCGCGTCAGCGCGCGGACATCGCCCGGCTGGGCAGGCTCGGTCGCCGGTGTCACGTGAAGTGCCTGCTCGGGGCAGCTGCGCACGCAGGCACCGCAGCCGATGCACAGCGCCGGATGGAAATCGATGCCGCTGTCGGACGAGTCTTCGCGGACGCGAAGCGCCGCAACCGCGCAGGTTGCGGCGCACACCTGGTGATGTCGGCATTCGCCTGCGATCGAGACATCGTGAAAGAGGGAGGCAGGCAGGCTCGCCCCGGTTCGCGTGGCAACGTGCCGGAGTTCGCTCAGGATCGCGAGCCGTTCGACCGGAAGGATTCGCGCATGGCCGTGGATCGGGCCGGGTGTCCCGATGGTCTCGGGGGCGGTGGCGTCTTCAACAGTCCTGGCGACCTGACCGACAAGATGACGTAGAAAACCACGTCGACTGACGCCGTGGCGAAGGTCCGGGTCGGGAATTGAATCGGGGCAAAGTTGCGCTGGAACGAAGCGGTCGCTGAAGCCTATGCACTGGTCAGAGGGGATGCCCATTTGCGCCAGCAGCGCGTTCGCCTCCGCCATTCGCACCTCGGCCGGATGTGTGCTGCCGCCGGCACTGCAGCGAGTGCACCAGCCGCGGTCGACCACCTCGACGCCCTTTCCGTCGGAGGCGTTCGCCAGAGCGAGGAATTGCGCTGTCGAGAGCGCGCCAGTACAGGGTACGCGCACCGCGTTTGCGACGCTGATCTGCTCGGGTACCTTGAGGCATTCGATCGAGATGATGCCTGATGTCTGCTCGGGGACGTCGACCCGGACTCCGCTCAGCGAAAACGCGTGGGTCGGACAAACGGCGGCGCAGCGACCACAATCGACACAGTGCGGCGTCGCCACGAACCCGTCTTTCGAGATCGACAACGCGCCAGTCGGGCACTCCTCGATACACATCGCGCAGTCCACGCCGGCGTAGCGCTGCGCAAGGCAGGCTTCACGGTTTCCCCACAGACGTGCGTGTGGTGCGATCCTGGACAGACTTGCAGCAGGGCGATGGTGTACGGACATGCGCACTTATCTGCATCATTCGTGCCACCGTGAAAAACCACATGGACTCAAGGGGGAACGGGGTGTGGCGTTACCGAAGGGTAACCGACTGACCAGGGCTCCATCCCTGGACGTTACCTGCAGGTAACCTGGGGGTCACAAGTCCGGGAAGTGTGTACTTCCCCGACCTGCCGGCAGACTCGCGGTGCGTTCGGGAAGGCTGTACACTCGGCTCGGAACGAGTTTTCAGGTAGAGCGGTGGTGATGGAGAGGCGTGTATTCCTGAAGGGTCTGGGAGCGGCTGCGCTGGGGGTAGCGGCACCCGCATTGGGCTCTGTGAATGTCCTGGGCAATGTTCTACGCATTGGATTGACGCCGGTGTTTCTGGATGATCAGGCCGCCTTCCTGAACCGTTGGCGGGACTACCTGGCTTTCAAGACAGGGCTGCAGGTCTCGTTCGTTCAACGTTCGAGTTATCGCGAGATCTCCGAGCAGGTCAATGCCAAGTCGCTGGACATGGCATGGATGTGCGGCTATCCGTATGTGATGGATCGGGATCGGCTCAAGTTGATGGCGGTGCCGTTGCATCTCGGCAAGCCCGAGTATCGGTCCTATCTGATCGCAAGACATGATGAGGGCGAAATTCATGGAATGAACGATCTGGCCGGCCGTGTATTCGCGTTCTCGGACCCTAATTCGTTCTCTGGCTCACTTTATCCGCGATTCCTGCTCCACCGTGAAGGGCGCAACTACGAACAGTTCTTCCGTCGCAGCTTCTATACCTGGTCGCACCGCAAGGTGGTCGAGGCGGTTGCGGTCGGCCTGGCCGACGGAGGAGCTGTCGCCGGCTACGTATGGGAAACGCTTGCCCGAATCCGTCCCGAGATCACCGCAAGGACGCGCGTCGTGTCAACTTCCCCGGTCTACGGTTTCCCCCCGTTCGTTGCGCGCAAGGACGTCGATTCGGCAGTGTTCACTATCGTCCAGAACGTATTTCTCGACATGCGCGGCGACCCCGAGGGAGAACGTCTCCTTGAGACGCTGAACCTGGACGGCTTCGTGGCCGGCACCCCGGATATGTTCGACGAAATTCGGGAAATGGCACGACTCGTCGATCAGCGCTGAAATGGAACAAGCCCCACGCTCACTGCGCTCTCTGTCCCCCAAGGGGGCTTCAGTGCGCTTGGGACGACGCGGCGCGTACTGAAATGATGCGCTTTCGCGATCTCAGTTTCCGCTACAAGATCCCGCTGCGTGCAACACTGCTTGTGCTCGTGACTGCGGTCATGCTCACCGCTGCGAACGTCACCCGCGAGTATGATCAGTTGCGCACCGACCTTTTCGAGAATGCCGAGAGCCTCGGGCAGGTTCTCGCGATGACGCTAATCACCCCCATGCTTCACGACGACCTGTGGCGTGCGTACGAGATCATCAGCATGCCCGTTCAGACCGAATCGCCCGCTTCGCTCGGTGCGGAGACGATGCTTGTACTCGATTCGCGCAAGCGGGTCTATACGTCGACCAGACCCCGGGAACACCCCATTCAGATGGACCTCGCACAGCTCGGGGCGACTTATGCCCGGCTGGCGCAGGAGCTCGATGCAGCGAAACTGGTGTCGAGCAGAGCCATCGAGTTGCCCGAAGCCAGGGAGTTTCATCTGTTGATGCCGATCGTGTTCGATGGTGTGCCCTTGGGTACCCTCGTCATGGAGTATCCGAAGTCGATCTTCCAGCCGCGGTTCGTGAGTATCGTCAATCGCGCTGCGTTGATAACCTTGCTGGTGCTCGCGATTCTGCTGCCGATCAGTTGGTACTGGGGACGCAGAATGGCGGATCCGCTCATTCAGCTTGCCGACTGCATGAGCCGGGTCGGCGACAACATCCCGGCCGAGGCGGAATGCCGCCTGTATGAATCGCGTGACGAGATCGGCCGAGCCGGCACGCAGCTCAAGCTGATGCTGGGCGCGCTGCGCGAAAAGGAAGCGCTGGAGCAGCAGATCATCGCCAGCGAGCGCCTTGCGGCGATAGGCCGGATTACGGCGGGCATCGCGCACGAAATCAACAACCCGCTCGGCGGCATGCTCAACGCGATCAGCACCTTCAAGCGTCATGGTCAACCCGAGCATATGACCACCAAGACGCTGCCGCTGCTGGAGCGCGGACTCATGCAGATCAAGGAAACGGTTGCAGCACTGCTCGTCGAAGCCCGTCTGCAAAGCCATCCCTTGACCGCACACGATCTCGATGACATTCAGACCCTGCTGCAGCCACACATCGTCAAACAGCGGGTCCATCTGGTGTGGCGCGGAACTCTCACCGAGCCGGCCCCACTGCCTTCCACCCAGGTACGTCAGATCCTGCTGAACCTATTGCTCAATGCCGTGCAGGCGGCGGAGGCGGGCAGCGAGATCCTTTGCGACATACGCCGCGAGGCGACATTCCTCCAGTTACGGGTATCGAACCAGGGGCAGCCCATCGCGCGCGATCGCCTGGCCCATCTGTTCGAGCCCTTCGTGGGTGCGACCGCCGAGGGGCACGGCCTCGGGCTATGGGTGACGTATCAACTTGTGCAGCAGATGGGCGGCAGCATCGACGTCGAAAGCAGCGAAGGCGTCGGTACGGTATTCTCGGTGGTCCTGCCCGCCACGGAACCCGTTTCATGACCCGCAAGCTCCGCCTGTGCCTTATCGAGGACGACGCGATCATGGGTGAATCCCTGTGCGATCGCTTCGAACTCGAGGGCTTCGCATTCGACTGGCACCGTACCGGGAACGATGCGCGGATTGCCGTTTTGTCCGGGCGCTACGCCGCTGTGGTCAGCGACATCCGCTTGCCCGACATCGGCGGCGACGAGCTGTATCTGGCACTGAAGTCCGAGGGTGCCCGGCTCCCGCCGTGGTTGTTCATCACTGGATACGGGTCGATTGACAGGGCCGTCGAATTGCTCAAGGCCGGGGCGACCGACTACGTCACCAAGCCATTCGATCTCGACGCATTGGTCGACAAGCTGGCCGAGCTTCTGGCGGCCCCCGAGCCATCCGTGAGTGCAATGCGACTCGGCGTCTCGCCTGCGATGCGCCATATCGAGACGCTTTTGCCGCGACTTGCCAGCCAGGCTCGTACAGTGCTGATCTCGGGCGAATCGGGGGTCGGGAAGGAGGTCGTAGCGCGCGAACTGCATCGCCTTGCAAGTGCGCAAGCGGAGTCGCCCTTCGTCGCGGTCAACTGTGGGGCGATCTCGGAAAACCTCCTGGAAGCGGAACTGTTCGGCCACGAGAAGGGGGCTTTCACGGGGGCTGTCCGCGCGCGTCCAGGTGTGTTCGAGCAAGCCAGTGGCGGCACGCTGCTTCTCGATGAAGTGGGCGATATGCCGCTGGCGATGCAGGTCAAGCTGCTGCGGGCGATTCAGGAGCGCAGTATCGTTCGCGTCGGTGGAGAACGCGCGATTCCGGTTGACCTGCGGCTGATGTGCGCGACCCATCGGGATTTGCGCGAGATGGTGGAGGAGGGCAGTTTCCGTGACGATCTCTATTACCGCATCCATGTCATCCATCTCAAGGTCCCGCCGCTGCGCGAGCGTCGCGAGGACATCGTGTGGCTCGCACGCAAGCTGCTTGCCGCTTACTGCCGCGACCACCCCGAGGACGAGAAGCGGCTTTCGCCCTCGGTCGAACAGGCATTGGTCATGCACCAGTGGCCTGGGAACATCCGTGAACTGAAGCATGCGATCGAACGAGCCTGCATCCTGAGTCCCGGCAAGGATCTGCTGCTCGAGACGCTGTTCGATACGCCGCTGCCGAGTGACCTGCACGATGGCGATGCGACGGAAGGTCTGGCCGGCTACCTGCAATCATGCGAACGAGCGTATATCGTCAAGGCGCTCGAGGCAAATGGCGGGCAGATCGCGCGTACCGCCGCTCATCTCGGGATCAGCAGGAAGAATCTGTGGGAGCGCATGAAGCGGCTCGACCTGCCGGCAAGACCTAACGACGAGCGGGCGGAGGATAGAGGCGACTGACACACGCCGATGCTGGATGTGGATATACGGATATCCATATATCTGCTACACTCCGCCACATGAGTCCCGATCGATTGTTCCGGCTTCTTTCAGATCGCACGCGCCTGCGCTGCATTTTCTTGCTGCGCGAGGAGGGTTCGCTGTGTGTCTGTGAGTTGACCCATGCGCTGGAGATGTCGCAACCCAAGGTGTCACGGCACCTGGCGATGCTGCGCGACGGGGGTCTGGTCGAAGACGAACGCCGTGGGCAGTGGGTGCACTACCGTCTGCGCCCGGGGCTCCCGGGCTGGGTCGATACGGTGATCGCCGCAGCGTTGCAGGGTGACGCCGGCATGCCGTGGCAAATCGAGGACAGGCGCCGGCTGAGTGCCATGGCGGGGCGGCCATCGGCGGACGTCTGCGCTTCGTGACGACGCTGCAGCGATTCGGCTTTCGTGCAATGGCGCAGGATTCAGGAAGATCGTGATGAGTGAAAGAGACACGCCCTCCGAAGAGGGTGGCGGGCTGGGGTTTTTCGAACGGTATCTCAGTTTGTGGGTCGCGCTGTGCATCGTGGCGGGGGTCGCGCTGGGGCAGTTCGCGCCGGCGGTGCCGGCGGCGCTGTCGAAGCTCGAGTATGCGCAGGTGTCGCTGCCGGTTGCCGTGCTCATCTGGGCGATGATCTTTCCGATGATGGTGCAGATCGACTTCGCGGCGATTCTGGGCGTACGCCGCCAGCCCAAGGGTCTCGTCATCACGACTTCGGTGAACTGGCTCATCAAGCCGTTCACGATGTTCGCGATCTCGTGGTTCTTCCTGCTTGTCGTCTTTGAACCCCTGATCCCTGAGGATCTCGCCCGGGAGTATCTTGCGGGTGCGATCCTTCTCGGCGCGGCGCCCTGCACCGCGATGGTGTTCGTCTGGAGCTACCTGACCCGGGGCGACGCCGCCTATACGCTGGTACAGGTCGCGGTGAACGACCTGATCATGCTGTTCGCGTTCGCGCCGATCGTGGTGTTCCTGCTGGGCGTGTCCAACATCGTGGTGCCATGGGATACGGTCGCGCTGTCGGTCTTCCTGTACATCGTGATCCCCTTGTCCGCGGGCTACGCGACGCGGATATTCCTGATCCGGCGTCATGGCATCGAGTGGTTCGACAACGTGTTCCTGCGCAGGATCGGTCCGGTCACGCCGGCCGCGCTGCTGGTGACTCTCGTGCTGCTGTTCGCGTTCCAGGGCGAGGTGATCCTGAACAATCCGCTGCACATCCTTCTGATCGCGGTGCCGCTGATCATCCAGACCTTCCTGATCTTCTTCATCGCGTATGGCTGGGCGAAGGCGTGGAAGGTGCCGCACAATGTCGCGGCGCCCGGCGCGATGATCGGTGCGAGCAATTTCTTCGAACTGGCGGTGGCTGCGGCGATCGCCCTGTTCGGTCTGCAGTCGGGTGCGGCGCTGGCGACCGTCGTCGGGGTGCTGGTCGAGGTGCCGTTGATGCTGGCACTTGTGCGGATCGCGAACCGGACCCGGCATCGCTTTCCTGCGGCCATGCCCGTCAACGCATGAGCAGGATCCACATCAGCGCGGCCGCGTGCGACTGGCTGCAGAAAAACGGCGGCGTACTGACGGTGCGTTTGTCGACGCGTCACGGATGTTGCGGCGGAGCCGCGGCAGTGCCCGTCGCCGAGGCCCGACGGCCGGATCATGCGGAGCAGTTCGTGGAAGAGGATATATCGGGTGTCACGACCCTGGTTGCGCACGAATTGCGCGACACGCCGCTGTCGATCGGGATCGACGGCTTCGGACGCTGGCGCAGGTTGAGCGTGCAAGGTCCGGTGCAGCCGCTTCGATGAGAGCTTGCAGGGTCGGCGAGGACGTGATGCGACACGAAGGGGAGGTCTGAAAGTGTTCAAACATATCGTTGTGGCCGTGGATTTTTCGCCGGCGTGGGACGCAATCGCGCGCCACTTGCCCAAGCTGCGCGGCTGGGGCTGCGAACAGTTAACGCTGGTGCATGTGCTCCCAAGCCACTATCCGCAGGCGCCCGCCGAGAGCCATCGGGCGCACTACGAGCAGCGCCTTGCCGAAAGCGCGAATGCGTTGAGCCTCGTCGGATTCCGTGCCGAAAGCATGGTCGAGACGGGTGATCCCGCGGCCCGGCTGATCGAGGTCGCGGCGCGGGTGGATGCCGATTGCATTGTGGCCGGCTCTCATGGCCACAGCACCCTGCGCGACTTCTTCATCGGCAGCACCGTGCTGAATATGGCGCGACTGACTTCGCTGCCGCTGCTGCTGGTCCCGATCCATGCGGAAGTGCCGCTCGCTGACAGTTTGTCGCGGGTCGTGCTCGGTTCCGATTGTTCGGAGGCCGCCAAGGGCGCGGAACGCTTCTTTCTGGACTTGCTCGCAAGCGGGGCCGAGGGCCTGGCGGTGTGCGCGATCGAACGGGGGGATCCGGATGACCAGACGCAGGAAAGGCATTGTGCTGACGTTCACATCGAGCGTCTCGGGCAATGCTGCACTGGACCGTTGCAATCCCGGGTCGAACGCGGCGCCGCACCCGAGGTCATCATCCGGAGCGCACGCGACGCACGTGCCGACCTCATCGTGGTGGGCAAGCGCGGCCACAACCGGATGCGTGAACTTCTGCTGGGCAGCACTGCGGAGGCGGTCTGCCGACGTGCCGGGATGCCGGTCGTGGTGGTGCCGGGCTGACTGTTGCCTGTTCGGGCCAGGTCTGCCCGATCTTTAAGGTGTGTGGCTTTTGCTACGACCACCTTCTCAGGCTAGAATAGCGAATTTCACCGACCGAAAACGGATGAGAACCAGGCTTGTCGTTGGCAACTGGAAAATGAACGGAAGCCTGGTGTCCAACCGGGCTTTGTTGAATTCGCTTCCCGCGACGGCTCCGGCAGGGGTGTCGCGCGTGGTGTGCGTGCCGTTTCCGTATCTTGCGCAAGTGGCCGAATTGCTGGCGCATTCGACCGTTGCCGTCGGGGCGCAGAATGTCAGCGAGTATCCGGAAGGGGCCTATACCGGTGAAATCAGTGCCGGGATGGTGGCGGAGTTCGGTAGCCGTTACGTGATCGTCGGCCACTCGGAGCGTAGAAGCCTGTTCGGCGAGGCTGACGAGGTGGTGGCGCGCAAGGCCGCGGCGGTCCTGTGTGCAGGCATGACACCGATCGTGTGTGTCGGCGAGACGCTCGAGGAGCGCGAGTCGGAACGGGTCGAGTCGGTGCTCCGGCGCCAGCTCGATGCGCTCGACCCGGTCGTGGACGCATCGGCCCTGGCCGGAATCGTCATTGCCTACGAACCGGTGTGGGCAATAGGTACGGGCCGGGCGGCATCGCCCGCGCAGGTGCAGGAAGTGCTGTCCTTCATCCGCAACTGGCTCGCCGCGCATGGACGGCAGGCGGGTGATGTGAAGATTCTTTACGGTGGCAGCGTCAAGCCTGACGGAGCCGCCGAGTTGTTCGGTCTGCCCGATTGCGACGGCGGACTGATAGGCGGCGCCTCGTTGGTGGCTGCCGAGTTTATTGCGATATGTGACGCTGCGGGCAACCATTCGCAGCGGGCTTGATCAAGGAGTGAAGTTCGAGATGGGCAGTTACCTTTTTTCCGTTGTTTTGACGATTCATGTGGTCGTCGGCCTGAGCGTGATCGGTCTGGTATTGATGCAGCATGGCAAGGGTGCAGACGCCGGTGCGGCCTTCGGTGGCGGTGGCGGCGGCGGTGCATCCGGGAGCATGTTCGGCTCCTCAGGTTCGGCCAACTTTCTGAGCCGCACGACTGCGATGCTCGCGACCGCTTTCTTCCTGACCAGCTTGGGTCTGGCCTATCTTGCCAGTGCGACACCCACCCAGCCCGCGAGCATCATGGAGCGTGCCGTGCCGGTTGCGCCATCGAGCGAGACCGATCGCCCCGCGACCGCGCCAGCTGATGATTCGAGGGCCGGAGAGATACCGAAATAAGTTGTTTTCCCGATTTGCGCAGTGCGCAAAATTGGGTATAATTTCGCGGTTCCAGAGAACGTGCCGACGTGGTGAAATTGGTAGACACGCCATCTTGAGGGGGTGGTGGCGCAAGCCGTGTGAGTTCGAGTCTCACCGTCGGCACCAGTAACTTGCAATCGCCCGCATCAGCGGGCGACTTCATGTTGCACGGCGCAAAATCTGCAGGATTTTTCCGATTCCGGTCGGGGCGAGGGGGGTGCGATGCTGGAAAACTATTTTCCCGTGCTGGTGTTTATCCTCGTCGGTCTGGCGTTCGGTGCGGTACCGATCATTCTGGGGCGCGTCTTGGCGCCCTATCGTCCCGACAGCGAGAAGCTGTCCCCTTATGAGTGTGGTTTCGAGGCGTTCGAAGACGCCCGCATGAAGTTCGACGTGCGCTACTACCTCATCGCGATTCTTTTCATCCTGTTCGATCTCGAGATTGCTTTCCTGTTCCCCTGGGCGACCGTGTTCCAGGAGTTCATCGCAGCCGGTGAGGTTGCCTGGTTCGTGTTCGGGTCGGTCATGGTTTTCCTGGCTGTCCTGGTTATCGGCTACATCGTCGAGTGGAAGAACGGTGCCCTCGACTGGGAGTGATGCATGAGCATTGAAGGCGTCTTTCGCGAGGGCTTCGTCACCACCTCGCTCGACGCGGTCATCAACTGGACGCGCACGGGTTCGCTGTGGCCGATGACCTTCGGCCTTGCGTGCTGTGCGGTTGAGATGATTCACGCCGGCTGCTCGCGCTACGACCTGGATCGTTTCGGTGTGGTGTTCCGGCCCAGTCCGCGTCAATCGGATCTGATGATCGTGGCCGGTACGCTGTGCAACAAGATGGCCCCTGCGTTGCGCAAGGTCTACGACCAGATGGCGGAACCGCGCTGGGTCATCTCGATGGGATCCTGCGCAAACGGTGGCGGTTACTACCATTATTCGTATTCGGTGGTGCGTGGCTGTGACCGCATCGTACCGGTCGATGTGTACGTACCGGGTTGTCCACCGACGGCTGAAGCCCTGCTGTACGGGATCATCCAGTTGCAGAACAAGATAAAGCGCACGAACACGATCGCGCGTTGACGGGTAGCCATTCATGAGTGCAAAGCTTGAACGTCTGAGTCAATCGCTGCAGCAGGTGCTGGGTGAGAGGCTCAAGTCGGTGGTGGTCGATCGTGGCGAGGTCACGATCGAGGTCGCGGCGGCAGATTACCTTGAAGTGGCACGCACCCTGCGAGACCATCCCGAGCTCCGGTTCGAGCAGTTGATCGACGTGTCGGGGCTCGATTATTCGACATGGAAGAACGGCGAGTGGGAAGGCAAGCGCTTTGCCGCCGCGAATCACCTGCTTTCCATCGCACACAACTGGCGCTTGCGTATGCGCGCCTTTGCCGAAGACGACGGCTTTCCCGTTCTTGGTTCGCTGGTGTCGATATGGGAGAGCGCGAACTGGTACGAGCGCGAGGTCTTCGATCTCTATGGAATCATGTTCGACGGCCATCCCGACCTGCGCCGGCTCCTGACCGACTATGGTTTCGTCGGCCAT
Organism: Rhodocyclaceae bacterium; assembly: GCA_035443825.1. Lineage (GTDB taxonomy): Bacteria > Pseudomonadota > Gammaproteobacteria > Burkholderiales > Rhodocyclaceae > DAOMNN01. The sequence goes on along the minus strand of DAOMNN010000002.1, from coordinate 63,565 downwards.
CCGTTCCGCAAGGATTTCCCGATCACCGGTTACGTCGAGATGCGCTACGACCCCGATGCGGGCAGGGTGGTGTACCAGCCCGTGACGATCGAACCGCGCGAGACCGCACCGCGGATCGTGCGCGAGGAAAACTACGGGGACGTCGGCAATGGCTGAGATCCGCAACTACACGATCAACATGGGTCCGCAGCACCCGGCGGCGCACGGTGTACTGCGTCTGGTGCTCGAACTCGATGGCGAAGTCGTCGAGCGCGCCGATCCGCATATCGGGCTGCTTCACCGCGGCACGGAGAAGCTGGCCGAGACCCGCACCTGGCTGCAGTCGGTGCCTTACATGGACCGTCTCGATTACGTGTCGATGATGTGTAACGAGCATGCCTACTGCATTGCCATCGAACGCCTTCTCGGCATCCAGGTCCCCGAGCGTGCGCAGTACATACGCGTCATGTTCGACGAGGTCACGCGGATCCTGAATCACCTGCTCGCGGTCGGAACCCATGCGCTCGACATCGGCGCGATGACGATGGTGCTGTACACCTTCCGTGAACGCGAAGACCTGATGGACATCTACGAGGCCGTGTCGGGCGCGCGCATGCACGCAGCCTACTATCGTCCCGGCGGTGTCTACCGCGATCTGCCGGATCGCATGCCCCAATATGAGGTGAACCGCTTCAAGAACGAAAAAACGGTGCGCGAGCTCAACGAAGCACGCCAGGGATCGCTGCTCGATTTTCTCGAGGACTTCACCGAGCGTTTCCCCAAATACTGCGACGAGTACGAGACGCTGCTCACCGACAACCGCATCTGGAAGCAACGGACGGTTGGTATCGGCGTGGTGACGCCCGAACAGGCGCTTGCGTGGGGCTTTACCGGCCCGATGCTGCGCGGCTCCGGAATCGAATGGGATCTGCGCAAGAAGCAGCCCTACGAAGTCTACGACCGGCTCGATTTCGACATTCCGGTGGGCAAGACCGGCGACTGCTATGACCGTTATCTCGTCCGCATGGAGGAGATGCGTCAGTCCAATCGTATCGTCCGCCAGTGCATCGACTGGCTGCGCAAGAATCCGGGTCCGGTCATCGTGGACAACCACAAGATCGCGCCGCCGCCGCGGGAGAAGATGAAAGCCAACATGGAAGAGCTGATCCACCATTTCAAGCTCTTCACTGAGGGCATGCATGTTCCCGAAGGCGAGGTGTATGCGGCCATCGAGCATCCCAAGGGCGAATTCGGCGTCTACGCGGTCTCCGATGGGGCCAACAAGCCCTACCGGCTGAAGCTCCGCTCACCCGGCCTTGCGCACCTTGCCGCGATGGACCAGATGTCGCGCGGGCACATGATCGCAGATGTGGTGGCGATCATCGGAACGATGGACATCGTGTTCGGTGACATAGACCGCTGAGATGGGTAACACGGGCAGATAACGGGAAGACGGGCACGAAATGCTTAGCCAGGAATCGCTGCAACAGATCGATCGTGAGATCGCCAAGTACCCGCCGGACCAGAAGCGCTCGGCCGTGATGGCGGCCCTTCGCATTGCACAGGTCGAAAAGGGCTGGCTCTCGCGCGACACCATCGGTTTCGTCGCCGACTACCTCGATATGCCCGCGATCGCGGCCTACGAGGTCGCGAGCTTCTACAACATGTACGACCTCGAACCGGTGGGGCGCCACAAGATCACGGTGTGCACCAACCTCCCGTGTGCGCTCTCCGGCGGCGTTCATGCGGCCGACTATCTGAAGGAAAAGCTCGGGATCGGGTTCAACGAAACCACGCCCGACGGCAGGTTCACGCTAAAGGAAGGCGAGTGCATGGGTGCATGCGGCGATGCGCCGGTGCTGCTGGTAAACAACCATCGAATGTGCAGCTGGATGACCAAGGAAAAGATCGATCAGTTTCTGGCCGATCTGGATAGCAAATGAGTGCACACCCACTGATTCTTGCCGGTCTCGACGGCGATCGCAGCTGGCGGCTGCAGGACTACATCGCGAGGGGCGGCTACTCCGCGCTCAAGCGCATCATCAGCGAGAAGACGCCGGGCGAGGCTATCATCGCCGACCTGAAGCTTTCGGTGCTGCGTGGGCGGGGCGGGGCCGGCTTCCCGACCGGACTCAAGTGGAGCTTCATGCCGCGCGCGTTTCCGGGCGACAAGTACCTGGCGTGCAACTCGGACGAAGGCGAACCCGGCACGTTCAAGGATCGCGATATCCTGCGCTACAACCCCCACAGCGTGATCGAGGGCATGATCATCGCGGCCTATGCGATGGGCGCGGCGCGCGGTTACAACTATATTCACGGCGAGATCTTCGAGATCTACGAACGTTTCGAGGAGGCCCTCGCCGAAGCCCGTGCCGCGAATCTGCTCGGGCCGAACATCCTTGGCAGCGATTTCTCGTTCGAACTGTTCGCGCATCATGGATATGGGGCGTACATCTGCGGCGAGGAGACGGCGTTGCTCGAGTCGATCGAGGGCAAGAAGGGCCAGCCGCGCTTCAAGCCCCCGTTTCCCGCTAGCTACGGCCTCTACGGCAAACCGACGACGATCAACAATACCGAGACCTTCGCCTCCGTGCCGTTCATCCTCAACATGGGCGGGCAGGCGTTTCTCGAACTCGGCAAGCCGAACAACGGCGGCACCAAGATCTTTTCGATCTCCGGTCACGTGAACAGGCCCGGCAACTACGAGGTCGAGATGGGCACGCCGTTCGCGGAACTGCTCGAGATGGCGGGCGGGATGCGCGGCGGGCGCAAGCTCAAGGCGGTGATTCCCGGTGGTTCGTCTTCGCCGGTACTGCCCGGCGAGGTCATCATGGACTGTACGCTCGACTACGATTCGATCGCCAAGGCCGGGTCGATGCTGGGCTCCGGCGCAGTCATCGTGATGGACGAGACGGTATGCATGGTCAAGGCGCTGGAGCGGCTGTCCTATTTCTATTTCGAGGAATCCTGCGGCCAATGCACCCCGTGCCGCGAGGGTACCGGCTGGCTCTACCGGGTGGTGCACCGGATCGAGAACGGGCTCGGGCGTCCTGACGACCTCGATCTGCTCAACTCGGTCACCACCAACATCATGGGACGCACGATCTGCGCGCTCGGCGACGCAGCGTCCATGCCGGTGCAGAGCTTCGTGAAGCACTTCGGTTCCGAGTTCGAGTACCACATCGAACACAAGAAATGTCTCGTGCCGCCCGAGCTCCAGCACGAGGGCAGCCAAATCTACGTGAGCCCGTCATGCTAGAGATCGAAATCGACGGCAAGCAGGTCACCGTCCCCGACGGCAGCACCATCATGGATGCTGCCGCCAGGGCCGAAACCTACATTCCGCATTTCTGCTACCACAAGAAACTCTCGATTGCGGCCAGCTGCCGCATGTGCCTCGTACAGGTCGAGAAGGCCCCCAAGCCGCTGCCGGCCTGTGCCACGCCGGTGACCAACGGCATGAAAGTGTGGACGCACTCGGAACTGGCGATCAAGGCGCAGAAGGGGGTGATGGAGTTCCTGCTCATCAATCACCCGCTCGATTGCCCGATCTGCGATCAGGGCGGCGAGTGCCAGCTCCAGGATCTGGCGGTCGGCTACGGCGCCGGCCAGTCCCGCTACCAGGAAGAGAAACGGGTCGTATTCAACAAGAATCTCGGCCCGCTGGTGTCCACGGACATGACCCGGTGCATCAATTGCACCCGCTGCGTGCGCTTCACGCAGGAGATCGCCGGCGAGATGGAGCTTGGCCAGGCCTTCCGTGGCGAGCACGCGGAGATCATGCCCTTCATCGAGAAGACGGTGGATTCCGAACTGTCGGGCAACATCATCGACCTGTGCCCGGTCGGTGCGCTCACGTCGAAGCCGTTCAGGTTCTCCGCTCGCACCTGGGAGCTGTCGCGGCGCAAGTCGGTCAGCCCCCATGACTCGCTTGGCTCCAATCTCATCGTCCAGGTCAAGCACGACACGGTAAGGCGCGTTCTGCCCTTGGAGAACGAATCGATCAACGAGTGCTGGCTGTCGGACAAGGATCGCTTTTCCTATGAAGCCCTGAGCAGCGAGGAGCGGCTCGCCGCGCCGATGATCCGACAGGGCGGCGAGTGGAAGCGGGTCGATTGGCAGACTGCGCTCGAGTTCGCCGCAAACGGACTGCGCGACGTGGTCGCCGAACATGGCGGCGAGGCGCTGGGGGCGCTTCTATCGCCGCATTCGACGGTCGAGGAACTGTATCTCGCGCAGAAGGTGGTTCGCGCCCTGGGTTCGGAGAACGTCGACTTCCGCCTGCGCCAGGCCGATTTCGCAGCGGATGGGAAGCGCCGCGGGGCCCCCTGGCTGGGCATGCCAATCGCCGGCGTGGCCGATCTCGACCGCCTGCTCGTCATTGGCAGTTTCCTGCGCAAGGACACCCCGCTGCTGGCGCAGCGTGTGCGGCAGGCGGCCAAGCGCGGCCTGGACGTGAGCGTGATCAATCCCACCGCGGACGACTGGCTGCTGCCGGTTCGCCAGCGCGCCCTGGTCGCACCGTCCGCAATCGCCGCGACCATGCTGGAAGTTGCTTTCGCGCTCGCAGAATCCAAGGGGCTTTCGGTATCGGACGCGTTTGCACCGGCCAGGCCGACGAGGATTTCGGACGAGGCGCGGGCAATTGCCGACAGCCTCGCAGGCGGACGTAAGGTTGCCATCTGGCTGGGCAATCTCGCCGTCCAGAGCCAGGCGGCCACCGCCATACTGCAGCTTGCACAGGAGCTCGCTCGCCTCAGCGGCGGCGTGTTCGGCGTGATCGGCGAAGCGGCCAATTCGGTGGGTGGGTATCTGGTCAATGCGGTGCCCGGCGACGGCGGCCTCAACGCACGTACGATGCTCGAACAGCCACGCATGGCTTATATCCTTTCCTGTGCGGAGCCGGATCGCGATTTCGCCGACCCGACGGCAACCCTGCAGGCGCTGGACGGTGCGCGCCTGGTGGTTGCGCTGTCATCCTTCGATTCGTCGTCGCTGAGGCAGGTCGCCGACGTGCTGCTGCCCGTTTCTCCCTTCGCGGAAACCTCGGGGACCTTCGTTAATTGCGAAGGGACGGCGCAGTCGTTCGCCGCGGTGGCGCGCCCGCGCGCCGAGACTCGCCCGGCATGGAAAGTGTGGCGCGTGCTCGGCAATCTGCTGTCGCTGCCCGGCTTCGGCTACAACGACTCGGAATCCGTGCTCGCGGAGGCGCTAGGAAACGACTTTGCCGCGCGGCTAGGCAATACGGTCGACGAGATGCCCGTGTCGCTCGTTACGTCCGACAAGAAGCGCCTGGAGCGCGTCAGCGACGTGCCCATCCATTTTGCCGATCCGCTGGTACGCCGTGCAGATGCGCTGCAGCGCACCCGCGACGCCGCCGAACCCGTCGCGCGTGCAAGCAGCGCGACGCTCGCGGGCATGGGCGTCGTTTCGGGAGATCGGGTGAGGCTGAAGCAGGGGACTGCGAGCACCGAACTGGCGGTCGTCGCCGACGATTGCGTCGCAGCCGCCTGCGTACGCGTGCCGGCAGCCCATGCGGCGACGGCCTCGCTCGGGCCGATGAGCGGTGAAATCAGCATGGAGCGCGTGTGATGGAAGGGATGCTTCAGCCGGTCGCGCAACTCTTCGGCCCGATCTGGCCATTGGTGTGGACCCTGGTCAAGATCTTCGCAATCATCGTGCCGCTCATGCTGTGCGTAGCCTACCTGACCTATGCCGAGCGCAAGGTGATCGGCTACATGCAGGTCCGGATCGGACCCAACCGCGTCGGCCCGATAGGACTTCTGCAACCGATCGCGGACGGCATGAAGCTCCTGTTCAAGGAGATCATCATCCCGTCGGGTGCGAACAAGGGTCTGTTCATCCTCGGCCCGATTTTCGCGCTCGCGCCCGCGCTCGTGGCCTGGTCGGTGATTCCGTTCTCCGACGGGGTCGTGCTCGCGAACGTCAACGCGGGGCTGCTGTTGCTGCTCGCGATCACGTCGCTCGAGGTCTATGGGGTCATCATTGCCGGCTGGGCGTCGAACTCGAAGTATCCGTTCCTGGGGGCGATGCGCGCATCGGCACAGATGATCTCCTACGAAGTCGCGATGGGCTTCGCGCTGATCTGCGTGCTGCTCATCTCGGCCAGCCTCAATCTGAGCGACATCGTGCTGTCGCAGGGGCAGGGGCGCTTCCATGACATGGGCCTTTCCTTCCTCTCATGGAACTGGCTGCCGTTACTGCCGATGTTCGTGGTGTTCGTGATCTCGGGCATCGCAGAAACCAATCGGGCGCCGTTCGACGTGGTCGAAGGCGAGGCGGAAGTCGTTGCCGGACATATGGTGGAATATTCGGGGATGACCTTCGCGCTGTTCTTCCTCGGCGAATACGCGAACATGATTCTCGTCTCGGCGATGACCTCGTTGCTGTTCCTGGGCGGCTGGCTGTCGCCGGTGGGGTTCCTGCCCGACGGGTTCCACTGGCTCGCGCTCAAGACCGCGTTCATCCTGTTCCTGTTCCTGTGGGCGCGTGCGACTTTCCCGCGCTTCCGTTACGACCACATCATGCGTCTGGGCTGGAAGGTGTTCATTCCCATCACGATCGTATGGGTCATTGTCGTGGCAGTGTGGATGATGACCCCGCTGTCGATCTGGAGGTAGGGCCGAAGATGGGTGCGAAGGAATACATCGGTAGCCTGTTCCTCAAGGAACTGGTCAAGGGCATGGCGGTCACCGGCCGCCATCTGTTCGCGCGCAAGATCACCGTGCAGTACCCGGAGGAGAAGACGCCCCAGAGCGGGCGCTTTCGCGGGCTGCATGCGCTGCGCCGCTATCCCAACGGCGAGGAGCGCTGTATCGCGTGCAAGCTGTGTGAGGCGGTGTGCCCGGCGATGGCGATCACGATCGAGTCCGAGCAGCGCGACGACGGCTCGCGCCGGACGACACGCTACGACATCGACCTCACCAAGTGCATCTTCTGCGGTTTCTGCGAGGAGGCGTGCCCGGTGGACGCGATCGTGGAGACGCGGGTGCTCGAGTATCACGGCGAAAAGCGCGGGGATCTCTACTACACCAAGCAGATGCTGCTGGCCGTGGGTGACCGGAACGAGGCCCAGATCGCGGCCGACCGTGAAGCTGACGCGAAATATCGCTAAGGAGGGTGCCCCGGGGCGCCATTGAACCGAACATGGAATTCAAGACATTCGTCTTCTACGTGATGGCCGCGATCCTGATCTTCGCGGCGGTCCGGGTGGTCACCGCCAAGAATCCGGTGCATGCGGCCTTGTTCCTCGTGCTCTCGTTCTTCAGTGCAAGCGGCATATGGATGCTGCTCGAGGCCGAGTTTCTCGCGATCGTCCTAGTCCTCGTCTATGTGGGGGCGGTGATGGTGCTGTTCCTGTTCGTGGTGATGATGCTCGACATCAATGTCGAGCGCATACGACAGGGCTTCTGGGCGCATCTTCCGGTCGGGGGACTGGTCGGCATACTGCTCGCGGTGCAGATGGTGCTGGTTCTCGGCGGCCGCTACTTCGGGCTGGAGGCGATGCCCGAACCGCCGGCGGCTCAGGAGGGGTACAGCAATACGCGCGAAATCGGCCGTCTGCTCTACACCGAGTACGTGTATCCGTTCGAACTGGCGTCGCTGGTGCTGCTCGTGGCGATGGTCGCGGCGGTCACCCTGACGTTGAGAAAGCGCAAGGGTGCGCGCCATCTGAATCCGTCCGAGCAGGTTACGACACGGCGCGAAGACCGCGTGAAGCTGGTCTCGATGCCGAGCGAAAAAGAATGAGAACTGCGGCGGCCATGAGGCCGGTGCAAGCAAGGGGTCATTGATGCTGTCGCTCTCCCATTACCTCGTCCTCGGCGCGATTCTGTTCGCGATCAGCGTGGTGGGCATCTTCCTGAACCGGAAGAACCTGATCGTGTTGCTGATGGCGATCGAGTTAATGCTGCTCGCGGTGAATCTGAATTTCATCGCCTTCTCCCACTATCTGGGGGATCTGGCCGGTCAGATCTTCGTTTTCTTCATTCTCACCGTGGCTGCAGCGGAGTCCGCCATCGGCCTGGCGATTCTGGTGGTGCTCTTCCGCAATCTGCGCACCATCAATGTCGATGATCTGGACAGCCTCAAGGGTTAACGATGTCGGACATGAAAGCGCTCTATCTTCTCGTTCCGCTGGCGCCACTCGCCGGCGCGATCCTGGCCGGGCTGTTCGGAAAGCGGTTGGGTCGTTCCGGTGCCCACGGCATCACGATTCTCGGGGTACTGGTGTCCTTCCTGGCGTCGGTGGTGATCTTCCAGGATGTGCGCAACGGCAACCTCTTCAACGGCACCATTTACACCTGGATGGAAAGCGGCGGCCTCAGTTTCGAGATCGGCTTCCTGATCGACCCCCTGACGACGATGATGATGCTGGTCGTCACCTTCGTATCCCTGATGGTGCACATCTACACCATCGGCTACATGAAGGACGACCCTGGCTACCAGCGGTTCTTCAGCTACATCTCGCTGTTCACCTTTTCCATGCTGATGCTGGTGATGGCGAACAACTTCCTGCAGTTGTTCTTCGGCTGGGAGGCGGTGGGGCTGGTGTCATATCTGCTGATCGGTTTCTGGCATGATCGCCCGACCGCGATCTACGCCAACCTGAAGGCCTTCCTGGTCAACCGCGTCGGCGACTTCGGTTTTCTGCTCGGGATCGGACTCATTGCCGCCTATGCCGGCAGTCTCGACTATGCGGAGGTGTTCGCGCGCTCGGGCGAACTGGCGTCGATGGACATGCCAGGTACCGGCTGGCCGCTGATCACCGCGATCTGCATCTGCCTCTTCATCGGGGCGATGGGCAAGTCGGCCCAGGTACCGCTTCATGTTTGGCTGCCCGACTCGATGGAAGGCCCGACGCCGATCTCGGCGCTGATCCACGCCGCGACCATGGTGACCGCAGGGATCTTCATGGTCGCGCGCATGTCGCCGCTGTTCGAACTGTCGGATACGGCGCTCTCCTTCGTGCTCGTGATCGGCGCCACCACGGCACTGTTCATGGGATTCCTCGGCATCGTGCAGAACGACATCAAGCGCGTGGTGGCCTACTCGACGCTGTCGCAACTCGGCTACATGACGGTCGCACTGGGCGTGTCGGCCTATTCGGCAGCGGTGTTCCACCTGATGACGCACGCCTTCTTCAAGGCGCTGCTATTCCTCGGTGCGGGTTCTGTCATCATCGGCATGCATCACGTGCAGGACATGCGTGAGATGGGCGGGTTGCGCAAGTACATGCCGATTACCTGGATCACCTCGTTGCTCGGTTCGCTGGCGCTGATCGGATTTCCGTTGTTCTCGGGCTTCTACTCCAAGGACTCGATCATCGAGGCGGTCGGTGCGGCGACGATTCCGGGGGCAGGCTACGCCATGTTCTGCGTCCTGCTCGGCGTGTTCGTGACCGCGTTCTACTCGTTCAGAATGTACTTCCTCGTGTTCCACGGCGAAGAAAGGTTCGCCAAGGCGCATGGTGCTCACCACGATGCGCATCATGACGACGCGCATCATCACGGGCTGGCTCCAGGCGAGAAACCGCACGAGTCGCCGTGGGTGGTCACCGTGCCGCTGATTCTGCTCGCAATCCCGTCCGTGCTGATCGGCCTGTTCACGATCGAGCCGATGCTGTTCGGCGCCTGGTTCAACAGCGCCATCTTCGTTGCCGATCACCACGTGGGCCTGTCGGCGCTCGAAGCCTCGTTTGACGGGGTGCTGGCAATGGCGATACATGGTCTGCAGACCGCACCGTTCTGGCTGGCGATGGGCGGCGTCGCGCTGGCGTGGTTCTTCTACATGGTGCGTCCCGACATTCCAGCCGTGATCCAGCGCCGCCTGCGCCCGATCAATACCTTGCTCGAGAACAAGTACTACTTCGATCGATTCAACGAGGTGGTCTTCGCCGCAGGCTCGCGCATGCTCGGCGCGGGGCTGTGGAAGGGCGGTGACAGGGCCCTGATCGACGGCGTCGCGGTGAATGGTTCTGCGCGCCTGGTAGGCTGGATCGCCCAGATGTCGAGGCTGTTCCAGAGCGGCCACCTGTACCAGTACGCGTTCGCGATGATCATCGGCGTGTTCGTGCTGCTCACCTTCTGGTTCAACATCGGATGAGCCGGACCGATCGACGACTGAATACCGACAAACAAATGCGCGCCCACGCGGGCGCACTGAACGGAAAGCAACAATGACGACGGGTATGCCACTTCTCAGCCTCGCGATCTGGATCCCGATCCTGGGCGGACTGCTTGTGCTGGCCACGGGTTCTGACCGGAACGCGCCAATGGCACGGGCGCTGGCGCTGGCAGTCGCATTCTCGGGCTTCGTCGTCACGATTCCGCTCTACGTCTTCTTCGATAGCAGCAGCAGCGCGATGCAGTTTTCGGAGTTCGCGCAGTGGATTCCGCGCTTCAACATCAACTATCACCTCGGGGTCGACGGCATTTCGGTGCTGTTCGTGCTGCTGAACTCGTTCGTCACGATCATCGTCATCCTCGCGGGTTGGCAGGTGATCCAGGACAAGGTCGCACAGTACTTCGCCGCTTTCCTGATCATGTCAGGCCTGATGAACGGCATCTTCTCGGCACTCGACGGCGTGCTCTTCTATGTCTTCTTCGAGGCCTCGCTGATCCCCCTTTACCTGATCATCGGCATCTGGGGCGGCGCCAACCGGGTGTACGCGGCGATCAAGTTCTTTCTCTACACGCTGGTCGGTTCGCTGCTGATGCTGGTCGCGCTGCTCTACCTGTTCATGGAGGCGGGGGGCAGCTTCAGCATACTGCAGTGGCACCAGTTGCCGCTCGGCATGGCGCCACAGACCCTGATCTTCTGGGCCTTCCTCATCGCCTTTGCGGTCAAGGTGCCGATGTGGCCGGTGCACACCTGGCTGCCCGATGCCCACGTCGAAGCCCCCACCGGCGGCTCGGTGGTGCTGGCGGCCATCGCGCTCAAGCTCGGTGCCTACGGGTTCCTGCGTTTTTCGCTGCCCATCGTGCCCGATGCTGCCCACTCGATGGCGCCGCTGATGATCACGCTGTCGCTGATCGCGGTGGTGTACATCGGATTCGTTGCGCTGGTCCAGACGGACATGAAGAAGCTGGTCGCGTACTCGTCGATTGCGCACATGGGCTTCGTGACCCTCGGGTTCTTCATGTTCAACAGTCTCGGCATCGAGGGCGCCCTGGTGCAGATGATCTCCCACGGTTTCGTGTCGGGTGCGATGTTCCTGTGCATCGGGGTGCTCTACGACCGCATGCATTCGCGCAACATCGCCGACTACGGCGGCGTGGTGAGGACGATGCCGAAGTTCGCAGCCTTCTTCATGCTGTTCGCGATGGCCAACGCCGGCCTTCCCGGCACGAGCGGTTTCGTGGGCGAGTTCATGGTCATCCTCGGCGCGGTGCAGTTCAATTTCTGGGTGGCTTTCCTGGCCGCGACCACGCTGATCCTGGGAGCTGCCTACACCCTGTGGATGTACAAGCGGGTGGTGTTCGGTGCGGTGGCCAACGATCACGTGGCGCAGTTGCAGGACATCAACGGGCGCGAGTTCGCCTTCCTTGCGATCCTGGCGCTTTGCGTGCTCGCGATGGGCGTGTACCCGTTCCCCTTCACCGAGGTGATGCACGCTTCGGTCAATGAACTCCTGCGGCATGTTGCCGTGAGCAAGCTCTGAACGAGCGGCTGAGACACTTAATCGGACTGGTCAGAAGATGAACTTTGTCGTCCCCGACTTCTACCCCGCAGCGGCCGAGATATTCGTCGCCGTGATGGCGCTCGTGATCATGCTCGCGACGACCTTTGCTCGCAGGATCGGTCGCAGCCTTGCCTACGTCCTGACGCAGGCGACGCTGATCGTCGCTGCGCTGATAACGGTTGCGACAATGGAAGGCGAGGTGGTCCTGACCTTCAGCAACATGTTCGTGTCGGACATGATGGGCGATCTGCTCAAGCTGCTGATCTACTTCGCGGTCGCGGTCGGGCTGCTGTACGGACGGGCCTACCTGGCCGACCGCAACATGGATCGGCCCGAGTACTTTCTGCTCGCGCTGCTGATGACGCTGGGCATGATGGTCATGGTGACCGCGAACCACATGCTGTCCTTGTACATGGGCCTGGAGATGATGTCGCTGTCGCTCTATGCGATGGTGGCCTTCGATCGCGAGTCGGCGCGCTCGACCGAGGCTGCGATGAAGTATTTCGTGCTCGGTGCCCTTGCGTCCGGTCTGCTGCTGTACGGGATGTCGATGGTATACGGGGCGACCGGGAGCATGGAGTTTTCCGGGATCGCTCAGGCGATCTATCATCAGTCGGCGAACAAGACCGTGCTGCTGTTCGGTCTCGTGTTCGTGATGGCCGGTCTCGCATTCAAGCTTGGCGTGGTGCCGTTCCACATGTGGGTACCGGACGTGTATCACGGCGCGCCCACGGCCGTCACGCTCATGATCGCCACCGCGCCCAAGCTCGCCGCGTTCGCGATGGCGATGCGCCTGCTCGTCTATGGCATGTTCGAACTGGCCGAGCACTGGCAATCGATGCTGATGTTCCTTGCCGTGCTGTCGATCGTCCTGGGCAACATCGCCGCGATCGCGCAGACCAACATCAAGCGCATGCTCGCGTACTCGGGCATCTCCCACATGGGCTTCGTGTTGCTCGGACTCCTGTCCGGCGTGGTCGACGGAGACCGCAATTTCGCGCTCAATGCCTACAGTTCGGCGATGTTCTATGCCGTGTCCTACGTGATCATGAGCCTCGCTTCGTTCGGCATGGTCATCCTGCTCTCGCGCGCCGGCTTCGAGGCCGAGAACATCGACGACTTCAAGGGCCTGAACAAGCGCAGCCCCTGGTTCGCCGCGATGATGATGATCATCATGTTCTCCATGGCCGGGGTACCGTTCTTCATCGGCTTCTTCGCCAAGCTGTCGGTGCTGCAGGCGGTCGTTGCCGCCGGCTACATCTGGCTCGCCATCGTCGCGGTCCTGATGTCGGTGATCGGCGCGTACTACTATCTGCGCGTGGTCAAGGTGATGTACTTCGATGAACCGGAGGACCTGGCCCCGATCCATGCGCCAGCGGACGTGCGCATCATGCTGTCCGCCAACGGCGTGGCGATCGCCGTGCTGGGTCTCATGCCGCAGGGCTTGATGTCGGTCTGCGCCTACGCACTCATCGCGTCCTTGTAAGGCCGGTCGCGCCGGTGTGTGAGTGGGGAATCCATGGACGACACAGACAGGGACCCGCTGGAAGAGATCGAGCTCGAGTCCGATGCGGTATTTCAGGGCCGACTCCTCGACGTGCGCCGCGATCGCGTCCGGCTGCCCAACGGTAACGAAGCCGTCCGTGAGTACATCCGCCACCCTGGCGCCGTCGTCATCGTCGCTCTCCTGCCCGATGGCAAACTCCTGCTGGAGCGTCAGTACCGCTACCCCCTGCGCAGGGCATTCCTCGAACTGCCGGCGGGCAAGATCGATCCCGGTGAGGACATCCTCGCGTGTGCGAAGCGCGAGTTGCGTGAGGAGACCGGTTACATCGCCGACGAGTGGGAATATCTCGGCGTGATGCACCCGTGCATCGGCTACTCCGATGAGCGCATCGAGATCTTCCTCGCGCGTGCCCTTCATCACCTGGGCGCTGCGCTCGACGACGAGGAATTCCTCGAGGTTCAGACCCTCGACCTCGATGAAGGCGTGCGCGCCGTCTACGACGGCCGTATCACCGACGGCAAGACCATCGCGGCCCTCTTTCTGGCCCTTCCCCGTCTGGCGCGCTCGAGGGCATGATCGGCTAATGCATCAAGGCGTGCTGCGCGACGCCTTCTTCGGGCCGGGCCGCATGCAGTTTACCCTGCAAGCAGTGAACGGGCTGGGAGCCGTCCGTTTCCACACGCGAATCACGACGGAACGCAATCAACGGGATACTGCCCAATCAGAAACGCGAGGTCGTGGGGGATCGCGCCACGTGGGGTACGAGTATGGGCGATTACGGAACGCGGACAGGTCGGCCGAATCAGGGTACAAGGGTGCGAGGCCCTCGTGTTGCGCGAGGCTGCGCCCCGCGCAGCCGGGAGTGAGCCATGAAGATGGTCAATTTTCGTGCGGGTGCGCTGAGGACCGAATTCCCACAAACACTGGTGATTCCGTCGGGGGCTGCGGTGTTGTTGGGGGCGCTGTGGATGCAGGCACCTCCGGCCGGTCGGGTGGCCGGATTCGTGTTTCTTCTGGGCGGACTGGGTGTGTGGACCCTGCTGGAGTACATGATTCACCGCTTTGTGCTGCACCGGATCGATCCCTTCCGGCGCTGGCATCTGGAGCATCATTGCCAACCTTCGGTTCCGATGCGGACCCCCTTGTGGTTCAGCATGCTACTTGTGGGTGCACTTGTGGCGATACCCCTGCTGTGGCCAACGAATTCGTATGTGGCGGCGTCGTTTTCGTGCGGCCTGATCATCGGTTACGTCGCGCACGAGGTCGTCCACCACCGGCTCCACCAAGGGTCACCTCCGGGCGGGGGTTGGCTGACGGTGCGCCGGCGCCACCACCTTCATCACCACGATCTTGACGAGCACTCGGCCTACGGTACGTTGACCGATTTCTGGGACAACCTGTTTGGCACGAATGCGAGCCACCGGTAGGCGTTTGGCGTTCAGCGTTCGCAGTGACGAGCGCATTGGCGAGACCTGGGGGAGCCTGCTCCCGACGGATCACGGGAGAAGTCATCCATCCGCTTTGATCCGAGCCGTATCGCAGGCAGGAAGTTGGACATGCGATGCGTTCGCGAAAGGACCGATCCCTCTTCTGGGTTTCGCACCTTCTCCGTGTGCCCCCGCGTTCTTGAAACAACGTGTGACGAAACTGTAGCGATGGCTGCCCGCACGGTAGGCTACCTTGACTATGCGGTCGGTCGTTTCTTATACGAGGAGAATGTCATGGGATTGCTCAGCTTCATCAAGAGTGCGGGCGAGAAGCTTTTTGGGAAAGGGACGGCGAGTGCAGCGCAAGCGGATTCGGCCAATCCGGTGGATCGGGCGGCGGCCGACGCCGAGGCGGGCAAGGCGATCACGACATTCGTTCGCTCCCTCAAACTCGCGCCCGACGATCTTGCAGTGACGTACGACGGCGCGACCGAAACCGTGACCGTGACGGGTACTGCGCCCGACCAGGCGACCAGGGAACGCATTGTGCTGGCCGCGGGCAATGTGCAGGGGGTGACGAGCGTCGACGATCGCATGACGGTCATCAAGGCCGCACCCGAGGCGCGCTTTCATACCGTCGTGCGTGGCGACACGCTTTCCGCGATCGCGAAGACGTATTACGGCAATGCGAACAAGTACACGGCGGTCTTCGAGGCCAACAAGCCGATGCTGGCCCATCCGGACAAGATCTATCCTGGACAGGTTCTGCGCATCCCGGAAGTGGCCTGACGCGAGGGCTGCAACAAGACGCGACACGGGATTTCCCGACGAGTTTCATGCGTGGCTTGAACGCCGCCACAGTTTCTGCAGCCAGACGTACGCACAGCCGGTCGCGGCGACGAGGTAGATGAGCCCGCCGGGCACCCACATGATCAGGCCGGCCAGTTGCTGGTCTGCGAGATCGATTGCGTCACCATAGAGCGGCGCCTTCGCGAAAGTCAGCAAGGCGCCGAGTAATCCGGTGTGCATCAGCGTAATCAGCAGTGCGAGTAGGGCGCGCCCGCGGTTGGGCGGGCTGGCGCGCAACACCGCCCACCAGAAGAGTCCGGCGCTGAGCAGGAAGCAGGCGTGTTCGAGGGCATGCCACCACGGGTCCTCGACAGCCAGCATGTAGGGCCCCGGTGCATGCCAGAACCAGATCATGGTGCCGTGAACTGCCGTCACTGTCAGTGGCAGGCGCGCCGCGTTGAGCGGCCATAGCCACAGCCATCGTCCCCGCTCGCCGAGCGCTGCGCGCCACTGCGGGAGGGGGCGTGCGAGTACCCACAATGGCGCGATCACCACCATCAGCAGCATGTGCTGCACCATGTGCGTTGCCGCGCCGCTGGTCGGCCAGGCGTCCAACGGGCCGAGCAGCGCGAGCAATGCCAGGGTGGCGGCGAAATGGAATAGCGCTGCACGGTTGGCACGCGGTGCGACGCGGCGGCAGCCGGCGAGGTACGTGAGCCAGGCCGCGAACAGCACCAGCGCGGTAAGGATCGTGGGTAATCGCTGCATCAACGCGCCGTCGACCGCGGCATGCGCGTGCGCAAGCATGGGCGCGCCGGCGAGCGCCATACCCAGCAGGACAGCGGTCAGGGACATGGCGGCAGCCCCAGGACCGGGAGACCGATGACAAGTGTCGATACGGCGGCGACCACGTAAAGACTGGCGCTCAATGGCATCATGAAGCGCCTTTGCGGCGAACCCGCCGTGCCCGTTCGAGTGGCATGCAAGCACACCACGGCTTGCCGCACCAGCCATGCGAAGGTGAGCGCGGTGAGTGCTGCGAGCAAGCCGTTCAACCACGTCCGGGCGCCGAGTTCGGCGTCGGGGGGCGCAAGCGCGCACCCCACCGACAGGGCGCCATAGATCGCGACGAACCAGGCACTCCATACGATCAGGCCGAGCGCCAGCTGCAGCGGATGGGACGGTGAGAGCATCACCCGCCCCCCCAACCGACCGGGAAGAGCACGACGCAGATGTAGGTGAGCCAGAACGTCAGCAGCGTGTACAACCACCACGCGCCGACGACCCCCGGCTCGTAGGGCGCATGCGGTCCCACGTAACCGCGCCGCACGCGCAGTG
Organism: Rhodocyclaceae bacterium; assembly: GCA_035443825.1. Classification (GTDB taxonomy): domain Bacteria; phylum Pseudomonadota; class Gammaproteobacteria; order Burkholderiales; family Rhodocyclaceae; genus DAOMNN01. The sequence continues at coordinate 46,821 of DAOMNN010000002.1, read as the reverse complement.
CCTGCAATGCTGCGAGGATGGAGGCGAGCGCGCCGTGCAGCAGCAGATACACGAGAAACACCGTGATCACCGCGTCGTGTGCGGTCAGCGTCGCTGACAACGGCGCCGTACTCAGCACCTGCACCAGGACCGCCACGTAGGCGAGTCCGAGGCCGGCGACGCCCCAGAATTGCATCTGCAGGTTTGCGGCCGTGCCACGGTGCAGGCTCGCCACGATACGACGTAACCATAGCGTCGCGATGGTGACGAGGAGACCGGCCGGCAGCAGTACAAACCATGGCAACGGCGAGGCCGCCGGCGCCTCCCAGTGTGGCGCCACCGTCCACAGGTAGAACCAGCCAAACAGCAGCGCGAGGAACAGGGACGCGTTCGCGATCAGCGTGACTCCCATGCCCCACCGACCAGGGCCGTCGAAGGTATGGGTATGCAAAGGCGGGTCGCCCAGCTGCGTGCGCAGATCCGCCAGCGCGGCCGGGTGCAGGCCATTTACCCATGACCAGCGGAGCATGATCGTCACGCTTGCCAGCGCGGCGAGGGCCGCGATCGCATAGCTGCGTGCGAGCAGTGAGATGCACACCACCGCAAGGCCGAGTGCGATCAGCAGCGGCAGCCAGCTGTTGCCCGGGAGGTGGAAGATCTCGCGCACCTTCCCGCTCACCGGGTCGGTGCCCAGCGTCTCGCGTCGTCCGTGATCGAAGATCGACAGCCAGTGTTTCCCGTCCGCGATGCTCTCGGGAAGTTCGGGCTGGTCCCACAGGGGGTGGCGCGTGGCGCAGCCCGGCTGGCTCGCGAAGTTGTACATCCTTGGCGGTGTGCCGGTAGCCCATTCGAGCGTGTCGGCGTTCCACGGGTTGGGTGGCGCGATGCGGCCGAAGCGGAAATGCAGCGCAATGTCGAGCAATACTGCGGCAATGCCGATCGCCATGACGAAGCTGCCGATCGAGGACACCAGATTCGGAAGGTCCCACCCGAGACCGGCCCCGTACGTATAGATGCGGCGCGGCATGCCGAGCAGGCCGGTCCAGTGCATGATCAGAAAGGTCAGGTTGAAACCGACGAAGGTCAGCCAGAAGCCCCACCGGCCGAGACGCTCGGAGGGCATGCGGCCGGACACGTGAGGCAGCCAGTAATACAGCCCTGCCACCATGGGAAAGAACATGCCGCCGACGAGCACGTAGTGCATGTGGGCGACGATGAAATGGGTATCGTGAACCTGCCAGTTGAACGGCACCAGCGCAAGCATCACGCCGGTCAGCCCGCCGGCGACGAACACCACCAGAAAGCCGACCAGCCACAGCATCGGCAGGCGGAACAGCGGCCGACCGGTCCACAGCGTGGCCAGCCAGACGAAGATCTGGATTGCGGTGGGGATCGCAACGAGCATGCTCGCGGCCGAAAAGAAGGCTTGCGCAAGATGTGGAATACCGACCGTGAACATGTGGTGCACCCACAGCCCGAAGCTCAGGAAGCTCGTGGTTATGATCGACAGCACGACCCATCGGTAGCCCACGATCGGGCGCTGCGCAAACACCGGGATCAGGGTGCTGACGATGCCTGCCGCCGGCAGGAAGATGATGTACACCTCGGGATGACCGAAAAGCCAGAACAGATGCTGCCACAGCACCGGGTCGCCGCCGCGGGTGACGTCGAAGAAGGGCAGGCCGGCAGCGCGCTCCAGCTCGAGGAGGATGCTGCCCAGGATGAGCGGCGGGAAACCGACCACGATCATCAGCGCCATGCCGAGGATGTACCACGCGAACAGCGGCATCCGGTCCAGCGACATGTCCGCGGTGCGCGTCCGCAGGATCGACACCACCAACTCGACTGCGGTGGCCAGCGCGGAGATTTCGATGAAGGTGATGCCGAGCAACCAGAAGTCGGAATTCGGGCCGGGTGAATAAACGTTGCTGCTCAGCGGCGTGTACATGAACCAGCCGCTGTCCGGCGCGATCCCGAGGAACAGGCTGGAGATCAGGATCAGCCCGCCGAACAGGTAGCACCAGTAGCCCAGTGCCGTCAGGCGCGGGAACACCAGGTCGCGCGCGCCGATCATCTTCGGGATGAGGTATACCGCCAGCCCCTCGAGCATGGGCACCGCGAACAGGAACATCATCACCGTGCCGTGCATGGTGAACGCCTGGTTGTAGAGCTCGTGATCGAGCAGGCGTTGATTGGGCAGGGCAAGCTGGGCGCGCACCAGCATCGCGAGCAGCCCGCCGATCAGGAAAAAGACCACCGCCGTACCCATGAAGCGCAGGCCAAGGGTCGTGTGATTGACCAGACTCAGCGCGCGCCAGCCGCGCGGGTTGGCCCACACGGCATGGAATCCCGCGTGCAGGCGTTCCTGCTCTTCGGAAGCGGTCGTGTTCATGGCTTGCGTGTTTTGACCCAGTCTTCGAATACGGCGGCATCGAGGGCTTCGACCACGAACACCATGTGCGCATGTTCGGCGCCGCAGAACTCGGCACACTGGCCGCGATATTCTCCGGGCTGGTCGGCGCGCAGGCGCAGCACGTTGGTCCGGCCCGGAAGCGCGTCGATCTTGCCACCCAAACGGGGCACCCAGAACGAGTGAATCACGTCGGCGCTGCCGACATGGAAATCGATCGCGCGCCCGGCGGGGATCACGAGCCGGTCGTTCGTGACGATGCCGTGGTCCGGGTAGCGGACTTCCCAGCGCCACTGATGGGCCATCACGTCGATCCTCAGTGGCTGATCCCCCGGAAGTGGCAGGGGCAGCATGCGATGCCCCAGCGGGATTCCGAAGGCCAGCAGGACTGCAACGCTCACGCTTGGTAGAATGATTCCGCCGCCGATGATCCAGCGCTGGCCGATGCGGCGAAGCGTGACTGCGTCATGGTCGCATGGCGTGCGATACAGCGCATAAAGCCACAGCCCGACGATGACGAGCAGCACTACCGCCGAGACGATGAACATCCCCCACCACAGATTGGCGGCGATTCGGGCTGCGGGTCCGGCCGGTGCCAATGTCGATTGCGGCCCGGCGCAGGCGGCGAGCAGGATGTACGCGACCGCCACGAACCCATGTCCGACCCTGCCGCGCCAGGGCGCGACCATCGATTTCGGGAGGACTGGGTGATGGCCGGTCCACTGCAGCAGCGCACGATTCATAGCCGGGCTGCGCTGGCCGGGCATCCGTTGCATCCGGTGATGATCCACTTTCCGGTTGCGGCCTTGCTCGGGCTGATCGGCACTGACCTGGGCTATCTGTACAGCGGTGACCCCTTCTGGGGAAGGGCAGGGCTGTGGCTGGCCGGCGTCGGGGCCGTCGGTGGCTGGATTGCGAGTATTGCCGGGGCGATCGACCTTTTCACCGTCCGGGAGGTGCGGCGTCTGATCACCGCCTGGTGTCACGCAGTACTCGCGATCATGATGCTCTCGCTCGCGTCGCTGAACTGGGTATTGCGCTTCGAGGCAGCCGAGGCGATCTACCCGTGGGGCCTGTACATCTCGCTGCTGACCGGTGCGCTGATCGCAGCGACCGGCTTTCTCGGCGGACAGCTTGTGTATGAGCATGCCGTCGGCGTCAATGTCGAGGACTGAGGTCGTGCGATGGCGGGCGGGCGGCGGCTGCGATGACGGCATCGGATGCCCCTAGAACGGCTTGGCCAGCACCAGCCAGAGCACGGTCCCGATCAGCACCGTGGTGAGCGTTCCCAGCAGGATGCACGGGACCGCGGCCGGAGCGTGTGGCTCGCGCTCGTGGCGCAGGATCAGCACGCCATACAAGGCATGGCAGATGACCATGCCGACGACCGCCGTGAGCTTGAGGATCAGCCACACTCCGAGCGTGCGATCGAGCAGGAACAGGAGGCTCCCGGTAATTATCGCGAACATCGCCGCCGGTGTCGCGATCGCCGTGAAGATCATGCGGTTCAGCGCCGCGGGACCGCACCCCAGTGCTTCATCCTGCACGCGCGATGCGCCGGCCGTGATCAGTGCGGGCAAATACAGCAATGCCCCGCACCAGATCACCAGTCCGGCGATATGCAAGCCCAGCAACCACACGAGTTCGGGTCTCATGGCCCGCTTAGCCTACTCTGCTCGTGCCGTGACGAAAAGTCCTGGTGTCGCGCGCCACGACCCAGCCGCCTTGCGACGCCATCACCGAACCCGCATAGGGAAAGGTGAGGTTGGCCGCGGCCAGCACCGCTGTGCGGATCATGCACACGCGGGCGCCCAGCGCAGTGCCCATAGGGCAACGTTCGGTAGCGCACAGTCCTATGCAGGTGGCGAGCTCATACTTTCAAAAGGAGAATTGCCATGAATACAACTGCCAGGAAATCCGCTGCAAAGCCCCTCCCGGAGGCGGTGACCGATCTTGTTGCCGAAGGCGGGAGCGTTTTGGCTACGGACAACACGACAGCAGCCTCTGCTGCCAATCAGCGACAGGAGGAGATCGGCATGAGCAAGCGCGATGCGTATGTGCAGAAAATGAAGGCCAGGATCGACGAGTGGAGTGCCGACATCGAAAGGCTGGAGGCCAAGGCGAGAGCAGCTGAGGCGGACATGAAGATCCGGTACGAGGAGCAACTCGCCGCAATGCGCCAGCAGCGTGAGCAGGCGCGTGAGAAAATGCGGGAACTGGAGGCCGCCAGCGAGGACGCCTGGGAGCGCCTGCGTGAGGGGATGGAGTCAGCCTGGGAGCGCATGTCGAAGGCGTTCAAGGACGCCGCAGACCGTTTCAGGTGAGCATTCCGCCGGCGATGGCGGCGTGTGGCGGGCGCTCGACAATCCGGTCGATTGAATACCGGCCGGATCGACGCCCCGCTAGCGAATATGCCGATAGCTCGGGACCATGCCACGCTCGCCTGGTACGCGATGGGCAGCGGTCCCAATCCTCGTCCTTACGGCCACGTCAGGCGCTCCAGTTTGCGATCGTGTGCGATCAGGATCAGGATTGTCTGGCCACGGCCGCTTCGATGTCGAAGACGTCCCCGCCCGATTTGACCACCAGCACCGCACAGGCGAGAGATCCGACCACCTGATCGGTGTACTTGCGGCGCGGATCGCAGAGAATCACCAGATCAGCATCGACCTCCCCGGCGGCCTTCAGCGTTGCCGGTCCCAGCGTATCTTCGGCCAGGCGGAAATCGCACACGCAACCTTCGAGACGCAGCTGGCCGGCTACATATTCTGCGTCGGCGGTGCGCTCCTCCTCGGAGCCATCGCCTGCGGCGAGCAGCGTGAGCGGCGTGGCCGAGACGCGGGACAGCTGCGTTGCGATCTCGACGGCGTTTGCACAAGTAGAGAAATCGGCCGCGAACAGGATGCGCGTTTGCCACATGCGTGCCTGCCAGCCGGCGATCAGCACATGACAGGGCGCGGTCGCGATGATCTGCATCGCGTTGTCGCCCAGCAAGCGCTCCTTGAGATCACCGCGCGGCGGGCGGCGGCCGATGATGAGCAGGTTGGAGGCGGTCTCTGCCGCGGTCGCCACGACCTCCTTCACTGCCGGTTTGCCGTAGCGGGTCAGCAATTTGGTCTCGACTCCCATCGGGCGCGCGGCGTCCGCGACCACGGCAAGCCGCTCGCGCGCCTGTTCGTCGTCCTGCGCCGAAGCGACGATGGTCGTGACGTCGAGTCTGACGCCGAACCCGCTCGCCAGGGCAAGGGCGATTTTGCGGGGCCGCTCGCTGTACTCGGTGCCGTCGGTGGCGAACAGCAGGCGCTGGCGACGCAGCCCGTCGGGCAGGATCCCGCTGTGGCATGCCCTGAAGATGCGCTTGGTGCAGGTCCGGCAGATGTCCGGGTCGAGTGTGCGGTACAGCGCCTGAGTGACGTCGGTTCTGACCGGGAAGAATGCGCCTCGTCCGATGTCGTCGACGTATTCACCCCGGCGCAGGAAGTTGTAGGCCTCGTCGTTGAGGCGATAGAAGTAGAGACCCCCGCCCATGCGTCGACGCCGCCGGGCCTCCTGGGCAAGTATCTCGGCGCCGGCGATGTCGATGTGATTGATACGGACGGCCGAGATCAGTACGGACTTTTGCTGCGGGTTTGCTTCGTCGATCTCCTGAAGCGCCTGTTGCACGTAATTGGCGGAACCGAAGAACACCGCCCCGTTGACGCTCATGATGCGCATCTGTGGACATTCCGGTCGGCCCTCGGCGCGCACGAAATGGTAGGCCCCGGCTTCCGGAGCGGGTACCAGAGGTGCAATTTCCGGGCGTGAGACCCTGTGCAGGTACGTCATCAAAGACAGGATGACACCAAGGAAGATGCCGGCCTCGATGTTGAACAAGGTGCCGCCCAGGGTGGCGAAAAGAATCGCCGACTCGGATTTGCTCGTGTGCCAGATATGGCGAATATGACGGAAATCGATGAGGCCCCATGCGACCAGGAACAGGATGCCTGCCATTGCGGCAGTCGGCAGATAGGCAGCCAGCGGCGCGACCGCAAGCAGCACCGCGATCAGGAAAACCGTGGCGAATACGGAAGCCAGAGGCGTGCGCGCCCCGGCTTCGTAGTTCACACCGCTGCGGTTGAACGAACCGCTGGAGGCGTAGGCCGAGAAGAAGGCACCGACGATGTTCGACAGGCCCTGCCCGATGAACTCCTGGTTTCCGTCAATGCGCTGCTCCGAGCGCACCGAGATGGCGCGACCGATCGATACGGCCTCGGTCAGCGCGAGCATGGTGATTGCCAGTGCCGGGCCGAGCGTCGTACGCAGTGCGTCGAGTGACAGGTTGGGCATCGACAGCGGTGGCAGCGCCCCCGGCAGGGCACCGACGGTCACGATACCGGCCGCATCCCCTTGCCAGTGCACGAAGCCGGCAGCGACCAGACCGCCGACCAGCATTGCCGCGATCATGTAGGGGATCTGGCGGACATAGCGACGCGCAAGGATGCCGGATACCAGCGTAATCAAGCCTACGCCGGCGACCCATGGGTTGATGTCGGCAAAGCGGGTCACGAGCAGGCCCACGATCTCGTAGAATGGCGTGCCGCGCGGGATGGCGATCCCGAAGAAGCTGCCGACCTGGCTGGCGGCGATGAGGATCGCGGCTCCGGCGGTGAACCCGATCACGACGCTGTGCGAAATGAAGTTCACGAGCGCGCCCATGCGCGCGAGGCCGAGCGTGAGCTGGAATACGCCGACGAGGAAAGTCAGGGTCAGCACGAGGGCGATGTACTGTTCGGACCCAGGGGCGGCACGGTGCGAAAGGGCTGCGTATATGGCGATGGAGATGGCCGTAGTCGGTCCCGAGACCAGATGCCAGCTGGACCCGAACAGCGCCGCAATCACCGCCGGGACCATTGCAGCGTAAAGGCCGTACTGCGGCGGAAGGCCCGCGATCGTGGCGAAGGCGACGCCCTGGGGCAGTACGATCAGGGCACCCGTGAGTCCGGCAAGAAGATCGGCGCGCAGGGTGTTGCGCGACACGCGTGGCCACCAGACGAGAAAGGGGAAGAACTTTCGCAGGGTGGGGGAGAATGGTTTCATTGCGTGCTGCGGGTGCCGGTGAGGGCATAGATTAGCATTTTATGATGCGGTCGCGATGCCCCCGGATTGGTGGTCACTCCGGAGTGGCGGCACAGGCGGCAATAGAGGTGACGCTCCAGGAACAGGCTGGAGCCGATCGACCTGGTTTGATGCCGTCCTGAATCCTTCACCCGGGTTTGCGCGCGATCAAACCCCGGCGCGGAGGATTTTCGTTCGGCCGCATACAGTGGAAAGATGATGCAGCCGGGGCCAGGCATCAAGGTGTTGGCCTTCACAAGGGAAATCGCGCATTCTTGCGACGTTCTCCGAATCGACACATGTGATGACTTATGGACCAGGTACTGGAACAGGCGCGGCAGCACTTTCTTGAAGGAGTCGATCACTTCGAGGCAGGGCGGCTTGAGGAGGCGCGGATGTGCTTCTCGGCGTCGCTGGCGCTGGCACCGGAGCGAGCCTCGGTGCTCGGCAATCTCGGCATTACCTTGTATCACTTGGGAAAGTGGGAGGAGGCTGTTCTTCCGTTGCAGCGGGCGACGGCTGCCGACCCGAACTACGCGGAAGCGTGGATTTCACTGGGCCTGTGTGACGAGGCACTGGGGAAGTGGGCGGATGCCGCCGACGCACTTGAAAGAGGACTCGCGCTGATCCCCGGAAGTGCCCGTCTGTGGCAGATCTGCGGACAGTGCCAGGAGCGTTCGGGACGGGTGGACGCAGCACTCGGCGCGTTCGAGCGCGCGCTCGAGATCGACCCGGAGGCGGCCGAGGCCTGGAGTGCGCATGGCAACCTGCTACGGGATCTGAACCGGCTGGACGAGGCTGTGAAGTGCTTCGAAAAGGCCGTCGCACTGGGCGCAGACCCAGAACTCCACGCCTACTTTCTCGCGGCCGTCAGTGGTTCGAACAGTCCGGCCTCACCACCTCGCGCCTACGTCGAGGGGCTGTTCGACCAATATTCGGTCGATTTCGACGCGCATCTGCTCGATCAGCTGCAGTACCGCGGGCACGAGTGGCTCCTCAGGCCGCTGGTCGCATCTGGGAGGCGCTACCGGGCGGTCCTCGATCTCGGCTGCGGTACCGGCCTCTGCGGTCCGCTCATCGCGCCGGTCGCCGATGCGATCGACGGCGTCGACGTCTCGGCGGCGATGCTGGAGCAGGCGCGCAGACTCGGACTCTATCGCGAACTGGTGCACCAGGATCTGACCACTTTTCTGGCAGACACCGATCGACGCGCCGACCTCGTCGTGGCGGCCGACGTGTTCATCTACGTCGGTGCGCTGGACAACGTGTTCAGCGCGGTACGACGCATCCTCGAGGCGGGCGGCTGCTTTGCATTCACTGCCGAACGTGCGCCCGACACGGTCGACTTCCGCCTGCTGCCAAGTCTGCGCTACGCACATTCCGAGAGCTACATCCGCAGGCTGGCGGATGCCCATGGGTTCAGGGTGCGGGATCTGACGGTTGCGCCCTTGCGCCAAAGCCAGCAGATGCCGCTCGAAGCGCTCTACGTATACCTCGAGTAGGGCAAACCGCCCGAGTACATCGAGGTCGTCGACGACGAGTCGGGCCCTTAATGAGGCTCGTGGCGATCCACACAGGTCCGACGGGACCTGGCCGGGACTGGCCTAAATGCATCTGGCGTAGGGCGAGCCCTCCACCAGGGCCTGGTTGCGAGGGCCGAGTGGCGGCCCGCCTCGCCAGCCTTCGTCCTGTGCGCTGATGCCAAGCACGCCGCGCTTTTCTCCGTCGTTGAAGGCAAGAAGTATCGGGTAGCCCTGCGCCGAACGAAATGGAAGGAACCACTGCGTGATCCCTTGATAGAAATTCCCGCCATAGCTAGCAGCGTACTCCGGATTGGTGACTTTCTCCCGTGCCCCCGCGACCTCGAAGGTGAAACCGGCGGCCTCGACCACGATCTGCGGCTGGCGCGCGCAGTCGCCCCCCGGCGCGTAGCGTCCGAAAAGTGCTTCGAATCCCTTGAGGTCCCTCACCTCGATTGCCTGTGCAGCGCCGTACGACAGTACCGCCGCAAGGCCAGCCGCGGCCGCAATGGTCGAAAATGAGGATGAGTGCTGTTTGCGCATGTTGGTCTCCATGAGAATCCTGTACTCGAAGGCTTGGGTGCCTGGGATGCAGCGGCGTTGGACTGGCGCCTCATGCTTCGATATAGACATGCTGGCGTACGGCCGCCACCTCGAACGAGGGGCTGGCGGGCTGCGTAAGCGACGTCAGCGCTCCGAGAGCTTCACCGTGCCGGTCCATCCAAGGCTCACGTCCCAGACACGGGTCTGGTCGGCCCCGACATCGATGTCCATGCTGGCATCGAAGAGTGCGCCGCTGTGTCCGACCTTCACATGATGGCTGCCGGCGCTCGCCGGGCAGTCAAGCGTTTCGCCCGGACGAAGTTCGCCCACCGGACGGCCGTCGAGTTCGACTCGAAAAGCGAGCGCGCTGCCACCCAGACTCTTGTCGCGAACGAAGCGCAGTCGTCCGGCAGGGCCCTCGGAAACCGACGCGTGCCGGCGTTCGATGGCAGAGACAAGGGGTTGTGCGGGCAGAAGCTGACGCAAGCCGCCGACGAGCAGTTCGAGGTGATGATCCATGTCCCGCCCTGCTCGCAATTCGGCTGCGTTACGGAATGCCAGAGGCGATATCGGCTCCGGCAGTTCGTCTGCCGACGGCATCGGGGCGTTGTCGATCAGGACCGGAACGACCGGAATATCCCGCCTGATGGCCGCCTCGATCTCGATCCGGACGAAATCGGCAGGATCGTCGATACGGCGCCTGCCACTGTCCGGCGCGACCGACAACCAGCGCTGGCCGACGAGGGCCAGCAGGACGTCGCACTTGTGCACGGCATTCTGGATGTGTTGGCGAAAGTCGATCCCGAGCGGAATGGCATCGATGTCGATGTACACCGAGTCGGGGCCGAACGCGGCACGCAGTCGTTGCGCCAGCATGGCGGCCACATAGGCCGAATCGTCACGACGGTAGGAGATGAAGATGCGAGCCATGAACGAATTTCCCCTTGTGTCAGTCTGAAGCTGCGCAGATGGCGTGTCCCGTGGCACTTCGGACATCATCCGAATCGGTGAGTCCTTTTCAATTAAAGCAGAGATGAGATCCTTATCCCGACTTACGTGGCAGTCGGCTCGGCAATGTGCCGGGACCACGTCGCGTTTGCCGCAGGAAAGTTCAGCGGGTTAAGATATTCGGACACACGAATGAACGGAGCCCCGTCGCGGGCAACAGGACGATGACACATACGATTTCCGATATTTCGCCTTCCGAACTCGACGAGGTCACGCAGATGCTTGCGATGCGCTATCGCAATCCGGTCGTGGTAGAGCCGGTCGAGGCCGAGATCCAGGTCGACCCGGAGGGCGAGGAGCTTGCCTCTTGCCCGGGGCTTTACTGGGAGGCGCGCGGTGCGCACTTCGTGGTGTTCAGGATCGCCGAGGGTAGCTATCGCGGGCAGTTCTACTACTCCGAGGCGCAGCAGTACAGCACAGGACGCGACCAGTTCGGCAGCCTGCAGGAGTGCGTGACGACACTTCTGCAGGTGCAGGCCGACCATGAGCGCCAGATGGCCGGATTGAGTTCGGGACTCAGGGCGGCGGATTCGATCGCCGGGGAATACGACGGTCCGTCCCTCGTATGAAGCTTTGCATCGTTTCCGACAGCCACGATCGCGGGCCCATGCTCGCGCGGGCGATCGCTGCGGCGCGGGATGAGGGCGCGGAAGTGGTCATCCACTGCGGCGACCTGATCGGCGGAAACACCCTCAAGGCGTCGCTCGAGCTCGGTTTGCCGATTCATGCCGTGCATGGCAACAATCTGGGCGATCCCGTGGCGATCGCGCGCATCGCGCATCGGTCCAACGGGCTCCTCACCTATCACGGACAGGATGCGATGATCACGCTCGGCGGGCAGCGCATCTTCGTCACCCATTACCCGCACTACGGGCATGCGATGGCGTGCACGGGGGATTACGACCTCGTGTGCTGCGGACATAGTCATGAGCCCGAGATCCGGTCTCAGGCCAACGTCAAGGGCGGGCAGACCTGGCTCGTGAACCCGGGCACGGTTGCAGGGCTCGGCGCCCCTGCAGCGACTTGGGCGATCGGTGATCTGGCCGACATGGTCTTCGAGATCCGACCGACTCCCGATTGAGACGCATTCTGCCCGGCGAGCCGCCTTCTATGGTCGCTCGCCCGCAGTCCATTACCCATGAGGGTTACCTGGGTTACCCAACGCGGTAATAGACGCAGGCTGGCTACAGCACGCCTAATACACGCTCCCGGACGGCTGGACTGCCGCCCTGAAGGCCTCGCGCTCGCGTGTATGCCCGAGCGGGCTGGAAGCGGCGGGTTCGAGCACGTTCGTGCACATGAGCGGTCATGCGCGCCGGCGGCGCAGGCGATCCGGACACGACGAAACCGGAGCAATGGAGGAGCAGGCTAATGGCGTTGGTCAATCCGCACGGAGGTGGCAGTCTCAAACCGCTGCTGCTCGAAGGCGAAGCTTTGGTTGCGGAGCGCGCGCGGGCGATGACGTTGCCCAGGATCAAGGTCAGTTCGCGGGAGAAGGGCGACATCATCATGCTCGGTATCGGCGGTTTCACGCCGCTGGACGGCTTCATGAGCCATACCGACTGGCAGGGCGTGTGCGACGGCATGAAGATGGCCAACGGCCTGTTCTGGCCGATCCCGATCACGCTTTCCACCGACGAAGTCGTGGCCGACGGCCTCAGGACCGGGGGCGAGATCGCACTGGTCGATCCGGACGATGGCGAAATTCTCGCTACCATGCTCGTCACCGAGAAGTACCGTATCGACAAGGCGCATGAATGCGCCACCGTATTCAAGACCACGGATCTGGAGCATCCCGGGGTGAAGATGGTGATGGAGCAGGGCGACGTCAATCTCGCCGGCCCGCTCAAGGTGCTGTCGCAGGGCGGGTTCGACGCGAAGTATGGTGATCTTTTCCTGTGGCCCAAGCAGACCCGCGCGTTGTTCGAGTCGATGGGCTGGAGCAGGGTGGCCGCATTCCAGACGCGCAACCCCATGCACCGCTCGCACGAATATCTCGCGAAAGTGGCGATCGAAACCTGTGACGGGGTGCTGATTCATTCGTTGCTCGGCAACCTCAAGCCCGGGGACATTCCGGCGGACGTCAGAACCCACGCAATCAACGCGCTGGTCGACAACTACTGCGTGAAGAACACCATCGTGCAAGCCGGCTATCCCCTCGACATGCGTTATGCGGGGCCGCGCGAGGCATTGCTTCATGCGCTGTTCCGGCAGAACTACGGTTGTTCGCATCTCATCGTGGGGCGCGATCATGCAGGGGTCGGCGACTATTACGGACCGTTTGACGCGCATCACATCTTCGACGAGATTCCGAAAGGGTCGCTCGAGACGCAGGCCCTCAAGATCGACTGGACCTTCTGGTGCTACAAGTGCGGCGGCATGGCTTCGGCCCGGACCTGTCCGCACGGGGAAGAGCATCGCCTGCTGCTGTCGGGCACCAAGCTGCGCAAGATGCTGTCGGAGGATGCCGAGGTGCCGGCCGAGTTCTCGCGCCCCGAGGTCCTGTCGGTGCTTCGTGAATACTACGGCGGCCTGAGCGAAAGGGTTGAGGTCAAGCTGAGCGGGCATTCGGCCCGCTGACGTGTGTTCATCGCGGCGGCTTGCGCGGCGGTGAAGCGATTCTGTGACTGTTGTAACCAAGGAGTGAGAAACCATGCCAACCTACGTTCGTACCGAGAAGTGCGACGGCTGCAAGGGGCAGGACAAGACCGCCTGTATGTACATCTGCCCGCACGACCTGATGAAGCTCGACAAGGACGGCTCCGAGACCGGCCATGCGATGAAGGCCTTCAATCAGGAACCCGAGCAGTGCTGGGAGTGCTACTCGTGCGTCAAGATCTGCCCGCAGAACGCAATCGAAGTGCGGCATTACGCCGACATCGTGCCCCTGGGCGGCATGGTGCAACCGCTGCGCGGCTCTGATTCGATCATGTGGACCATCAAGTTCCGTAACGGGACGATGAAGCGCTTCAAGTTTCCGATTCGTACCACGGCCGAAGGCTCGATCGACAACTACGGCAACAAGCCGGCGCCGGTCATGGCGGAACTGGACAAGCCCGGTTTCTTCACCGGTACCGAAGCTGGCGGCGTGATGAAGGGCTACCGCGCCGGACGCCCGGACGAACTGATCCGCAAGTAAACCAACGAATCGAGGGTCAAGAAAATGGCAGGAACGTTTGAACAACCGGAAGTCGTCCAGGAAGAGCTGGACATCCTTCTCATCGGCGGCGGCATGGCCTGTTGCGGCACCGCGTACGAAATGATGCGCTGGGCCGATGCAGTCAAGGCCGAAACCGGCAAGGAACTGAAGATCAAGCTCGTCGACAAGGCGGCCATGGACCGCTCCGGTGCGGTCGCACAGGGTCTGTCGGCGATCAACACCTACATCGGGACGGAACAGGATCCGGCCGACTACACCCGCATGGTTTCCAACGACCTGATGGGCATCACCCGCGACGACCTGGCCTATGATCTCGGCCGCCACGTCGATGATTCGGTGCATCTGTTCGAGGAATGGGGTCTGCCGATCTGGAAGACCGACGCCGACGGCGTACGCCACGATGGCGCCGAGTCGATCCGTGAAGGGATTCCCGCCCTCAAGGATGGCGGCAAGCCGGTGCGTTCGGGCAAGTGGCAGATCATGATCAACGGCGAGTCCTACAAGTGGATCGTCGCCGAGGCGGCGAAGAAGGCGCTGGGCCTGGACCGCATCCAGGAACGCGTTTTCATCGTCAAGCTGATCAACGACAAGAACGATCCCAAGCGCATCGCCGGTGCCGTGGGCTTCTCCGTGCGCGAGAACAAGATCTTCGTCTACAAGGCCAAGGCCGTGATGCTGGCTGCAGGCGGTTGCGTGAACCTGTTCCGCCCGCGTTCGGTCGGCGAAGGTACGGGGCGCGCATGGTATCCGGTGTGGAACGCGGGTTCGACCTATTCGATGGCGGCCGAAGCCGGCGCCGAACTGACGATGATGGAAAACCGCTTCGTGCCGACGCGCTTCAAGGACGGCTACGGTCCGGTCGGTGCGTGGTTCCTGCTGTTCAAGTCGCAGGCGACGAATGCACTGGGCGAATCGTACATGGTGCGCAACAAGGAAATGCTCGACGACTACCCGCCCTACGGGCAGGCGGCCGTTCCGGCATCGTGCCTGCGCAACCACCTGATGCTCAAGGAAATGCGCGAAGGGCGTGGCCCGATCTACATGGATACCGTTTCGGCCCTGGCCAAGCTGCGCGAGACGCTGACGCCCAAGGAGGTCAAGCACCTCGAAGCCGAGGCCTGGGAAGACTTCCTCGACATGTGCGTCGGTCAGTGCGGCATCTGGGTCGGCGAGAACGTCGAGCCGGAGAAGAAGAACTCCGAGCTCATGCCGACCGAGCCGTATCTGCTCGGTTCCCACTCCGGTTGCTGCGGCATCTGGGTTTCGGGCCCGACCGATCTCGGTGCGCCGACCGAGGAAGGCCATCCTGAAAAGGACAAGATCCCGGCCCACCTGCCGTCTGGATGGAGCTGGGGCTACCGTTCGATGACCACGGTCAAGGGTTTGTTCACTGCGGGTGACGGCGTGGGTGCGTCGGGCCACAAGTTCTCCTCCGGTTCGCATGCCGAGGGACGCCTGGCGGCCAAGGCGATGATCAAGTACGCACTCGACAATGCGGACGTGACGCCGGAACTGGACACGGACGTCGATACCCTGGTCGAGCAGATCTACAAGCCGGTGCGTACCTTCCTCGAGCACAAGGACTACACCACCGCGATCGACGTCAATCCGCACTACATCACGCCCAAGATGCTGCAGTTCCGTCTGCAGAAGATCATGGACGAGTACGTGGCGGGTGTCGCGACCTACTACACGACCAACGAGCACATGCTCAAGGTCGCCGAAGAAAAGCTCGAGATGCTCAAGGAAGACGCCGAGAAGATGCGTGCCAAGGATCTGCACGAGTTGCTGCGGGCCTGGGAAAACTACCACCGCATCCTCACTGCCGAAGCGCACATGAAGCACATCCAGTTCCGCGAGGAGAGCCGCTACCCCGGCTTCTACTACCGGATGGACAAGAACTTCGTCGATGAGGAGAACTGGAAGTGCTTCGTGAACTCGGTCTATGACAAGAACACGAAGCAGTGGAACTGCTTCAAGCGTCAGCACGTCGATCTGGTCGACAAGAGCAAGCTGTTCAAGGCGCACGCCTGAACGACTGCTTCGACCGGGCGCGTGCCGGGTCTGATCGAAGCAGTCGGGCGAGTGGCGTGGTGACGATTGCCGTTCCGCGCCAGCTTGTGAAGACTGGGACGATTTGTATCCCGTAATGCGCCGGAGGCCGGGAGCCGCAAGGCTCCCGGCCTGTTTTTTTGCTGCAATGCCGCCGTTTCACGGCGGGTAAGAGGTGATCCGATGTCCGAGTTCGAAATTCCGATTCCAGGCAGTCCCGTCGTTCCCGAGGTCAAGGAGGGCGGCGACCGCATCCGCTTCTCGTGTCACAAGGGAATCTCTTGCTGGAACGCGTGTTGCGCCAACATCGACATCTCGCTCACCCCCTATGACATTCTGCGCATGAAGAAGCATCTCGGGATCTCCTCGACTGAGTTCCTGCGCGAATACACCGTTCCATACGAACTGGAAAAGGACGGCATCGCCGGCGTCAAGCTGCGGCCGGTCGAAAACGGGACCGCGTGCCGCTTCATGCGTCCCGAAGGTTGCGACATCTATGCGGAGCGGCCCACGGCGTGTCGCTACTACCCGGTCGCGCTGCTGTCGATGCGCAAGCAGGACGAGTATCACGAGCGCGAATCGTATGCACTGGTCAAGGAAGCTCACTGTCGTGGTCACGAGGTGGACCGCACCATCACCATCGACGATTACCGCGCGGAGCAGGGTTTGCCTGAGTACGACGAGCTGGCGCGCGGATGGCGCCAGCTGATTCTGAAGAAGAAATCCTGCGGCCCGGCGATTGGCACACCGTCGCTCAAGAGTCGCCAGTTGTTCTTCATGGCCTGCTACGACATCGACACCTTCCGTTCTTTCGTTGCGAGCGAGGCATTCGGACAGCTCTTCGTGGTGCCCGAAAGCGAGATGGAGATGGTACTCAGCGACGACGTCGAGCTGATGCAGTTCGCTTTCCGCTTTCTCCGCCAGGTGCTGTTCGGCGAGCAGAGCATCGGGCTCAACGACGATGCGGCAAAGGATCGTCTCGCGAAATGGCGCGCACGCCAGGAAGTGATAGAACGCGAGGCCGCGGAGCAGCGGGCGAAAATGGAGCAACGCATGTACGAGGAAGAACTCGGCGAGGCAGGCGACGCCACCGACGAACCTCGCAAGGCGGATTGAGAACCGGCAACCCTGAGACTGGAGAGATCGATTGGCGGAAACGATTGCACTGACCCCGGCGATGATCTGGGTGTTCGGATTCCTCGCCCTTACGGTATTTTTGTTCGTCTCGGACGTCATCCGTGTCGATGTCGCCGCGGTGCTGGTAATGGTGCTGCTCGGCCTCACCTCGGTCATCCCCGGCGTTCCGCATCTGATTCCCGTACAGAATCTGTTCGATGGCTTCGCCAGCAATGCGGTGATTTCGATCATCGCGGTGATGATCATCGGCGCCGGTCTCGACCGGACCGGATTGATGGCCAAGGTCGCATCCTTCATCCTTCGTGTCGGCGGTTCGACCGAGAAACGGGTCATTCCGAGCGTAGCCGGCACGGTCGGTTTCATATCCAGTTTCATGCAGAATATCGGTGCGGCCGCGCTGTTTCTCCCGGTGATATCGCGTATTTCCAGCCGGACCGGGCTGCCGATGTCGCGCCTGCTGATGCCGATGGGCTTCTCCGCGATCCTCGGCGGCACCATAACCATGATCGGCTCGAGCCCGCTAATCCTGCTCAACGACCTCATCCTCACGTCCAATCGCACGCTACCGGCCGGTGTCGAACCAATGAAGACGTTCGAACTGTTCGACGTCACGCCGATCGGCATCGTGCTGCTCACCACGGGTATTCTGTACTTCATCATCGCCGGACGTTTGGTGCTGCCGGTGGTCGAGACCAAGGGTGCCGAAGGGGTTGGCATCATGGAACACCTGCGTGACACCTACGGCGTCTATGGCGAGGTGCATGAGGTTTCGCTGCATGCCGACAGTTCACTGGTCGGGAAGACGATAGAGGAGGCAGAGGGCCTGTTTGGACACCGCCACCCGATCATCGCGCTCGACAGTGCCGGCGACGTACGTATCGCGCCCGCGCGTGATGTCGTAATTCCTGCCGGGGCGGTACTCGCACTGTGCGGTTCGCGCGAAACAGTCGAGTCATCGGTCAGTACCTTCGGTATGCGGCGCAGTCGGGAACTCAAGCGCTTTGCAGAAACTCTCGATCCCGGTCAGGCAGGGATCGCGGAAGTGGTGATTCCGCCCGGTTCGCAGCTGGTCGGACGCAGCCTCAACGAGATCCGTATGCGCAAGACCTATGGTCTTGCAGTGCTCGCAGTGCACCGCGGTGAAGAGGTGATCCGCGAGAATCTCCGTGACCACGTTTTGACCCCGGGCGATACGCTGGTGGTCCATTGCCGCTGGGAGGATCTGGCGGCCCTGCAGAAGAATCGCAACTTCGCGGTGGTCACGGGCGATTTTCCGCATGAGGAGCGCCGTCCCCACAAGGTCCCGCATGCACTGGGGTTCTTCCTGTTGGCGCTGGGATTGATCATGTTCACCGATATCCGCTTGTCGCTGGCGCTCATGGCTGGCGCCATCGGGATGATCGTCAGCGGTGTGCTCAGTGTCGATCAGGCCTACCGAGCGGTCGGTTGGCAGTCGGTGTTTCTGCTCGCGAGCCTGATTCCGCTTGGGTTGGCGGTCGAGACGACCGGCGCCGCCGCATGGATTGCGTACTCCACCGTCGAGGTCCTCGGTGACGTGCCGACTTGGGTGTTGCAGGGTGCGCTGGCCATCCTTGCCACCTTCTTCACACTTGTCATGTCGAACGTCGGCGCAACCGTGCTGCTTGTGCCACTGGCGGTCAATCTCGCTTTGATCGCGGGCGCGAATCCCGCCGTCTTCGCCTTGACCGTGGCGCTGGCGACATCCAACTCCTTCTTCCTGCCGACGCACCAGGTCAATGCGTTGATCATGGGGCCGGGGGGTTATCGCGTGAAGGACTTCATGCGTGCAGGGGGTATCATGACGGTGCTGTTCCTGGTCGTGATGATGGTCATGCTCAACGTCGTGTTCTGATCCCGCGCGTCGCTGAAAGCGTTGCGTCGGGCCGGTTTGCGCGGTCCATCACCCATGTGGGCTACCCGTTTTTACCCAAGGCGGTAATAGACGGGATACGCCCCCGGAACGCCTAATACATGCTGGTTTCACCCGGATCCGGCACTCCGTCGCATCCGGGGATGTTCCACGTCAGGAACATGACTGGACTCGTGCGTGCGCGGGCGAGACCAGCTTCAACGCTCTCGGAGGTTCGATGACGGCTTCAATCGCAACCAATCAGACCATCCTGGTCGTCGGCGGCGGTATCTCGGGAATGACTGCGGCCCTCGAGGCCGCCGAGTGCGGCAAGCAGGTCATTCTGGT
>DAOMNN010000002.1:2504-27600 GCA_035443825.1 Rhodocyclaceae bacterium | reverse complement strand
CGGGAATGACTGCGGCCCTCGAGGCCGCCGAGTGCGGCAAGCAGGTCATTCTGGTCGAGAAGACACCCGCGCTCGGTGGACGTACCGCCCAGCTCTATCGATATTTCCCGAAGATGTGCCATCCGACTTGCGGGCTGGAGATCAATCTTCAGCGCGTCCGCGGGAATCCCAACGTGCGCGTGATGACGATGACGGAGGTCGTTTCGGTCTCCGGGTCGAGAGGCGATTACACGGCGACGCTGCGGGTCTCGCCCCGTTATGTGAACGAGAACTGCACCGCCTGTGGCGACTGCGGTCGTGCGGTCAGTGCCGAAGTGCCCAATCCGTTCAACTACGGACTCGACAAGGTCAAGGCGGCGCATCTGCCTCACGGCATGGCGTACCCGCAGCGCTATGTGATCGACCCGTCCATCGTCGGCACCGACGAGGGAGAGAAGGCGAAGGCCGCGTGTCGCTTCGACGCGGTCGACCTCGACATGAAGGAAGAAACCGTCGAGCTAAAGGCGGGGGCCATCGTGTGGGCGACCGGATGGCGCCCCTACGACGCGGCGAAGATCCAGCCCTATGGCTACGGGCGCTTCAAGAATGTAATCACCAGCGTCGAGTTCGAGCGCATGGCGGATCCGGGCGGTCCGACCGGGGGCAAGCTGTTGCGCCCGTCCGATGGCAAGGAGGCGAAGAATGTCGCCTTCATCCAGTGCGCCGGTTCGCGTGACGAGAACCATCTACGTCACTGTTCGCGCGTGTGCTGCATGGCATCGCTCAAGCACACCCAGTACGTGCACGACGCCTGTGGTGAGGACGGCCGTTCGACCATCTACTACATCGACATGCGGGTGATAGACCGCTTCGAGGACTTCTACCAGAAGGTGCGTGCCGACCAGACGGTGAGCTTCGTCAAGTCCAAGGTCGCGCGCATCGCCGAGAACGAGGCGAACGGCAATCCCGTGCTGCATGGCGTCGATACCGAGGGTTATCACCGTTACGCTGTGGAACATGATCTGGTCGTTCTCGCGATCGGAATGGAACCCGCGATCAAGGGCGTGAGCCTGCCGGAGGACATCATCCTCGATACCTCGGCGTTCATCGAAGGCTCGCTCGACGGCGGCATGTTCGGAGCCGGCACGGCTAGCAGTCCGCTGGATGTCAACCGCGCGGTACAGAATGCCACCGCCGCTTCGCTGCGGGCGATCCAGGTGATTTACAAGACTGCTTCGACGGAGGCCGCGTGACCATGGCCGAAAACAAGTTTGCTGCTTACGTGTGTTCCGGCTGCGGCATCGGCGATACGCTCGATGTCGACACCCTCGAGAAGATTGCCCAGAAGGAAGGCAAGATGGCGCTGGTGCGCGGTCATCCCTTCCTGTGCAATGCGGAAGGGGTGCAGATGATCCGTGACGACATCGCCAACGAGGGCGTCACCCACCTGTGCATCGCTGCCTGTTCGCGGCGCTCAAAGTCCGAGGCTTTCCGCTTTCCGGGGGTGGCGATTTCGCGTGCGAACCTTCGCGAGGGCGTACTGTGGGCCATTGCGGAAGGTTCCGAGCATGATGAAGTCCGCCAGGAGATGGCGGAGGATTACGTGCGCATGGGTTGTGCCGAGGTCAAGAAGATGACCGTACCGACGGGATCGCCCGTCGAGGCCGCCAGCAAGCGCATCCTGGTAGTGGGCGGGGGAATGTCCGGAATGACCGCGGCGCACGAGGCCGCCGAAGCGGGCTACGACGTCGTCCTGGTCGAGAAATCCGGCAAGCTGGGCGGTTTTGCCGCGCAGATGTGGAAACGCACGCCGTTTCGCGCACCGCACGCCGAACCTCAGCCGACAGGTGTAGAGGCCCTGGCGACTACAGTGGAGGCCCATCCCCGGATCACCGTCCATCTGAATGCAACACTCGCCGAAACGGCCGGGGCGCCGGGTCGCTTCAAGGTCAGCGTCGCGCAGGAAAGCGGGGTCGTGAGCGAGGAAATCGTAGGCGCGATCATTCAGACATCGGGATTCACCACCTACGAGACGGGCAAGTTGCCGGAGCTGGGCGGCGGGCAGCCGAACGTCATCGATCAGGTCGGGCTCGAGGCCCTTGCCATGGCCGCCGACGGCAGGCCGCTCACGCGCGAAGACGGCAAGGAAGTCAAATCCGTCGTGTTCGTCCAGTGCGCCGGCCAACGCGACACCACCGGCCAGCATCTGCCCTATTGCTCGGGCCATTGCTGTGCGACCAGCATCAAGCAGGCGATGTACTTCAAGGATGCCAATCCCGAGGTCGATACGGTCATCCTGTACGACGATCTGCGTGTGCCCGGGATGGGCGAGGATTTCTATCGCAGTGCGCAGAACAAGGGCGTGATCTTCCGCAAGGCCAAGGCAACCGCGGTCAGCGGGGGCGACACCTGCAAGGTCACCGTCAAGGACCTGATTCTCGACGAAGAGTCGACGCGGGAAGCCGATCTGGTCGTCCTCGCGACAGGGCTGGTTCCCAACGCCGGGGTGAATCTGGACGCGTGGGACAAGGTCGTGACGGTTGCCGAAGGCGGTGACGCGCAGGCTGCCGAGGAGCGCGATCGCCTGCGTTCGCAGTCGGTACTGAAGCTCAATTACCGCCAGGGGCCGGACATGCCGCAGTTGCGGCACGGCTTCGGCGACAGCCACTTCATCTGCTTCCCGTACGAAACCCGTCGTACCGGCATTTACGCGGCGGGTCCGGTGCGGCGCCCGATGGACATGTTCCAGGCCACGGAAGACGCGACCGGCGCCGCCCTCAAGGCGATCCAGGCAGTCGAGAACGCCACGCGCGGTCGCGCGTCGCATCCGCGCGTGGGTGATCTTTCCTATCCGATCGTTCGCCTCGAAGGTTGCACTCAGTGCAAGCGCTGTACCGTCGAGTGTCCGTTCGGTGCGATCGACGAGGATGAACGGCGCTATCCGGTGTTCAACGAGTCGCGCTGCCGCCGTTGCGGCACCTGCATGGGGGCCTGTCCGGTGCGGGTGATCTCGTTCGAGAACTATTCGGTCGACACGGTCGGCAGTCAGGTCAAGGCGGTCGAGATCCCCGACGAATTCGAGGAGAAGCCGCGCATCCTGATTCTCGCGTGCGAGAACGATGCCTATCCGGCGTTGGACATGGCCGGCTTGCAGCGCCATACGTACTCCGCCTTCGTGCGGGCCATCCCGGTACGCTGTCTCGGATCGGTGAACACCATCTGGATCACGGATGCGCTCAACTCCGGTTACGACGGTGTGATGATGCTGGGTTGCAAGAAGGGCGATGATTATCAGTGCCACTTCGTGCGTGGCTCGGAAATGGCCTACTACCGCATGAGCAAGGTCGATGACACGCTGACGCAGATGTCGCTCGAGAAGGAGCGCGTGGTCAGCCACGAGGTCGCCATTACGGACCATGCACGCATCGCGCAGCTGATCAACGACTACGTGGCACAGATTCAGGAGATCGGGCTGTCCCCGATGAAGTTCTGATGGAGTCGAACGCACCAACCCGGCTGACGGTTCGCGCAAGAGCGCAAGGGCGGGATCCCGCTATCGAGGAGAATCTCCAACATGAGTGACGCAAACAGCCAGGCCGTGGCCCGCTACCAGGGCAATTTCCTCAAGGAGGTCGAGGAGCGGGTCGAGGAGGGGCACTGGGTCAAGATGTGCATGCAGTGTGGCGTGTGTGCGGGATCGTGTCCGCTCGGGCCGCATTGGGAACATTCGCCGCAGAAGATCTTCATGATGATCATGGCCGGCAAGCGCGAGGAAGTGCTCACGTCCGACGCGATGTGGATGTGCACCTCCTGTTACGGCTGCATCGTGCGCTGCCCGCGCAAACTGCCCATCACGCACATCATGCACGGACTGGCCAACTACTCGCACCGGCTCGACCTTGCACCCAAGGGCCAGCCCACGCGCGACGTCGCGACGATCTTCTGGAACAACTTCGTGAAGACGGGCCGGATCAACGAACTGAAGTTCTCGCTCAGCGTCTATTTCAAGGACGGGTTCGTACAGGGCATCAGGAATGCGCTTGCGATGCAGAAGGTCGGCATGGGCCTGATGAAGGCCAAGCGCCTGAATCCGATGGAGATTTTCGGAGGGCACCGTTGCAAGGACTCCGCGTCGATACAGAAAATCGTTGCCAAGGCCCGGGAGATCGAGGACCGGCGCAAGGGCCTGATCTGACCCGGATGTTTCACGAATTGCGCGCGCCCTCGCTTGGTCTTTGTCCCGTAGGGAAATCCCGCTCAGTCGGGCGTACGAACCACTACGCCGCTCCTTCCCGGAATTCCCCCACGAAACAAATCCCGGCGCGATCATCACGCGCATTCACGAAACATCCGGGCTAACAAGAGAGAGTAACCATGTCCAAGAAACAATACGCGTTCTACCCCGGTTGTTCCTCGCAGAAAGGGGCATCGGCATCGAATTTCCTGACGTCGATGGATGTCATGTGCGAGAAGCTGGACATCCAGCTCAACGAGATCCCGGACTGGAACTGCTGCGGGGCGTCCGTAGGCTACGCCGAGGGCGGGGAACTGCCGCGACTGGCGGTGAATGCGCGCAACCTGTCGCTGGTCGAACAGCACATGCCCGGCCAGGATCTGGTGTCTGGCTGTCCGGCGTGCTGGTTGTCGACGCGCGAAACGGTCGAACGGCTGCATGAATCCGACAGTCTTCTGGCCGAAACCAACGAAGCGCTGCGCGAAGCGGGATTGCACCTGAAGAACGAGGTTCGCGCGCGTCACATCGTCGAGGTTCTGATCGAGGACATCGGTTTCGAGGGTATCAAGGCGCCGGTAGTGAAGCCGCTCGACGGCCTCAAGATCGCCGGGTACGTGGGCTGCCAGACCAACCGTCCATTCGGCATCGCGGGCGAATCCTTCGAGGACCCCAAGTATCTGGACAGGATGGTGGAGATCGTGGGCGCGGATCCGGTCGAGTCCTACGATCAGAAGATAACGTGCTGTGGCGGGGCCCTGGCTTTTTCCGAACCCGAGAAGTCGCAGAAGCAGATCCGCGATATCGTCGAGTCGGCCTACGATCACGGAGCCGACATGATCGTGACCCCGTGTCAGCTGTGTCAGGCCAACGTCGAGGTCTACCAGAGCGAGATCAACCGCAAGCAGGGCACGAAGTTCAGCATGCCGGTGGTCTACTACTCGCAGCTCCTGTCCGTCGCCTACGGCGGAACGGCCAAGCAGGCGGGGCTGGATGGCCTTGTGATCCGTGCGGACAAGCTCGAGAAGTTTGCTTAGCGTTGCGTACCGCAGCCGGCGCTGCAGCCGTCGGCGTACCGTGCGTGGATAGGGAGGAAACGAAAGATGGATTTGCAACGCAGGGATACGCTCAAGGCGGGCGGCAGTCTCGCAGTATTCGGCATGCTGATGGCAGCCGGCCTGATCAGCCCCGGCACGGCCATGGCCGCTCAGGGCAGGGAAGCGTTCGAGGCGAAGACGATCGCGGACGCGTTCGCACGTCTCGGTGCGGGAAGCCCGGCCGAAAGTGCGGACGTGTGGCTCAATGTTCCGGACATCGCGGACAACGGTGCGGTGGTCACCGCGCAGGTGATGAGTCACATCCCCGGCACCGAGCAGATCGCAATCCTGATCGAAAAGAATCCGTACATGGTTGCGGCGATATTCGACTTCCCGGAGGGTACGATCCCCGAGATAGACACACGCCTGCGGATTGCGGAAAGCTGTGATGTCTACGCGGTGGTCAAGGCCAACGGGGCTTTCCACTACGCCAGGAAGGGCGTACGGGTGACTCTGGGCGGTTGCGCCTGACGCAGAACGGAATAGGGAGAGATACCATGGCGGAACCGATGCGTATTCGCGCGGCAGTCAAGGAAGGCGTGACTGAAGTCAGGATGCTGGTCGCGCACCCGATGGAGTCGGGTTTCAGAAAGGACGCTTCGGGCAAGGCGATTGCTGCCCATCACATCACGGAACTGACCGCGAAACATCAGGACAAGGTCGTACTCAGCGCCCGGATGAGCGGCGGCATCTCGAGCAATCCCTACCTGTCCTTCAAGTTCAAGGGTGGCGCGAAAGGCGACACCGTGACCATAACCTGGGTCGACAACAAGGGCGAAACGCGCACCGATCAGGCCTCGATCGGCTGATCCCGGGCAGGATGCGGCACGGACGGCGGCGCGGGTTGCTCTTGTTCGTGGCCCCGGTTCGTTGTCGCCGGATCGCCTAGTCGCCGCTCGTCGACGCGCGGGCAGGACGCCTTGGCGCATCCCCGAACAGACCCTGCATGCCCTTGCGGATCGATACCACCGCGTCAGGGGCCTCGATTTCCATCACCTGGTCGCGTACCCACATCGCGTCCCGCTCACCGACCACGTGGCTCAGGCGTTCGGCCAGGTAGCGCAGGAATCCGTAGTCGATGGTGGTGTCCGTGTAATCGAAGTCCGCATAGTCGAATGAACGCAGGTTGAGCAGGTCTATGAATCGGCTCTTGTAGGTATCGCTGTCGTCGTCACTGTCCGTTGCCCCGAGCAGGTCGTTGCGGTTGTCGGCGAGGATGTCCCCGACCCGGTTGGCCATGACCGAAGTAAACTCCTCGCGCTCCTCGGGCGGCATCTTCTCGTAGGCGATCCGGTCGGCCACCTGGACGATGAAGATCAGCCATTCGGCCAGAAAATCGAAGTACTGCGCCCCCGGATCGATCTCGAAGTCCGCCTTGCGCATGTTCTTGAGCGTGTTCTGTGCAATTCGCCAGGCAATGAAGGCTGCTGCACCGGCAATTTCGCGCGTGGTCTTCGCTCGTTCGTTCTTGAACCACTGACTCTTGATTCGCATGGCGTTGGCCTCCTTGGGCCCGTCCCTCAGGCGTTCTTGCGGATGAAGAACTCGAACTCGCCGGGGTTGATCTCCGCGGAGAACACGAGCTCCACGCCAGTGCTGGTGGTCCAGGAGCTGATGTCACGCTCGACGCCCGGGCAATCGCTCACCAGGCAAAGCACCTCGCCCTCGCGCATGCCGTGGAGCAGCTTGTGCGCTTCGACGATGGGGCCGGGGCAAACCGCGCCGCGTACGTCGAGCACGGCATGTGCTTCGGGACGGCTGGAGCGGCCCTTGCGAATGTAATAGCCGTGGCCACCATCAGCGCGTTTTTCGCTGGTGACCACCTGATTCCCGGTCACCCTTGCCCAGGCAAACAGGTCGGCTTCCGTGCCGGGGCAGTCGGATACCAGCAGGAGGACTTCACCTTCGGCGAGGTCGTCGACCATCCGCTTGGCGGTGACGATCGGGCCGGGACAACTCAGGCCCTTGAGGTCGATGATGGCGTTGGGTGTCGGCAGGTCTTTGCGGTTCATTGCAGGATTTCCTTTCTTGCGTGCCTTGCTGAAGGCATGATCGTGGCGATGTGGCGGGAGTCAGTAGCCGCCCTTGCCCAAAGGCTGGGGCAGGCCTGCGACGCGCGCACCCTGCTTGGCTGGACCCAACGGGAAGAGGTCGTAGAGATACTTGCTGTCGGCAGCCGGATTGAGCTCCTGCATTTCTTTCAGCATGGCACGGAAGTTCGGCGTGTGGCCATGCTCGCGGTAGCTGTTGCGCAGATACTCGACGACCTCGAGGTGAGCATCGGTGAGTTCGATGCCGTCTGCTGCCGCGATCACCCGTACCACCTCGTCGCTGAAATCCGCTTCCAGAAGATAACCCTGGTCGTCAGTTTCGAGTTCGACGCCATTGACGATGTAGCCCATTTGCGTGCCTCCATTGTTGTCTCAGGTTTCCGGCGCGACGCGTCCGTCCCGCCATGTCGGGGTTCAGCTCAGACCTGCGATGGCCTTGTGCTGAATGAAAATTCCGCAACCGAGTTTGCGCCCACCCCCGAGACCTTCGTGCAACAGGGTCAGCGCGTCGTCCGGCCGCAGTTCGTGCAGTACCACCGCGTAGCCGCTCATTTCCTCGCCACCCGCATGCAGCGTGCGGGGGCGGCCGCAGATGAAACGAACGGAAGCGGACACACCGGCCGAGATCAGTGCTTCGGCCACTTCGTTCTGAAACCGTGTTTCCTCGCAGCTGCCGGTGGCAACGAAGTCCGCATAGAGGGTGTTGGCGATCGGCAGTGGGCGCACGTGGCTCGTGCCGATCTCGACCGTTTCGCCGGCCACTTCGATACGTCTGCCTTCGAGGGCGGCGGCCGCCGTGGCAAGGCGATGCATCGGCAGGCGCAGCGTGAGGTTGGCACGGCGCGCAAGCAGGCAAACGCCGCGTTCGGTCGCCACGGTGCGAATGCCGAGGATTCCGGCGCGCGGTTCGTCCTCCAGCCACGGCGCTGCGGCGTGCAGGGCGGTCCACAGCGCGTGCCGGTAGTCGGAGGGAATCTGCTCTCCGCGAACCGAAAAAGCCAGGTCGGCCATCTCGGCGCTTCCGGATTGCACCGTAGCGTTCATCGTTCTCCCTCGTTCACGCCGGATCGTCCGATCGGCCCGTCTGGGTGTCGGCCCATCGGCTCATTGCCTCGCCCCAGGCTCTCGCCGTGGCGGCGTCGATATCGAACACCGTGAAACGCCGGCCCTCGCGAATACGCACACGCAGAAGTTTCACGGCGGTCCCCTCGAAGTGCGTTTCGTGCAGTTCGATGGTCTGAACCCCGAAGGGTACCTTCAGTTCGAGCAGGGAGTCATCGTTCGACATTGACGGACGCTTTTCAGGGTTTGAGTTTCATGATGCCGAGGGCCTTGAGCGCGATCTTTTCATAGGCCGGCTCGGAAGTGCCGTTGCGCATCTTGCGCAGAAAATACTTCTCGAAACCGATCTTGGCCAGATGCACCCACTTGCCCTGGGAGAACCAGTTGACGTTGCGCGGCGGAAACTGCGGCAGCGCCACGAAGGCGACCCCGGAATCGCCGAAGTCGGCTAGGCATACCGCGTTCCAGGTTGCATGCTTGGCCGGTTCGTGGCCGTCGAGCAGCGCACGGATATTGTGAGCGGTCGCGGTCACCATCGATTCGATCATGTAACCGGTCTTGGGTGCGCCGGTGGGTACGGGCGTGGCCTCCTGCGGCGGGATGCAAACGCACACTCCTACCGAGAAGACATTCCGGAAGGTCGGATTTCGCTGGTGTTCGTCGATCAGGATGAAACCGCGGGGATTGGTCAGGCCCTCGATACCGAAGACCGCCTCGACCCCCCTGAAGGCAGGCAGCATCATCGAGTAGCGAAACGCCAATGCGTGTTCGCGCGTCGGCTTGCCGTTGTCGTCGTGCTCGGTCACATGCATCAGGCCGGCCTCGACCCGGGTGGTACGGGCATTGCAGATCCACTTGATGTGGCGACTGCGCAGCACCGACTCGAGCATGCCCTTCGAGTCCCCCACGCCGCCGAGGCCGAGATGCCCGATGTACGGCTCGGAGGTAACGAGCGTGATCGGCACCCGATCACGCAGCTTGCGCCTGCGCAGGTCGGTGTCCATGATCATCGCGAACTCGTAGGCCGGCCCGAAGCACGAGGCGCCCTGCACGGCGCCGACCACGATCGGCCCGGGGTCCCTGACGAAGGTGCGCCATGCGATTTCTGCCTCGACCGCATGGTCGACGTTGCAGATCGACTGCGTATGGCCGCCCTGGGTGGCGGGGCCGAGTCCCGGAATCTCGTCGAAGGCCAGATCCGGCCCCGTTGCGATGACCAGGTAGTCGTAGCTGAGGCTGCTGCCATCGCCGAGTTCGACGCGGTTCTCTTGTGGGTGCACGCGCCTTGCACCCACGGGGGTGAAACCGATGTTGCGGCGTGCGAGGGCTGGCGCGACATCGACCTCGATGTCGCTGCGGCTGCGCCAGTTGACCGCCACCCAGGGATTGCTGGGCACGAAGTGAAAACGTGGTGCATTGCCGATCACGGTGATGGTGTCGGTCGGACGCGCCAGATCCCGCATCTCGTAGGCCATGGGCATGCCGCCGATACCTGCGCCGATGATGACGATATGCGCCATGTATCACCTCCTTGCTTATACTTTCTCCGCGGGATTTGTTACCGATGGCGGGCGGACGGAAGCCTGTCAGGGGATATCATTAGGCACGTGAGGCACAAGTCCGGTCTATAGCCGCGGTGAGGGATGGTTTGATACTCCGTTCGGGTAGCTGTTCGACCCCCCCCGTATGGCGTGGTCTCTGTTACCGACGAGAGGGATAGTTGTCGGGCGCGGCCGGCCGTACGATTGACCTCTAAAGGCTGTGTGGATCCGGGCACCGAACCCGGGGCATCCATGCGGGACTTACGGCGCCTGTGCCGGCAGCCGGACGACGAGGAGACGGTTCATGGCTAAGAATGCACACCCCACCCCAATGCTGGACGAACTGGAGAGCGGCCCCTGGCCGAGCTTCGTGACCGGCCTGAAGAGGCTGGCAAAGGACAAGGATTACGTGGTCGATGTTCTCGGTCAGCTCGAGACATCGTACCGCACGCGCAAGGGTTACTGGAAGGGCGGCACGGTCGGCGTCGTCGGTTACGGCGGTGGCGTGATCCCGCGCTTCACCGAGCTCAAGGACGAAAAGGGTCAGCCGGTATTCAAGGATGCGGCCGAGTTTCACACGCTGCGCGTGATGCCGCCGCCGGGCATGCACTACACTACCGACTTGCTGCGCAAGTTCTGCGACGTGTGGGAGCGTCACGGCAGTGGCCTGATCGCGTTCCACGGCCAGTCGGGCGACATCATGTTCCAGGGCTGTACCACCGAGAACGTGCAGAAGGCGTTCGACGAGATCAACGAGATGGGTTTCGACCTCGGTGGTGCCGGTCCTGCCGTGCGGACCGCGATGTCCTGTGTCGGTGCGGCACGCTGCGAGCAATCCTGTTACGACGAAGCCAAGGCGCACCGGATGGTGATCAACAGCTTCCTCGACGACATCCACCGTCCCTCGCTGCCGTACAAGTTCAAGTTCAAGTTCTCGGGTTGCCCGAACGACTGCATGAACTCGATTCAGCGTTCCGACATGGCGATCATCGGTACCTGGCGCGACAACATCCGGACCGACGAGACGCTGGTGCGCAAGTACTTCGATCAGCACGGGATGAACGACCTGGTCAACGACGTCGTTGCGCGTTGCCCCACCAAGGCGATCCAGATCAAGAACGCTTCGGACGTGCGCACGGATGCGTCGATTTCGTCGGTGAAGATCAACGACACCCAGGCGCTCGAGATCGACAACCGTGACTGCGTGCGCTGCATGCATTGCATCAACGTCATCACCGGCGGACTCGCCCCTGGCAAGGACAAGGGCGCGACCATCCTGGTCGGCGGCAAGCGCACCCTCAAGATCGGTGACCTGATGGGGACGGTGGTCGTTCCGTTCATGAAGCTGGAAACCGACGAGGACATGGAGAAACTGGTCGAGCTGGGCCAGAAGATCATCGATTTCTTTGCCGAGAACGCACTCGAGCACGAGCGGACCGGCGAGATGATCGAGCGCATCGGCCTGGTCAATTTCCTCGAAGCGCTCGAGATCGACGTCGATGCGAACATGGTGGCCTGCCCGCGTACCAACCCGTATGTGCGGATGGACGGCTGGGACGAGGAAGTCGCGAAGATCAACGCTGCGAAGAACGCAGCCTGAGGAGAGTAACGGTCATGGCCCAAGCACAAATGCGGCGCCCCGTCGAATGCGGCGTGCCGGACAGTCGGCAGTTTCTCCATCCGCTGCTGGCGAAGAATCACGGGAACTGGAAATACCACGATCGGCCGCGCCCCGGCGTACTGCACCATGTGTCGCACGACGGTGACGAAGTGTGGTCCGTACGTGCCGGCACGCAGCGTCAGATGGACGTGTGGACGATCCGCAAGCTGTGCGACATCGCGGATCAGTTCGCCGAAGGTCATGTGCGCTTCACCATTCGCTCGAACATCGAGTTCATGGTGTCGTCCTTCGACAAGGTCCAGCCGCTGATCGAGAAGCTTGAAGGCGAAGGCTTTCCCGTCGGCGGTACCGGGAACTCGGTATCGATGATCGCCCATACCCAGGGCTGGCTCCACTGCGACATTCCGGGTACGGATGCGTCGGGTGCGGTGAAGGCCCTGATGGACGACCTCTACGAGGAGTTCCGGCGCGAGGAAATGCCCAACCGGGTGCATTTGTCGACGTCCTGCTGCGAGATCAACTGCGGCGGGCAGGCGGACATCGCGATCGTCATGCAGCACACCAAGCCGCCCAAGATCAATCACGACCTCGTGGCGAACATGTGCGAGCGGCCTTCCGTCGTGGCACGCTGCCCGGTGGCGGCGATCCGACCGGCGCTGGTGAATGGCAAGCCATCGCTCGAAGTCGATGAGGCCAAGTGCATCTGCTGCGGCGCCTGCTATCCCCCCTGTCCGCCGATGCAGATCAACGATCCGGAGCATTCCAAGTTCGCGATCTGGGTTGGTGGCAAGAACTCCAATGCGCGCGCCAGACCCACGTTCATGAAGATGGTCGCGGCGGGGATCCCGAACAATCCGCCGCGTTGGCCGGAAGTGTCGGAGGTGGTGAAGAAGATTCTCTATACCTACAAGGAAGATGCGCGTCCGTGGGAGCGCCTGTCCGACTGGGTCGAGCGCATCGGCTGGCCGCGGTTCTTCGAGAAGACGGGCCTGCCCTTCACGAAGTACCTGATCGACGACTGGCGGGGTGCGCGTGCGAACCTCAATGCGTCGACGCATATCCGCTTCTGACGGCACGCACGGGGACTGTTCATGAAGTTCGGGATTATGATCAACGAAGGGCCCTACCAGCATCAGGCGAGCGATTCCGCTTACCTGTTTTGCAAGGCCGTCATCGAGCGCGGTCACGAGGTGGACCGGGTGTTCTTCTATCACGACGGCGTGAACAACGCCACCAAGCTGACGGAGCCGCCGCAGGACGACCGCAACATCGTTCAGCGCTGGTCGAAGCTGGCCGAAGAGCACGGGGTGGATCTGGTGGTATGCGTGGCCGCTGCGCTGCGTCGCGGGATCAAGGACGAGAATCTCGCTACCGGCTTCCGGATTTCCGGTCTGGGGCAACTGGTCGAGTCGGGGATTCAGTCCGACCGGCTGGTGGTGTTCGGCGACTGAGGAGGGTGGCGAAGTGAGTGATGCGGGTACCATCAAGAAATTCATGTTCGTCAATCGCAAGGCGCCGTACGGGACCGTTTACGCCCTGGAATCGCTGGAAGTCGTGCTGATCACCGCGGCCTTCGATCAGGACGTGTCGGTCGTGTTTCTCGACGACGGCGTCTATCAGCTCAAGCGCGGACAGCAGACCAAGGGCATCGAGAACAAGAATTTCTCGCCTACCTACCGCGCGCTTGAGGGCTACGATATCGAGAAGCTCTATGTCGAGCGTGAGTCCCTCGAAGCGCGTGCGCTGACCGAGGACGATCTGCTGGTGCCAGTGACGGTGCTGTCGCGGGAAGAAATGGGCGCCCTCATGGAAACCCAGGACGTGGTGCTGAGCTTCTGAGGAGGATGCATTGCATGCTGCACATCATCAACAAGTCGCCACTGGAGCGCAACTCGCTTGATTCGTGTCTGAGGGTCGCGAGCGAGGGAAGCATCCTGCTGATCGAGGATGCCGTCTATGCCGCAACGCGCGGACATGCGGGCGCGTCGAAGATCGAGGAGGCCGCCGGGCGGCTCAAGATCTATGCGCTTCTGCCAGACCTCGAGGCACGCGGCGTGAGCGATCGTGTCCTCGACAAGATTGAAACCGTGGATTACGGAGGCTTCGTGGATCTCGTGGCCGCCCATCCGAACTGTCAATCCTGGCTGTGACCGCTTGATTGGCACACAGTCAGGGCGCATCGTTACCAGAACCCAATTTTCAAGGAGACAACATGTCAACGATCGAAGTGAATGGCAAGAGCTACGAGACCGATGAAGAGGGTTATCTGACCAATCTCGCGGACTGGAACGAGGATGTGGGCAAGTACATCGCCGGCACCGAGAACATCGACATGAGCGAGCAGCACTGGGAGGTTGTGAACTTCCTGCGTGAGTATTACGAGGAATACCAGATCGCGCCGGCCGTGCGTGTGCTGACCAAGGCGATCGGCAAGAAGCTCGGCGCCGACAAGGGCAACAGCCAGTACCTGTACGAGCTCTTTCCCTACGGTCCCGCCAAGCAGGCTTGCAAGATCGCCGGCCTGCCCAAGCCGACCGGCTGCGTCTGATCTTACGGACTGAGGACACTGCGAACGCCGTCTGAGCGCTGTTCGCAGGGTTTTCGCTCGTGCCCGCATCATGATCGCCACCTACCTGTACGCGCTGCTCTTCTACGTCGCCACCGTGATCCTCGTCGGGGGTGTCGCGTACAAGGTCGCGGATTACTGGCGCACTCCGGCACCGCTGAAGATTCCCACGACGCCGGCACCGACGACCGGCGTGGGCGTCGGTTTGCGCATGGCGCGCGAAGTGGTGTTGTTCGAGAGCCTGTTCAAGTCCAATCTGTGGATCTGGGCGCTCGGCTGGATCTTCCATCTGGGCCTGGTGCTGGTCCTCGTGCGGCATCTGCGCTACTTCACCGAGCCCGTATGGTGGTGGGTCGTGCTGATGCAACCGCTTGGCATCCTCGGCGGATTCCTGATGGCGGCGGGTCTGGCCGGCCTGTGGTTGCGCCGCATGGTCGTTCCGCGAATTCGCTACATCTCGACGCCCTCGGACCACCTCATGCTGGGATTGCTGCTGCTCATCGCGGTGTCCGGGCTGATGATGAAGTACGTCGTGCCGACCGACGTGGTTGCGGTGAAGGTGTTCTTTCTCGGTCTGATGCGTTTCGAGCTGCATCCGTTGCCGACCGACGCACCGCTGCTGATTCATCTGGCGCTGGTCGCGTTGCTCATGATCGTGTTCCCGATCAGCAAGCTGCTGCACGCACCGGGCGTGTTCTTCTCGCCGAGCCGCAACCAGATCGACAATCCCCGTGAAGCGCGGCATCTTGCCGCCTGGGCGGCCCCGCTCGACAGGGAGTCCTAGATGGCAGCCAAGGTCGAAGCACCTGCGTTGCGCGAGTTCCCCTCCGTCACGGCCTTGCAGCCGGACTCGATGGGCGGGTCCAAGCCCTACGTGGCCAACGACAAGATCCAGGAAGCGATCGGGTTCCCTGGCGAACTGGTCGACAACTGGCAGGAAAAGGCCATCGACAAGATGGGCGAACTGCTGAAGAAGTATCGTTCGCTGAAGGTCTATCTCGATTCCTGCGTGCACTGCGGGGCCTGTACGGACAAGTGCCACTACTTCATCGGTACCGGGGATCCCAAGAACATGCCCGTCGCGCGTCAGGACCTGATGCGCAGCGTCTACCGCCGCCACTTCACCATCGCCGGACGCCTGTTTCCGTCCCTGGTCGGCGCGCGCGATCTCACGCAGGAAGTGCTCGACGACTGGTACAACTACTATCACCAGTGTTCGGAGTGCCGGCGTTGCTCGGTTTTCTGCCCCTACGGCATCGATACGGCCGAGATCACGATGGCGGGTCGCGAGATCCTTGCCTCTGTCGGGGTCGGCCAGAAGTATTCGAACGAGATCATCGGCAAGGTTCATCGCATCGGCAACAACCTGGGGCTTCCGGGGCCGGCGCTGGCAGATACGCTCGAGGGCCTCGAAGAGGACGTCAAGGAAGATACCGGCGTCGACGTGCGCTATCCGCTCGACGTGAAGGGTGCGGAGGTGCTGCTGGTCACGCCGTCCGCCGACTTCTTCGCCGAGCCGCATGTCGAGAGCCTGATCGGTTACGGCAAGGTGTTCCATGCCGCCGGCGTCAGCTGGACGCTGTCCTCGCATGCCTCGGAGGCCGGCAACTTCGGCATGTTCATCGGCAATTACGAACAGCTGCGCACGATCGCGATGCGTATTCGCGAGGCGGCGCTTGAACTGGGTGTCAAGCGCATCGTCGTGGGCGAGTGCGGCCATGCCTGGCGCGTCGCGTACAGCTTCTGGAACACCCTTGTCGGCATCGGCGAGGGCGGCAAGGATCCGTTCGCGGTGCAGCTCCAGAGCCAGCTCGACTCGCGCTACAAGCAGCCGTTGCACATCTGCGAGTTTACGTGGGATCTGATCCAGCGCGGGGCGCTGTCCTTCGACAAGGAGGCCAACGATCACCGCATCATCACCTTCCATGACTCGTGCAACGTCGCCAGGGCTTCGCGCATGGGCGACATGCCCGGCGGTCAGTTCGAGATCCCGCGCAACATCATCCGTGCGGTCGCGAACCACTACGTCGATATGGCCCCAGAGGCGATTCGCGAGAAGACCTTCTGCTGCGGTGGCGGTGGGGGTCTGCTGACCGACGAGCTGATGGACCTGCGGGTGAAAGGCGCTCTGCCGCGCATGGAGACGCTGCAGGAAGTCGTCGACAGTCACGGGGTGAACTTCATGGCCACCATCTGCGCGATCTGCAAGGCGCAGTTCAGCAAGGTACTTCCGTATTACGGTTTCAAGATGGGCATGGTCGGCGGTGTGCATCAACTCGTGAGCACGGCCATCAAGCTGGGTGACGAGCAGTAGGCGCCCGCGGTCAATACAACCAGATCAGCATTCGGAGAACAGCGATGTCAGTCAACACCGAAACCACCGAGACCAAGCTGACGTTTCGTCGCTACCGCGACGGCGACACGG
Source organism: Rhodocyclaceae bacterium (assembly GCA_035443825.1). Lineage (GTDB taxonomy): Bacteria > Pseudomonadota > Gammaproteobacteria > Burkholderiales > Rhodocyclaceae > DAOMNN01. Next base: position 11,027 of record DAOMNN010000002.1, on the reverse strand, counting down.
CAGTCACGTCCCTGCGTGACAAGATTTTCCAGGCGAGCTACTCGCACAAGTGCCCGACCTACGTCCAGTCGACGCCGCCCTGTCAGGGAAGCTGCCCGTCGGGCGAGGACATCCGGGGCTATCTGTCCATCGTGCGCGGGATCGAAAAGCCGCCCGCAGACATGCCGTGGCAGGAGTATGCATGGCGGCGGCTGACCGAAGCCAATCCGTTTCCCTCGGTGATGGGACGCGTGTGCCCGGCGCCGTGCGAAAGCGGATGCAACCGGAACGAAGTCGAGGATTTCGTCGGCATCAATTCAGTCGAGCACTTCCTCGGCGAGTACGCGATCGCCAACGGCTTGAAGTACAAGGCGCCCGAGGCTCGAAGCGGCAAGAAGGTCGCGATCCTCGGTGGCGGGCCGGCGGGATTGTCCTGTGCCTATCAGCTCAGGATGAAGGGCCACGAGGTCACGATCTTCGACGAGCACGAATACCTGGGCGGGATGATGCGCTATGGCATTCCGGGGTTCCGCACGCCGCGGCACATCCTCGATGCCGAAATCCAGCGCATTCTTGACCTGGGCGTGCAGACCCGCATGAAGTGCCATGTGGGCAAGGACATCACGCTCGAACAGATCCGTTCCGAGTTCGATGCGGTGTTCCTGGGCATGGGGGCGCAGTCCGGCCGCGCGCTGCCGATCGAGGATGGCGAGGCTCCCAACGTGGTCACGGCGACGGCCTTCCTGCGGGCGTTCAACGACGGTCGCCTGAAGTACGTGGGCAAGCGTGTCGTCGTGGTCGGCGGTGGCGATACCTCGATCGACGTCGCCACGGTGGCGCGTCGCCTTGGGCACATCGAACACATCAATCCCACGGACTTCGCCGATGTGATGGGCGGACGCCTGGCACACGACGCGGCGGAAGTGTCTGCAAAGCAGGGATCCGACGTGGTGCTCACCTCCGTTTTCCCGGTGGACAAGATGCAGGCGAGCAAGCACGAGGTCGAGCAGGCCATGGCCGAGGGTATTGCCATCCGCGGCGGGTTGGCCCCTGTGGCGGTGATCAAGGGACCGGACGGTCGCGCAACCGCGCTGCGCGTGGTCGAGTGCGAAGCGAGGATCGTCGGCGGAAAGCTCGAAATTCACAATATCGAAGGCACCGAGCAGGATCTGGAGGCCGACCTCATCGTCTCCGCGATTGGTCAGGCGGTCGACTTCACCGGTCTCGAGGAATTCGACAATGGTCGCGGCACGGTCGCTGCAGACCGCAACTATCAGGTTCAGGGCAAGCCGGATACCTTTGCCGGCGGTGACGTGATTCGCCCGCATCTGCTGACCACCGCGATCGGCCACGGCGCGATCGCGGCTGACGGAATCGATCGCTATCTGGCCGGAGCCGAAGCGCAGAAACGCCCCAAGATCGACGTGCACACCTTCGATCTCACGCGCAAGATGGTGGAGGAAAAGGGGCTGCCCCTTTCGAAGTCCACCGAGCCGATGTGGGGGACAGACAAGAGCACGGTCGGTATCCACAACTACGAGAACCGTTCGGAGCGCTACGTCATTCCGCACGAAGAACTGTTTCTCGGCCACTTTCCGTATACGCCGCGCAACAGGCGCAATTTCATCACGCTCGACCAGCAGTCGGCGCTGGGCAACTTCCAGGAGCGCATCGAGGCGCTCAGCGAGGAGCTGGCGGTGGCCGAGGCCAAGCGCTGCATGAGTTGCGGCCTGTGCTTCGAGTGTGACAACTGCGTCGTCTACTGTCCGCAGACCGCCGTCAAGCGCGTGCCGAAGAAGGAGTCGACTACGGGGCGTTACGTCTATACGGACTACACGCGCTGCATCGGTTGCCATATCTGCGCGGACGTATGTCCGACCGGCTACATCCAGATGGGTCTGGGTGAGTGAGGCGGGTCGGCCGGGAAAGGCGATGACGCTCATGGCACGGAATTCGATCACGATGCGACACGGCAATGGCCGGCTGGGCCGTATGCTGGTGTTGATGGCTGTGGCACTCATGCTCGCATGGGGTGCTGCCGCCATGGCCGACCAGGGTGGCCGGACGCCCAGTCCCGAGGTGGTGATCGAAAGCCAGGAGGCCTGTGTCGCACCGCCGGCCGAGATGCGCCGCCAGCATGCGCATATGCTGGCCGAACAGAAGGACAGGACGGTACGCCAGGGGATCCGGAACGAAGCGGTCAGTCTGAACGGCTGCATCGAGTGCCATGCAAGCAGCAAGAACGGCTCGGTGATCGGGACCAAGCAGAACTTCTGCCAGAGCTGTCATAGCTTCGTGGCGGTGAAACTGACCTGCTTCGAGTGCCACCAGCCGACACCGGAGAAGGGCAAGCGCGCACAGATGACCGTTTCGGCAGCACATGGATTATTGACCCCGCTTCCGGGCGCGGAGGGTTCCAGATGAGCGAGCACAAGCCGGGCGGCGGCGCCTCGCGGCGTGACTTCCTTGCCGCATCTGCCGCGGCGCTTGCCGGCATCATGGTTGCGCCGGGCATCAGCCTGATCGAGATCGCCTCGGCCAGGGCGCCCGGCGAACCCGTGTCGGGCACGGTGCGATGGGGCATGCTCATCGACAGTACGCGCTGCAGTTCCGGGTGCGATGATTGCGTGTCGGCATGCGACCGGGAAAACGGCCTCGAGTCGGCCGGGGCGACCGGGATCGACGAGCGTCAGCGGCCGCAGTGGATCCGCAAGATCGAACTCAAGGAGGTGTCGACGGGGCGCACCGCTTCACTGCCGATGATGTGCCAGCACTGTGCCAATCCGCCGTGCGTCGATGTATGCCCGACCGGAGCGTCGTTCAAGCGTGCCGACGGCATCGTCCTGGTCGATCGCCACACATGCATCGGCTGTCGCTATTGCATGATGGCCTGCCCGTACAAGGCACGCTCGTTCGTGCACGAGCCGCTGACGAATCAGAATCCCGAGGTTCCCCGGGGCCTGGGCTGCGTCGAGTCGTGCACGCTGTGCGTGCACAGGGTCGACAAGGGGCAGACGCCCGCGTGCGTGGAGGCCTGCGCGGAGGCGGGTCACGGCGCGATCATCTTCGGCGATCTGAACGACCCGGAAAGCGAGATATCACGGCGTCTGCGCGAGGTGGCTTCGACCCAGGTGCGTGCCGATCTGCGTCTCGATACCGGCGTCCGTTATCAAGGAATATGAACGTGTCCACGCACGCCAATCCCCGTACGCAAGAACGTAATTTCTATCTCCTGCTGGCCCTCGGGGGGCTCCTCGTGGCCGGCGGCGCCTGGGCCGCGTGGGCAATGCACGCCCACGGCCATGCAATCACGGGAATGACGAATCAGGTGGTGTGGGGCATGCCTCACGTATTTGCGATCTTCATGATCGTTGCCGCATCGGGTGTGCTCAACGTCGCATCGGTCGGATCGGTATTCGGCAAGCCGGTCTACAAGGCGCGTGCCAAGCTCTCGGGCCTGCTGTCCCTGGCGTTGCTGGCCGGCGGCCTCGCGGTGCTGATGCTCGACCTGGGCAGACCGGATCGTGTGGTGATCGCGGCGACCCACTACAACCCCACCTCGGTGTTCGCGTGGAATGTCCTGCTCTACAGCGGCCTGTTCGCGATCGTGGCGCTCTACTTGTGGACCATGATGGAGCGGCGCATGAATCGCTATTCGAAGTATGCCGGTCTGGCGGCCTTCGGATGGCGCTTCGTGCTCACTACGGGTACCGGCGTCATTTTCGCCTTTCTGGTAGCGCGCCAGGCTTACCACTCGGCAGTGCTGGCGCCGATGTTCATCGTGATGTCGCTGGCCTGGGGCATGGCCATCTTCCTGATTGCACAGGCCGCGATCTTTGCGTGGCACGGGCGCGAAGTCGATGCCCCGGTACGCCAGCGCATGGCTCGCTTGCTGGGCATCTTCGTGGTGGCGGTGCTGTACTTCGTGATCGTGTACCACCTCACCAATCTGTATTTTGCGCGGCAGACGGATTTCGAGCGCTTCATTCTTGTCGAAGGCGGTATCTATCCCGTACTTTTCTGGGGAGGGTACGTGTTGCTGGGAACGGTGGCGCCGCTCGTGCTCATCTATCATCCGGCATTCGCCAATTCGCGCATGCTGCTGCTTGCGTGTGGCCTTGTTCTGGTCGGCGCTTTTGCGCATCTTTACGTCTTCATCATCGGCGGACAGGCCTATCCGCTCGAACTCTTTCCGGGTTATGTGACAAGCAGCAGCTTCTTTGACGGCGCGATCGAGCACTATCGCCCGAGCTTCCCCGAAATCGCGCTTGGTCTCGGGGGTGTCGGTGTCGCTTTTGCGGCGACGGTGCTGGGTTTGCGCGTTTTGCCCTTCATGCGCGTGGATGAGGTTGCGGCGGTCGACGAAGCCGAGGGCAAGGCTGGCTGAGGTGATGTGATGCCACGCCTGCTGATCTCCGCTGCGCACAAGTCCTCAGGGAAGACCACCATCAGTATCGGGCTGTGTGCGGCGCTCACGGCGCGCGGCCTGATCGTCCAGCCCTTCAAGAAAGGCCCCGATTACATCGATCCGATGTGGCTTTCCCGTGCCGCTGGGCGGGCCTGCTTCAATCTTGACCCGTTCCTGATGGGCATGGACGAGATTCGTCGGCTGTTTCGACTGCAGGCGGCTGGGGCCGACCTGTCCCTGGTCGAAGGCAACAAGGGTCTTTACGACGGACTGGCGCTGGATGGCAGCAACAGCAATGCGGCACTGGCGGCGGCACTTGGCATGCCGGTCGTGCTGGTGGTCGATGCACGGGGGATGACCCGGGGCATCGCGCCATTGCTGCTGGGCTACCAGGCTTTCGATCGAAACATTCACATTGCCGGCGTGATCCTCAACAATCTGGGCGGCGCGCGCCACGAGGCGAAACTGCGCGCAGTCATCGAGCACTACACCGACATCGCAGTCCTGGGGGCTGTGCATGCGGACGACCGGCTTGCGATCGTCGAGCGCCATCTTGGCCTCATGCCGAGCAACGAAGCGGGTGAAGCCGAAGAGCAGATCGCCTGCATCGGCGATGCAATCGCCCGCCAGGTCGATCTGGAGCGTGTGATCGAGGTGGCGCACCACGCACCGCCGCTCGTCGCTGACGAGACTTCGACCGTTGCGACGCAGGATGCGGGCGACGCGGTGATCCATGTTGAAAGGCCGGCTACCGGGACGACGCGAAAACCGCGCAAGCAGCCGGCAACCGTGGCGCCGCTTGCACGTGCGCTTCCGGCACGGCTGAGAGTCGGCGTCGCAATGGACAGGGTATTCGGTTTCTACTACGCGGACGATCTGGCCGCGCTTGCCGCTGCCGGGGCGGAAGTGGTTCCCTTCGACACCATCGCGGATGCGGCGCTGCCCGAGGTCGATGCGATCTTCATCGGCGGTGGTTTCCCGGAAATGTTCGCTCCCGAACTCGAAGCGAATTCGGCGCTGCGTGCCGACATCCGCGCTGCCATCGAGCGTGGCATGCCGGCGTATGCCGAATGCGGGGGGCTGATGTATCTGACGCGCAGCCTGCGAACCGAGGACGGACGGCATGAGATGGTGGGCGCCATTCCCGGCGACGTGGTGATGCATCGGCGCCCGGTCGGGCGTGGTTATGTCGAACTGGTCGAAACCGAGGGGGCGCCGTGGCCTGGCGCCACGTCACCCGAGCAGGTCATACGTGCCCACGAGTTTCACTATTCGAGCCTCGAGAACCTCGACCAGGGCGTTCGATTTGCCTATCGTGTGAAGCGCGGTCACGGAATTGACGGACACAATGATGGTCTCGTGTACCGTAACGTCCTGGCTTCGTATGCGCACATGCGCGGCGTCGGATCATGCCATTGGCCAAGCCGCTTTGTCAGTTTCGCGCTTCAGGTCAAACGCGGGCGCGAACGCGAGGCGCAAGGCAGCGCCGCACTTGCTGCGGCATCGTGAGCCGATCCTCCCGGGTGCGGCACCGCGCACGACGCGGATGACCGTCCCGCCGGGGACTCAGGTCAAGAAACGAGTGAGCGAGAGACGACAAATGATCACACTGACATCTACGGCGGGCGAGCAGGTGCGGATTGCGATGCTGGACCTTGACGACGAGGATCTGGCGCTGCGCCTGGCGGCCAAGGAGCAGGAGGACGGCAGCCTCGCGCTGGGGATGGGTTTCGACCTGCCGCGCGAGCACGATCTGACCCTGGAAAGCGAGGGCGTCATCGTGTTGGTCTCGCCCATCAGTCAGCCCTTGCTGGAAAACCTCGTTCTCGATTATGCGGAGATCGAACCCGGGCGTTTCGGCTTCGTCCTGGTTGCGGCCGATGAGGCGCCAGGTTGCGGTACGGGCGGTTGCGGCGGATGCGGCAGCGCCGGTAGTTGTTGAACTGACTCCCTGACTCCGCCGGAGAAAGGTTCCGAAGCTCAGTTCGCGTCCTGGGTGCGCTGGCGTGCAGCCTGCAGTGCGTGCTGTTCTTCGAGTTCGGCCTCCGAGGCCTGGTGAGTGGGCACCATGCCTTGCTCGACCGCATACACCGCGGCCTCCACACGTGAGCTGAAATTGAGCTTCGCCAGGATGTGGCGTACGTGCAGCTTCACCGTGTCATGGCTGATGTTGAGTTCGCGCGCGATCGCCTTGTTGCTCTTCGCGCCCGCAAGCAACTGCAGGATTTCCTGTTCTCGCGCCGTAAGCCTTTCGGTCTTCTCCGGAGCGTGGTCGGTGTTGCCGCTTTGCAGGATCTTTGCCAGCTTGAGTGACATGGCCGGTGCGACGACCATTTCACCCCGCGCGATGCGGCGGATCGAATCGATGACGTCGTCGGGGTCCATGTCCTTGAGCAGATAGCCGCGGGCACCAGCCCGAAGCGCGCTAGCCATGTCTTCCTGAGTGGCGCTCATCGTGAGCATGGTCACGGGGACGTCACAGCCCTCATGGCGAAATTTCTGCAGCAGGCTGATGCCATCCATGGCCGGCATCTTCAAGTCCATGATTACGAGGTCGGGAGCTTGCTGCTGGATCATTTCAAGCGCCTCGTCGGGGTCGCCCGTCGTGCCCAGCACGGTAATCCCGGCGCGCAGTTCGAGCAGTTCCTTGAGGCCGCGGCGACACAGGCCATGGTCATCGATGAGGATTACGCTGATCCGTTCATTCATGGTGATAGCTTCCTTCGGGCACGGTAGCGGGGAAGCACAGCCGGATTCGCGTACCCGCGCCTGCTTCGCTTTCGAACTCGATATGGCCACCCAGCTGATCGACACGTTCGCGCATGATGTTGAGGCCGAAATGGCCGTGTTCCGTGGTGGCGGCGAGGTCCGAGGCCAGGCCGATGCCGTCGTCCTCGACGGCGATCACGTACTGGCCGTCAGTTTCGTGGATCGTCAGGCGGCAATGCTGCGCCTTGGCATGTTTCATGACGTTGGCCAGCGCTTCGCTGACCACGTGAAAAACCTGCAACTGCTGCTCGGGAGACAGCTGCAGACAGGCAACGTGATTCTCGAACTCGACTTCGATGTCACCCATTTCGCGAAATCCCGCCACGGCCTCGTCGAGTGCGTGGAGCAGGCCGCGCGGATCGAGTTCGCTGCGGAAGTGCGTGATCAGGGTCCGAACGCGACGATGGGACACGATCAGCGATTCTTCGAGCTCATCCAGGTAGCGGAAGGCTCGCGAATCGTCGCGCTGATCGATTGCGTCGCGCAGCAGGGGAGTGCGCAGGCGCATCGATACCAGATTCTGTGCGAGAGAGTCATGCACTTCGTTGGCCAGGATGTGCCGCTCGTGGTTCAGGCTCGCCTGCAGGTTCTTCTGCATCAGGCGGCCATTCTCGAGACTCAGTCCGACCATTTCTCCCAGTGCCGCGAGCAGGGGCGACAGCGATTGAGGGAGTTTGCGGCGGGCGGGCAGGAATAGCTTGAGCACGCCGCAGGGCGCACCCCGATGGTGGAGCGGTACCACGAAGGCCCGATGGCCCCTGGCCGAAGGGGTGACCTTCCCGATCTCGATGGCGCAGTTACAGGACTTGGCCGAATGACGCGGCGCATTGCGGGCTACCGATTCACCACAGGTGCCGCAGGAATCCGCAACCCTGAACGCCGTGTTGAGCAGGGTGGCGGGCATGCCGACCGCCGCGACGAGGCGCAGCTGGTGGGTGTCTTCTTCGAGATGTCGAATCGCGGCTGCATCGGCTCCGGCGAGCGTCATGATCGCCCGTAGCAGTTGCTCCAGAGGTGCACGGAATTCACGGTCGCTCGAGTCGACAACCCTGGGTTCGAGCACGCGCTCCTGCTTACAGGATGCAGCGGCTTCCCGCCGTCGGTTCGGCTGGATACGCATCAATGATTTCCTCCTCACACCCCGGTTTCCGGCTGCTTCGTATGCGCGCTCACGGAGCGGCTGCAGCTCGATGTACTTCAGTTATGACTAATATAGAGTAAAACACGAATCAATGCGAAAGACTTTGACCACGATCAGACTTCTCCACGATCAGACTTCTCCACGATCAGACTTCTCCACGATCAGACTTCTCCACGATCAGACTTCTCGTCGGGATTGGAACGGGATCGGCCGATTCGGTTCAATA
>DAOMNN010000002.1:0-2404 GCA_035443825.1 Rhodocyclaceae bacterium | reverse complement strand
CCACGATCAGACTTCTCGTCGGGATTGGAACGGGATCGGCCGATTCGGTTCAATAACGAGTGGCGATGGATGCATCGCTGAGAATTCCAAAAGTTCACGCATATAGTAGCAACGCTACCCACATGGGGGGTGAGCGGCTGCCCGAGCCGGTTATAGACAGCGGCTCGATGCTTGCGCCTAATAGGGGTCGCCCCGACCCGACGAGGCCGGGAAGGCCCGCATACAGAGAGTATCCGTCCATGGCCACACACCCTGTGCACGACCCCCTCAAGTCGCCGGCACCCGATGCGGCGTGCGAGACGCGCACGACGACCTGCTACATGTGCGCCTGCCGCTGCGGCATACGTGTGCACCTTCGCGATGGCGAAGTGCGCTACATCGACGGCAATCCGGATCATCCCCTGAACAAGGGCGTCATTTGCGCCAAGGGAAGCTCCGGGATCATGAAGCAGTACTCGCCGGCACGCCTCACCCGGCCGCTGCTGCGCAAGCAGGGTGCGGAGCGGGGCGCGGGCGCCTTCGAACCGATCGAATGGGAGGAGGCTTTCTCGATTCTCGCCGAGCGGCTGGGCAGGATACGCGAGACGGACCCGAAAAAGTTTGCATTGTTTACCGGCCGCGACCAGATGCAGGCGCTGACCGGGCTGTTCGCGCGCCAGTTCGGAACACCCAACTACGCCGCCCACGGCGGGTTCTGCTCGGTCAACATGGCCGCAGGGATGATCTACACCATCGGCGGTTCCTTCTGGGAATTCGGCGGGCCGGATCTCGAACGCGCCAGGCTGTTCGTGATGATCGGCACTGCCGAGGACCACCACTCGAATCCCCTCAAGATCGCGATCTCGAAATTCAAGCGTGCGGGCGGACGTTTCGTTTCGATCAACCCGGTGCGCACCGGCTATTCGGCGGTTGCCGACGAATGGGTGCCGATCCGTCCCGGCACCGATGGCGCGCTGCTGCTGGCCATCGTGCACGAGATCATCGAGCAGGGCCTTTACGATCGCGACTTCCTGGTGCGCTACACGAATGCCGGACAACTGGTGAATCAGGATGAGAACAGCGATGAGTTCGGCATGCTTTTGCGTGCCGAGGTGCCCGAGGAAGAAGGGTGCCCCGATTCTCCTAACAAGCTGTGGTGGGACCGGAACACCGATCGTGCGGTGATTTCACACACCGAGGGGGCTGATCCATTTCTGCGCGGCGACTTCGTTCTGACCGACGGCACGCCAGTGAAGCCGGCATTTCAACTGCTCCAGGAGCGGGTCAAGGACTACACCCCGGAGTGGGCATCCCGGATCACGGGCATTCCGGTCGAGACGATCACGCGGCTGGCGCACGAGATGGGCATCACCGCGCGCGATCAGAAGATCGAACTGCCGATCTCGTGGACCGATTCGTGGGGCAAGGAACACGACACCGTGACCGGCAATCCGGTCGCGTTCCATGCAATGCGGGGCCTGGCGGCGCATTCCAACGGCTTTCACGGCATTCGCACGCTGGCGATCCTGATGACGCTGCTGGGCACGATCGACCGGCCGGGCGGCTTCCGCCACAAGGCGCCGTTCCCGCGACCGATTCCGCCTTGCGCCAAGACACCCAACACGCCGCTGGCCGTCAAACCGAATACGCCGCTCGACGGCATGGCCTTGGGCTGGCCGGCCGAACCCGATGACCTCTTCGTGGACGAGGAGGGCAAGCCGGTTCGCATCGACAAGGCTTTCTCGTGGGAGTATCCGCTGTCGGTGCACGGGATGATGCACAACGTCATCACCAATGCGTGGCGCGGCGATCCCTACCGAATCGATACGCTTCTCATCTTCATGGCCAACATGGCGTGGAACTCCACCATGAACACGGAGGAGGTGAGGAAGATGCTCAACGATCGGGACGAGGACGGCGAGTACAAGATTCCGTTCCTGGTCGTGTGCGATGCGTTCCATTCGGAGATGACCGCATTCGCGGATCTCATCCTGCCCGATACCACCTATCTCGAACGCCACGACGTGATGTCGATGCTCGACCGGCCGATCTCGGAATTCGAGGGACCGGTCGATTCGGTGCGCATACCGGTGCTGCCGCCGACCGGGGAATGCAAGCCCTTCCAGGAGGTGCTGATCGAACTCGGGACTCGACTGAAACTGCCCGCGTTCGCGCGCAAGGATGGCACCCGCAAGTACCGCGACTATCCGGACTTCATCGTGAACTACGAAACCGAGCCGGGTTCCGGGATCGGTTTTCTGGCGGGTTGGCGCGGCAAGGGCGGCGAAAAATTCATGCGCGGCGAGCCCAACCCGCGGCAGTGGGAGATGTATGCGCAGAACAACTGCGTGTTCCACTACGAGTTGCCGCGCTCCTACCAGTACATGCGCAACTGGAACAAGGGCTATCTGGAGTGGTCGCAGCG
>DAOMNN010000001.1:62740-88198 GCA_035443825.1 Rhodocyclaceae bacterium | reverse complement strand
AACCCTCGACCTCTGCATTGCGAACGCAGCGCTCTCCCAGCTGAGCTATCGGCCCTGAGGGTGCGCATTATATCCAGCGGTTCCGCATTTGGGAAGCCGACGGGCCGGGGCTCACATGATCGTCACAGCTGGAGCAGGGACTTGACCATGCGCTGATAGCGGCGCGTGACGGTATCGGCGTCGAGATCGGGATTGCGCACGCCGCGGGTCATGAGCCCATCGAACATCGCGCACAGGCTGTCGGCGCAATCGTCGAGATCTTCGGCCGAACGTGCCTTGCCGAGCGCACACAGGGTCTCGATCAGACTGGCCCTGGTACGCTGATCGGCGGCGCGGACGAGTTTGGCGATGCGCGCATTGCGCGCGGCCTCGGCGAGGATCTCGAGCTTCAGCGCCGCCATGTCTGGATCGAGCATGTTGCGCACCGCTTCGGCCACGCACACCATGGTCGTCGCCTCGGGGTCGGTGGTCGCGCGCAGGCGTCCGTGCACGTCGAGAATGCGGGCGACGTCCTGCTCGACGATGGCCTCGATGATCTCTTCCTTGTTGCGAAAGTAATGGTAGATATGGCCCGCGCTCATGCCCGATGCCCTGGAGATGCGGGCGATGCTCGCCCCGTGGAAACCATGTTCCCGAAAGCAGGCTGCCGCCGCATCGAGAATCTGGGCGCGCCGGATTTCGGCCCGCGCACTCGCGCTCGGTTCGGTTTCGGCAGGTCCGATCATGGACGACATGGGTGGCTCCCCGTTGGCGGTTCACGCCGGAGGCATCCCCGGCAAAAGTCAGAAAAAGCTTAGCACGGGTAGAACGTTCATTCTAGAATACGCCTTCTAAACCAACATGCGGCCACACCAACCGCCCGCCCAAGGGACACGACCGTAATGCACGCCCAGTTCCATCGCACCGCCGCCTTCGCATGCCTCGCACTGCTCGTGTCTTTGCTTCTTTCCGCGTGCGGCAAGCAGGAGACCGCCCCCGCCGCCGCCCCGCAGGCACCGCCCCGAGTCAGCGTGCTCGTCGTCGAAGCCGCCCCGATCGCGATCACGAGCGAACTCCCCGGACGGACGACGCCTTTCCTGATCGCCGAGGTCCGGCCACAGGTCGGGGGCATCATCCGCAAGCGGCTGTTTACCGAGGGGGCCGAGGTCGCCGAAGGCGAGGTGTTGTACGAGATCGACGATGCCACCTATCGCGCCGCCGTGCAAACCGCACAGGCCAACCTGGCGCGTGCCGAAGCGAACGCCGCTACGGCACGTGCGCGGGCGCGGCGCTTCGAGGAACTGAGCAGGGCCAGTGCCGTGAGCAAGCAGTCGCTCGACGACGCGATTGCGGCCTTGAAACAGGCCGAAGCCGAAGTGGCGGGCGGGAAGGCCGCGCTGACACGTGCGCGCATCGATCTCGACTACACGAAACTCAAGTCGCCGATTCCGGGACGGACTGGCCGCTCCGCGGTCACGCCCGGCGCGCTGGTCACGGCAAGCCAGGGCGAAGCCTTGGCGACCGTTCAGCAACTCGATCCGATCTACGTCGACCTGACCCAATCCAGCACCGACCTGCTCCGGCTCCGAAAGGCGCTCGATAGCGGCCGCATCGAGCGCACGCAGGACGGCAGGGCCACGGTGAGCTTGATCCTCGAGGACGGGTCGACCTATGAACACACGGGCGAACTCGCCTTTTCCGAGGTGTCTGTCGACCAGGGCACCGGCACGGTCACCCTGCGCGCCGTGTTCCCGAACCCCGACCAGCGACTGCTGCCCGGCATGTACGTACGCGCCGTGCTGGAGGAAGGCGTCGCCCCGGACGCGATCCGCCTGCCGCACCGCGCCGTCTCGCGCGATGCGCGCGGCCGGGCGCTGGCAATGGTGGTCAACGCTGACAACACGGTCGAAGCTCGGGACCTCGTGATCTCGCGCGCGCTCGGCGATGCTTGGATCGTCTCCGAAGGGCTCGCTCCCGGCGATCGTGTGGTCGTCGAGGGGCTGCAGATGATCCGCCCCGGCGCCCAGGTCACCATCATCGCCCCGCCCGCCGGCGACGGCGCCGGCGCGCACTGAGGGTCTCGCCATGGCCCGATTCTTCATCGACCGGCCCATCTTCGCGTGGGTCATCGCGATTGTCATCATGCTGGCGGGGGCGCTTTCGATCCTGAACCTCCCCGTTTCGCAGTACCCGGCGATCGCCCCTCCCGCCATCGCGATCAACGCAATGTATCCTGGCGCCTCGGCAAAGGCAGTCGAGGATTCGGTCACCCAGGTCATCGAGCAGAAGATGACCGGGCTCGACGGCCTGCTCTACTTCAACTCGTCGAGCGACTCGTTCGGGCGGGCCACGATCACGCTGACTTTCAGTGCCGACACCGACCCGGACATCGCCCAGGTGCAGGTGCAGAACAAGCTGCAGCTTGCGTTGCCGCTGTTGCCGCAGGCGGTGCAGCAACAGGGCGTGCAGGTCGCGAAATCGGCGCGCAACTTCCTGATGGTGATCGGCTTCGTTGCCGAGGACGGCTCGATGTCGAACTTCGACCTGACCGACTTCCTCGTGTCGAGCGTGCAGGACCCACTGTCGCGCGTGACCGGCGTGGGCGAGGTCGTGGTGTTCGGTTCCCAGTACGCGATGCGGATCTGGCTCGATCCTGCCAGACTGGTCAATTACCGGCTCACACCCTTGGACGTGCGCCGCGCCATCGAATCCCAGAACACGCAGGTCTCGGCCGGCCACCTCGGCGGCACGCCGGCGCGACCGGGCCAGGGCTTCACCGCATCGATCACCGCGCAGAGCCGCCTGCAGAGCGTCGAGGAGTTCGAGGACATCCTGCTGCGCACCACCACATCCGGCGGTGAGGTGCGACTGCGCGACGTCGCGCGCGTCGAGATCGGCGCAGAGAACTACGACACCATCGCACGCTTCAACGGACAGCCTGCGGCGGGCATTGCCGTTCGCCTGGCGGCCGGGGCCAACGCGCTGGAGACGGGCAACGCGGTCCGCGCCAAGATCGCCGAGATGGCGGAGTTCTATCCTCCCAGCGTCACGGCGGTGGTCCCCTTCGACACGACCCCCTTCGTGCGCAACTCGATCCAGAAGGTCGTGGTGACCTTGATCGAGGCCGTGGCGCTCGTGTTCCTGGTGATGTTCCTGTTCCTGCAGAACATCCGCGCGACCCTGATTCCCACCTTCGCGATTCCGGTGGTGCTGCTGGGCACCTTCGGCCTGATGGCGGCCTTCGGCTTTTCGATCAACATGCTCACCATGTTCGGCATGGTGCTGGCCATCGGCCTGCTCGTCGACGACGCGATCGTCGTCGTCGAGAACGTCGAACGCATCATGACCGAAGAGGGCCTGCCCGCGAAGGAAGCGACCAGGAAGTCGATGGGGCAGATCACGGGCGCGCTGATCGGCATCGGCCTCGTGCTCTCGGCGGTGTTCGTACCGATGGCCTTCTTCGGCGGTTCCACCGGTGTGATCTACCGCCAGTTCTCAATCACCATCGTCTCGGCGATGGCGCTGTCGGTGCTGGTCGCCATCGTGTTCACCCCCGCGCTGTGCGCGACGATGCTTAAACAGGTCCCGAAAGGACACAGCCACGGCGAACACAGCTGGTTCCGGGGCTTCTTCGGCTGGTTCAACCGCATGTTCAACCGCAACCAGAAGCGCTACGAGTCGTCGGTGGCTTACATCCTGCATCGCAGCGGACGCTTTCTGGTGATCTACCTCGCCATCGTTCTCGTACTCGGGCTGCTGTTCGTGCGCATGCCGACCTCCTTCCTTCCGGACGAGGATCAGGGGGTGATGTTCACGCAGATACTGCTCCCGGCGGGAGCAACCCAGGAGCGAACGCTCGACGTGCTCAGGAAGGTCGAGAAGCACTTCCTCGAAAACGAGAAGGACAACGTGCGCGCACTGTTCACCGTCGCCGGCTTCAGCTTCGGCGGCCGCGGCCAGAATGTCGGCATCGGTTTCGTAAACCTCCACCCGTGGAATCAGCGCACCGGCGCGGGGCAAAACGTAAAGGACGTTGCCGCGCGCGCGATGGGCGCGTTCTCGCAGATCCGCGAGGCGATGGTATTCGCGTTCGTGCCTCCTGCGGTACTGGAACTGGGGGTCTCGGGCGGCTTCAACGTGCAGTTGCAGGACCGTGCCGGCCTTGGCCACGACGCGCTGATGGCGGCGCGCAACCAGTTCCTCGGGCTTGCCCGTCAGGATCCGCGCCTGGTCGGGGTGCGCCCGAATGGCCAGGAGGACACTCCGGAATACCGCCTCGAGATCGACCACGCGCGCGCCGGCGCATTGGGCGTGTCGGTGACCGACATCAACGCGACCCTGTCGACCGCGTGGGGCGGCAGCTACGTGAACGACTTCATCAATCGCGGCCGCATCAAGAAGGTCTACCTCCAGGGCGACGCCGAAGCGCGCATGCTCCCGGAGGACCTCGGCAAGTGGTATGTGCGCAACGCCGCGGACGAGATGGTGCCGGTGTCGGCCTTCGCCTCGGCGCACTGGACCTTCGGCCCGCCACGCCTGGAGCGCTTCAACGGCCAGCCGGCCATGGAGCTGCTCGGACAGGCCGCGCCCGGGCTGTCTTCGGGGGACGCGATGCAGGCGGTCGAGGAGATCATGGCCCAGTTGCCGCCCGGCTTCGGCTTCGAGTGGAGCGGCACCTCCTACGAGGAGCGCCGTTCGGGCGCCCAGGCCCCCGCCCTGTACGCGCTGTCCATCCTCGTCGTGTTCCTGTGTCTCGCCGCTCTGTACGAGAGCTGGTCCATCCCCTTTGCGGTGATGATGGTGGTGCCGCTCGGTGTGCTCGGCGCCCTGGTTGCGGCCCTGGGGCGCGGGATGCCGAACGACGTGTTCTTCCAGGTGGGCCTGCTGGCGATCATCGGCCTGTCGTCGAAGAACGCCATCCTAATCGTCGAGTTCGCCAAGGCGCAGATGGCGGAGGGTCGCGACATGATCTCGGCCACCCTGACCGCGGTGCGCCAGCGTCTGCGCCCGATCCTGATGACCTCGCTGGCCTTCGGCCTGGGCGTCGTACCGCTGACCATCGCGACCGGCGCCGGCTCAGGAGCGCAGAACGCCATCGGCACCGGCGTGCTCGGCGGCACACTGTCCGCCACGGCGCTGGGCATCTTCTTCATCCCGCTGTTCTACGTGGTCATCCTGCGCACCTTCGGCAGGAAGACGGCGGCGGCTACGACCGAGGAATTCGCGGCCGACAGCAAGCACTGACGGCCCAGGCCAGAGAGCACCAAGCGATCATCCTCGACGCTGCGGCTGTAGTGCACGCCTTCCTGCAAGGGCCGGGAACGGCATTGGGTCGTACGGGTCAGGTTTCGTCGCGATCGCCCGAACCGACCACGGCACGCCCGAGCCGGTCGGCGACGGCATCCCACTCGGGGCCGGGCGGCGGAGTCTCGACCAGGATGAAGTCGGCACCTGTGGCATCGAGCGCGCGGAGGGCGGCGTAGAGGTCGTGCGCGAAGCCTGCAGGGTCTTCTGACGCCGCAAGCCACGTCAAACGGGGATCGTGCGGTTTCTCGCGGCTGCGCGACAGGACGGCGACACGACTGCCTTGGCCAGCCAGCATGGCGGCTTCCTCGCCCAGTTGATCGGGCGAGACCAGGCGCAAGGGTGTGCGAGGCGCATAGTGTGCCGCGAGCGCTCCGGACGCGCGCGGAGGCTCGCCTTGCGCCGCTTGCGGCTCCTCGCCGCGCATTCGCGGTCGGCGACCGATCACGGCGGCAATGGCTTCGCGCGAGATCGCGCCCGGGCGCAGAATCTCGGGCGCTTCTCGCGACAGGTCGAGAATCGTCGATTCGATCCCGACTCCGCACGCGCCGCCATCGAGGATCATCGCCACCCGATTCCCCAGTTCCTCGCGGACATGTTCGGCCGTCGTGGGACTGATACGGCCGAAGCGGTTTGCGCTGGGGGCGGCAATGCCCGAATCGAACGCGCGCAGCAACGCGAGCGCAACCGGATGATCGGGGACGCGCACGCCGACCGTATCCTGTCCACCAGTCACCTCGTCCGGCACGCCCGCTTCGCGCTTCAGGATGAGAGTCAGCGGACCGGGCCAGAACGCACGCGCAAGCGCCAGCGCTTCCTTTGGAATGCGCGCTGCCCAACGCGGCAGATGCTCGGCGTCGGGAATATGGACAATTAGCGGATGATCGGGCGGTCGCCCCTTGGCGGCGAAGATCTTGCTCACGGCTCGCGGATCGAGCGCATCGGCACCCAGGCCATAAACCGTCTCGGTGGGGAATGCGACGAGTTCTCCGGCGCGCAGCAACTCCGTGGCACGGCTGATCGCACCCGCGGAAGCGGCGACGGCCTTCATGGGTCGGTGATTCCGAGCGCCGCGCGGGCATCCATGGCCCGGCCCAGGACGTCTGCCGGATCGTCACCGATCACGGTGAAGTGCCCCATCTTGCGCCCTGGGCGGGCGTGGTGTTTGGCGTAGAGGTGAAGCCTGAGGCCGGGCACCACATGCAGCACCGACCAATCGGGCTCGCGATGGCGATCGGCGTCGTACCACAACTCGCCGAGCAGGTTGACCATGACCGCTGCGGAATGCTGCCGCGGTTCGCCCAACGGCAAGCCGCACAGGGCACGCACCTGCTGCTCGTACTGGCTGGTGACGCAGGCATCGAGCGTATGGTGGCCACTGTTGTGCGGGCGCGGCGCCATCTCGTTTACGAGCAGTTCCCCACGGCAGACGAAGAACTCGACCGCCAGGGTACCGACGTAGCCGAGCCTCTCGGCGATCTTCCCGGCGATCTCCTGCGCACGGTCGCGTTGTATCGCCGTCGCGCGTGCCGGCGCGATCGTGACGTCGAGAATTCCGTTCCGGTGCCGGTTCTCCACTGTCGGAAAACAGCGCATATGCCCGTGCTCGTCACGTGCCAGGACGACCGAGACCTCGAAATCGAGCGCGAGCATGCGCTCGAGTACGCAGGGTTCATGATGGAACTGATGGAAGGCATGGAGCGCCTCGTCGCGATTGGCCACCCTCGCCTGGCCCTTGCCGTCGTATCCGAAGCGAGCGACCTTCAGCACCGCAGGAAACAAGCCTGCATCGGCATTGCGCACGTCGCTCTCGGATTCGATCACCGCGAACGGGCCGTGCGGCAATCCGTTCTCCGCCAGGAAAGTCTTCTCGGCGATCCGGTTCTGGCAGATCGCAACCGCAGCCGGTGCCGGGTGCACCGGAATGAACTTGAGCAGATACTCGAGCGTTCCGGCCGGCACGTTCTCGAACTCGGTCGTCACCGCGGCACAACCCGCAGCGAATTCGTCAAGCGCGACGAAGTCGTCGTAGGCCGCGACGATGTGTCGGTCGGCGATGAGGCCGGCGGGGCTGTGCGGATCAGGATCCAGCACACACACCTTGTAGCCCGCTTCGTGTGCAGCCGAAACAAAGAAGCGGCCGAGTTGGCCGCCACCGAGCATGCCGAGGGTGGCAGGGGGGAGGATCATCCTGGAATCATTCCAGCTCCGGCAACTTCATGTCGAGCACGGTTTGCGTCTGGCCGGTGCGGAAGGCATCGAGTTTTTCGCGCAGCGACGCATCCGTGCCTGCGAGCATCGCCACCGCGAACAACGCCGCGTTGGCTGCACCGGCCTCGCCGATCGCGAACGTCGCCACGGGTACGCCCTTGGGCATCTGAACGATCGACAGCAGCGAATCCTGCCCGGACAGCGCCCGCGACTGAACCGGCACGCCGAGGACCGGCACCGTGGTCTTGGATGCGATCATGCCCGGAAGGTGTGCGGCACCGCCGGCACCGGCGATGATTGCCTTGAGCCCGCGCTCGCGTGCCGTTGCAGCATACTCGAACATCAGGTCCGGTGTGCGGTGTGCTGACACCACACGCGCCTCGTACGGCACGCCGAACGCCTTCATGATCTTCGCTGCGGCCTGCATCGTCGGCCAGTCCGAGTCCGACCCCATGACAATGCCGACAATGGGTTGTGCGGTCATGTTCATGCTCCCCGCGCGGCAACGCGCTCCGCTGATTCAATAGTATTCGCAAGCAGCATGGTGATGGTCATCGGCCCGACGCCGCCGGGTACCGGGGTGATCAGCGAGGCGACCTCGGAAACCGACGCGAAATCGACGTCGCCGCACAGCTTGCCGGCATCGGGGCCGTCCGCGAGTCGGTTGATACCGACATCGATCACGACCGCTCCGGGTTTGACCATGTCGCCCTTAACGAACTTCGGCCGCCCCACCGCGGCGACGAGAATGTCGGCACGCCGACAGTGTGCGGCAAGATCGCGGGTCTTCGAATGACATACGGTGACGGTCGCGCCGGCGTTGGTCAGGAGCATGGCCATCGGCTTGCCGACGATGTTGGAGCGCCCGATCACGACCGCCTCGGCACCCTGCACCTGGACGTTCTCCGATTCGAGCATCTTCATCACACCGTAGGGTGTGCATGGAATGAAGGCCTGGTTACCCTGCGACAGCCGGCCCACGTTCTCCGCGTGGAAGCCATCGACGTCCTTCTCGACCGCAATCGTTTCGAGTACCACCGCCTCGTCGAACCGGGCCGGAAGCGGCAACTGAACGAGGATGCCGTGCACACCGGGATCCGCATTCAACGCGGCGATGCGCTCCAGCACCAACGCCGGCGAGACGTCCGCCGGATATTCATACTTGAGGGACTTGATCCCGGCCTTCGCACAGGCCGCGACCTTGTTACGCACGTAGACCGCCGAGGCCGGGTCCTCCCCAACCAGAATCACGGCGAGGCAGGGCTCGACCCCCTTGTCCCTGAGCGCTGCCGCGCGTTCGGCCAGTTGCACGCGCAAGCGCGCTGCCAGAGCGTTACCGTCGAGAATCCGAGCCGACATCGAACAAGCCCCTGAAGGAAAACGGGACATTTTATCAAAGCTGCGCCGGTTTCCCTAAATGCCCGTACCGTAAACCGGTTCAGACCGCTACGGATTCACCTGAGACGGCCCTGCGACCCATCTCGAAGGCTTCCCTGTTGAGTTCCACCAGCGCGGGCTTGCGGCTTGCGAAGCGGGCCAGCACGGCATCGCGCAGCACCTGGGCGGGAAACGGCAGACGGTCCGACATCGCCCCCAGCATGACGGTATTGCCCAGGCGAATGTTGCCCAGCTCGAGCGCGAGCGAAGTCGCGTCGAACGAGTGCAGCGCCAAGCCCAGTGCGCGCATCTGCGCGACCGGATCGTCCGGATAGTCGAACAACCCGATATTGACCACCGGCGGGACGATGCGCCCGGTGTTGACCAGCGCGACGCCACCGGGGCGCAACATGTGCCCCCAGCGCAAGGCCTCGGCGGCTTCGAAGCCCACCAGCAGATCGGCCTGCCCGGGCAACACCTGCGGCGAGCGCACTTCCGGTCCGAAACGCAGGTGGGAAGTCACCACGCCGCCGCGCTGGCTCATGCCGGCAACCTCGGTCTTCTTGACGTCGAAACCCAGTGACAGCGCCGCCTCGGCGAGGATTTCCGTGGCGGTCATGACGCCCTGTCCGCCGACACCGCACACGATGATGTTTGTGATCGTGCTCATATCCTCAACGCCTCACGAACTGCATGGGTTGAACGGTCTTCTTCGGATCAGCATGAACGATCGCCTCCGGTGCGCACGGTTGCACACACAGGCCGCAACCCGTGCATGCCGCGGTCTCGATGCGCACGAACGCCAGGTCGACCTCCTTGCCCGAAGCCTTCACTTCCTTGCCGCGGCGCGTAACATGGATGGCAGGACAGCCCACATCGAGGCAGTTGCCACAGCCTGTACAGCGGTCGTCCTCGACGAGATAGGCTTGCGTCGGCTCATAGTGATCGATCAGCACGCACGGCCGGTCGGTGATGATGACCGACGGCTCGTCGATCTTCGTCTCCTCGCGCAACGCCTTGAACAGCACCGGCAGTTGATAGGGATCCAGCGTGCGGATGCGTTCCTTCTTCACTCCGAGCGCCTCGCACAGCTTGGCGAAGTCGACGCGTGGCGCATCGTTACCGTGGATGTCGCGCCCGCTGCCCGGGTTGTCCTGCCCGCCCGTCATGCCGACGGTGCGGTTGTCCAGGAGAAGGATCGTCACGTTGCCGCGGTTGTAGGTGATGTCGAGCAAGCCCTGCATGCCCATGTGCATGAAGGTCGAATCGCCGATCACCGCGAGCACCTTCTTGTTCGCATCGGTAGGACCACGACCTTTGTCCATGCCCAGCGCAATGCCCATCGATGCCCCCATCGAGATGGTGGCGTCGAGTGCGTTCCACGGATGTCCCGCGCCCAGCGTGTAGCAGCCGATATCGCCCGAAACGAGCAGGTTGCGCATTTGTGAAAGCGTGTAATAGATACCCAGATGCGGACAGGCGACACACAAGGTCGGCGGGCGCGGGAAGATCGGCTGGGGCGCCACGTGCTCGGGTTCCGGAACCACTTCACCGCGCAGGCGCGCGAAGCCGGTCTTCAGCACATCGGGGGCAAGCTCTCCCGTGCGCGGCAGGACGTCCTTGCCCTTGCAGGCAATACCGGCCGCCTTGATCTCGGTTTCCAGGAGGGGTTCGGTTTCTTCCGCGACGAGCAGTACGTCGACCGACGCGGCAAACTCGCGCAGCCGATCCATCGGGGGGGGATAGGACAGGCCGAGCTTGAACACTGGCGCATCGGGGAAGGCATCGCGCGCATGCATGAACACCGGTCCGGACGTGACGATGCCTATGCGCCGGTCGCTTCCCTCGACGATCAGGTTCAGCGCCGAGGCCTCGGACTCCACACGCAGCGCCGCTTCGCGCTCATACATCATCGGCAAGCGCGGCCTGGCATGCCCCGGAACCATCACCCAGCGCTGCGGATCCTTGGTGAAACCGGTTGTCGGCACCTCCACCCGCTCCCCGGAGATCACGACACCCTTGACGTGACAGATCCGTGTCGTCATGCGCAGGATGACCGGGGTGCGGAATCGCTCCGAGAGTTCGAAGGCGGCATGGGTCATCGCATAGGCTTCCTGCGAGTCGGCCGGCTCGAGCACCGGAACATGCGCAAAGCGCCCCCAGAAACGCGAATCCTGTTCGTTCTGCGAGGACGAGAGGCCCACGTCGTCGGCCACCGCGATAACGAGTCCGGCCTCGGCCCCGGTCAGCGTGAGCGTCATCAAGGCATCGGATGCGACATTCAGCCCGACGTGCTTCATCGCGCAGAACGCACGCGTGCCGACCATGGATGCGCCGAACGCGACTTCGAGCGAAACCTTCTCGTTCACCGACCATTCGGTATACAGATCGGGATAGTTGGCGAGGACCTCGAGAATCTCGGTCGCCGGCGTTCCCGGGTAGCTGGCCGCGACCCCGACGCCGGCCTCCCATACCGCGCGGGCCACGGCCTCGTTACCGGACATGAACATCCGGCCCGCTGCCGGCACTTTCATCGGAGCACCCATGCGCTCGACCCCTCACCTTGAAAACCGAGGTGTAGAAACTACCGTACGGTCGACAATACGCCGTTGATCAAGATCAACTTCCCACCGCTTTCGACACGTCGGAGCGCAATGCCGAGCGTGTGCGAATGGCCGACTACTGCGCCGGCTTGGGGCACTTCAGTCCGATCTGGTCGATATTGCCCTTCGCATCGGTATGCCGCACGGTCAGCTCGAACGCCCCGATGCGCACGCGATCCCCGTCCACCGGGCGGCGCCCCAGGCGCCTTATGACCAGGGTGCTCAAAGGCATGTCGCCCTCACCGTTGTCCAGCACCAGGCCGTACGCCGCGGCCAGGTCGCCGGCGAGGCAGTCGGCCGCCACGGTGAATTCTCCGAAGAACCCGGCATGCGCGGTGAGTTCGTCTTCCCGCCCGGGCGCAAAAGCGCCCGCAAGCCTTTCCGCCATTTCGTCGGGTGCGATCAGCCACACCGAATCGCCCGCCTTGAGTCGCGTTGCACGATTCAGAGGCACGACCTTGCCCTTGCGCAGAACCGTGGCACAGCGCACGTTCGTGCCGGCCTCCTGCGAAACGAGTGAATCGGGGTGCATTCCATCGGCACGGGAGCGCTCTCCCACCACGTACTCCAGCAGATCGAGCGTAGCCCGCTCCCCGACCCAGACTTCCATGCGGTCGACCGGTTCGTCGCGCGGCGGGACGATCACGCCCATCATCCGGGCGGCAGCCGGCACGGTCGACCCCTGCACCAGCAGCGATACCAGGACCACCGCAAAAGCGACGTCGAACAGCAGCAGCGAATGCGGCACGCCCATCATCAGCGGGTACATCGCCAGCACGATGGGCACTGCACCACGCAGTCCCACCCACGAGATGTATGCGATCTCGTTGGCGGCGAAGCGCAGCGGGAAAAGACACGACCATACCGCGATCGGACGGGCGACGAGCATGAGGAAGAAGGCCATTGCCAGAGAAAGCTGCCAATGCTCGACGAGATGCGAAGGGGTCACGAGCAGACCGAGCGCAAGAAACATTCCCGCCTGCGCGAGCCACGCCAGACCGTCCATCACGCGAAAGACGTGCTCCGTGGCATGACAGCGACGGTTACCGATGATCAAGCCGGCCAGGTAGATCGCGAGAAACCCGCTTCCACCGAGCATGTTGGTCGCAGCAAACACCATCAGGCCGCCGGACACGATGAGCAGTGCGTACAAGCCCTCGGCCAGACGCAGACGCGCCAGCAGGCGCGCCAGCACCCAGCCGCCGGTCAGGCCGGCAAGTACCCCGAGTGCAAGCTGCTGCATGAGCATCAGCACATAGGTCCAGCCGTCGGCCTCGCCAGGTGACATGATCGACTGAACCATCACCGTCACGAGCAGGATCGCCATCGGATCGTTCGCCCCGGACTCGATCTCGAGCGTGGCCTTGACCCGATCGTTGAGGTGCACCCCGCTGTTGCGCAGCAGCGAGAATACCGCCGCGGCGTCGGTGGAACCCACGATAGCGGCGAGCAGAAACCCGATCCGCCAGTCGACATCGAACAGCCACGTCGCGAACAGGCCCAGCACCAGCGCCGTGATCACCACCCCGGCGCTGGCAAGCACGGCGGCCGGCGTCGACGCGACGCGCAAGGTCGAGGCGCGCGTGCGCAAGCCGCCGTCGAGCAGGATCACGGCAAGCGCGAGTTGAGCCACCAGCATCGTGGTCGAGAAGTCGTGGAAGACGATCCCACCCGGCCCCTCCTCGCCTGCGAGCATGCCGACGACGAGAAAGAGCAGCAGCAAGGGCAGGCCCAGACGCGCCGAGAGCGTACTCGCGAGCACGCTGATGAACAGCAGCACTCCACCGAGGAGCAGGAATCCATTGATCGTGGACATCGCGCAGTTTCTGCCGAGGCTCAGCCCCGGAACACCCCTGGCTCGCCGGTAATCACGCTCTGGACCAGTTCGGCAAGCGAATTGGCACGCATTTTTTCCATCACCCGCGCCCGGTGCACCTCGACGGTCTTGATGCTGATGCCGAGCATGTCGGCGATCTGCTTGTTGAGTTTGCCGGCAATGATGAGGTCGAGCACTTCCCGCTCGCGCTGGGTGAGTTCGGCGAGGCGGCGGACGGTCTCGGCCTCGAGCAGGCGCTGCTGGCGACTCTCGCGCTCACGCGCGAGGCTGTCCTCGATCAGGCCGAGCATGTCGCGATCGCCGAACGGCTTCTCGATGAAATCGACCGCCCCGCGCTTGACCGCAGCCACTGCCATCGGCACATCCCCATGCCCCGTGATGAAGATCACCGGCAGGGTACAGCGACGATCGCGCAAGGCCTCGAACAGCTCGAGCCCGCTCATTCCGGGCATCCGCACGTCGAGCACCAGACACCCCGTCATCGACGGCTCGTATGCCGCGAGGAAGGCTTCGGACGACTCGTAGGCGCACACCCGGTAGCCGCTGGATTCGAGCAGCCAGACCAGCGAGTCGCGCAAGGCCTCGTCGTCATCGACGATGTAGATCGACTGATCAGGCTGTTCGGGCAGATTGCTCACTGACGACCTCCGTTGGCAGCGTGAATTTGAAGATGGTACCGCCATCCGGGTTGGATTCGACAGTCAGGCGCCCGTCATGAAACTCGACGATGGTGCGACAGATGTTCAAGCCCATGCCCATGCCTTCGGATTTCGTCGTATAGAAGGGAGTGAATAACAGCTTGCGTTCTTCCTCCCCGATGCCGTGCCCACGGTCGATGACGGACACCTCGACCGTGCGCGGCCCGGCCAGCCGCACCCGAACGGCAAGGATGCGCTCGTTGCGGGCAAGTTCCGACATCGAGTCGAGGCCATTCTTGACCAGGTTGATCAACACCTGCTCGATCATGATCCGGTCCGCATGGACCGGCGGCAGATCGGGTTCGATCTCGAGCATGATGCGTCCGCTGACGCGCCGCGCATCGATGTCGACAAATGCGATTGCATCATCCAGCACTTCCGACATGCGCACCGCACCCCGCCGCGGTTCGCTTTTCTTCACGAACTCCCGCACCCGGCGGATGATCTTGCCCGCGCGTTCCGCCTGGAAACTCGCCTTCTGCATCGCGGCCATCAGATCTTCAGGGCGCGCCTTGCCGGATTGCAGGCGGGTGACGCACCCCATGCAGTAGTTCGCGATCGCCGACAGCGGCTGATTCAACTCGTGGGCCAGGGTCGAGGCCATCTCACCCATCGTGATCAGGCGCGAGGTGTGTTGCAGGCGCTCCGATTGTTGGCGCGACACCTCCGCGTTCTGCTTGCGGTCGGTGATGTCGGTGGCGATTCCCATGCGCACCACCCGACCGTCGACCCACCGGGTGGCGTGCTCACGAAGGTGATACCAGCGTCCTGAGAGCGGATGCTGGGCCTCGCCGTCGAACAGTTCGATGGGCAGTTCGGACACGTCGAGTCCGTGCAGGCTGACGCGGTAACCCTCGCTTTCAGGCTGCGGAAACGACACCCCGCGGACGGTGCGGCCGACTGCGTCATGCCCATAGATGTTCTTGAACGCCCGATTCGCAAACAGAATCTCGTCCGTCCCGGCATCGGCCACGAACACCGCCGCCTCGAGTCCGTCGAGCACCGCTTCGAAACGCTCCTGGGCGTCCTCCAGAGCTTCCCTGATGCGCTTGGGCTCGGTGATATCGGTCACGGAGGCCATCCAGCCCGTCTGCTTGCCGGTCTGGTCGATCAGCGGCGAGAGATAGAAACGTGCGTCGAGGCGCACACCGTCCCGGCGCCGGATGCGCATCTCGAAGCCGCTCGGTGGCGCCCGGCCATCGAGCGTCATGTCGAGGTTGCGACTGCAAACGTCGAGATCCTCCTCCGGCCAGTAAGGAAAGGGCGGGACCGCGCCGACCAGTTCGTCCTGCCCGAAGCCGACCATGCGACAGAATGCGGAATTGACATAGATGATCCGCCCGGACAGATCGATCGCACGCATCCCGGTGATGACCGACTCCTCCATGGCGCGCCGGAACGCGGACTCGGCACGCAAGGCATCCTCCGTCGCCTTGCGCCCCGTGACGTCGTGCGCGACCGCATATACGAGCTTTTCCTCCGGCACCGGATTGATGCTCCATGCGAGCCACTTGTACGAGCCGTCCGCACAGCGGCAGCGGTTCTCGAAACTTACAGGCTCCCCCGACGCGAGTCGCCGCATCTGCTCGAGGGTATCGGGAATGTCCTCGTTGTGGACGATGTCGAGCAGTGCGCGCTCGGGAAGTTGATCCGGATCGTAGCCCAATACGCGGGAGAAGGCCGGATTGCAGCGCCGGAAGGTCCCGTCGAGTCCGACGATGCACAACAGGTCGAGCGACAGGTTGAAGAGGCGGTCACGTTCCTTTTCGACCTGTACGCGCCGTCTGACATGCGTACGGAGCAGCCACAGACTCCACAGAATGACGAGCGACAGCCCGAGAATCATCGCGGTGGGGAGCGCATGGGGCAACTGACCCTCGGTGCGGAATGCCGTCGCACGCAACGTCAGGCCGTTGCCCGGAGGATCCAGCGGAATCGCAAAGGATATGCTTTCGTCCAGATCGAGCACACTCGAGTTGACCGCCAGGATTTCGCCCTTGTCGCCGATCAGCGCGAGCCGGTACTTCTCCGCAAACCAACTCGGGACGAGATGCCTCACCATCCGGTCGATCGAATACACGCCCACGACGGCCCCGAGAAACTGCCTGCCCCGCCGCACCGGTACATACACTTCCAGCACCATCCGTTGGTGCGCATTCACGTAGGCCTCGCCATAGCTCGGGCGCCCGGTCTCGCGCGCCCGATAAAAGGGCAGCGTCTGCAAACCCGACAGCGCATCCCCGGCCAGCCAGTCGGTGGTATCGAATGGCGCAGACCAGCGCACGACCTCCTCCGGCCCGATCCAGACCACGTTGACGAGTTCCCCGTTGTTGGCGATGTGCTGGTTCGCACGCAACTGGAAACCGTCGGGATCGAGGGCATTGGCGGCCAGATCGCGCGCAAGCTGACCGAGAAACTCTTCCGTACCCTGCATGTGCAGGCGAATCGTCTGCTCGGCCCACTGTACATCGCGGGCCACGGCATTGCGCTGACTCTCGGCCTCGCGGGTCTGGAGCAGCCACACGAGTGCGAGCATCGTCAGAGCAAAGATGCCGACCGCGACATAGGGTGCCGTCCAGTACCAGCGCACCAGAGTCGAACGGCCCTGAGCCCCGCTGTCAGTCATCGCAGCCCGCTTCGTACATGTCGGCAGCCCCCGACCCGGTCGTGCATGTCTCTGCGCGCATGGAAACTCCCTCATTGTCTGACCGGACGGAGTTCCGGGGGCCGGAACCGTTCCGACCGCCGTGACCCGGCAACCCCGAAAGACCCATCGCACCGACCAAGGCGGCCATCCAATGGCCGGAAACCGATCGATTGTCACCGCCTCGCGGGATTCGAACCATCGGGTGTTTCCCTTACCCGTGCGATTGTCGGTGCCGATCAACAGGCTTCGGGTTTTCGCCAATTATATTTGACGGCGATGAGACATACATTGGACCCGTTCCTTCTCACCTTGGGAGTGGCGGTCACGTGCTTCGTTTCCTGCTTGCGATTCTGTGTCTGTCCGCCCTGCCCGTTTTGGCCGAAGATTCCATCAGAATCGGCGTATCCGGTCCCTTCACCGGGGGATCGAGCCCGATGGGCATCTCGATGCTCGAAGGCATTCGGGTGGCTGCCGACGAGATCAATGCCGGCGGCGGCGTACTCGGCCGCCGTATCGAACTCGTCGAACGCGACGACGAGGCACGAAACGAAAAAGGCGCGCAGGTGGTCCAGGAACTCATCGAGGAAGAAGGCGTTGTCGCCGCGCTGGGCATCGTCAATACCGGCGTGGCACTTGCAAGCCAGCGCTACTATCAGCAGGCACGCATTCCCGTAATCACCTCCGTGGCCACAGGCACGCTGGTCACCAAGCAGTTCCTGCCCCCTGAACATCCCGACAACTTCGTGTTCCGCGTTTCGGCGAACGACACGATCCAGGCCTCGATGATCGTGGAGGAAGCAATCGAACGCCGCGGATTCAAGCGGGTCGCAATCTTTCACGACGCCACGAACTACGGGCAACTCGGCAAGGAAGACCTCGAAGTCGCCCTTTCCGCAAAGAATGTTCATCCGGTGGTCATCGAACGCTTCCAGATCCGTCAGGCCGACATGACCTCGCAGCTGCGGCGCGCACGCGATGCTGGAGCGCAAGCGATTCTCACCTATGGCATCGGACCCGAACTCGCCCAGATCGCCAACGGGATGGCGAGGATGAACTGGCGCGCGCCGCTGATCGGAAGCTGGACCCTGGCGATGTCGAATTTCATCGACGATGCCGGGCCGAACGCGGAGGGCGCACGCATGCCCCAGACCTTCATCCCCGAACCGACCACGCCGCGTCGGCAGGCGTTCCTCGAGGCATGGCGGATGCAGACCGGGACCGCACGCATACCCGTACCGCCGGCAGCGGCACAAGGCTATGACTCGCTGCTGCTGCTTGCCGCGGCGATCCGCCAGGCGCGCAGCACCGACGGGGATCGAATACGTGAAGCCCTGGAAGATCTGCGCGAGACCGTGGAAGGCGTCGTGATGACCTACAGACGTCCATTCTCCCGCGAGAACCACGAAACCATCACGAGCGTCCGCGACATCTACATGGGCGAGGTTCGCAACGCAACGGTGGTCTTCGCCTACGACAACGACCGTCTCCGGGCAGCGAACCAATGACGCTCCTGACATCGCTCGACCGGGCGCCATCGCCGTGCACACCCTCAGACCCACGACATTTCGCTTTGCTGCCGGTCGTGGCCTCTGCCCCATCCTCCCTCGGGCCGCGATCGGCCCCTTGTCGCATGGATGCCGTCGCGAACCGCTCGCGACGCTGCCACCGCGCGGCACCACGCTTGAATGCGTACGAATCACGTCGGCTTTTCGAACCTTTCGGTTCAACACACCACAGTAGTGAAGGGAACGCCGACTTCAGGACGCACTTATTGCACTAAACGGAATAACGTTTTATATTACGAAACGAGACCCGCCGAACGGCCGGTCCGCTATCGTGTGTTCCACGAGAACGCCCGCCCCGCACCCGGGGGCTTCGCTAACGGCAAGTCATGAGGAGACAAACCATGACCGGGAAACAAGACGCAACCCTGCACTCCGATCCGGACACGCAGGAGACCAAGGAATGGCTGGATGCGCTCGACGGCGTCATCGAGCACGAAGGACCGGAGCGCGCGCACTACCTGATCGAAAGGCTGATCGAGTCCGCGACCGAAGAAGGCGTGGACGTGCCTTACTCCGCAAATACCCAGTACATCAACAGCATCCCGGTTGGAAAACAGCCGAAGTTCCCCGGACAACCCGATCTCGAGAAGCGAATTCGTGCCTATGTCCGCTGGAATGCGGCGGCGATGGTCGTCCGCGCGAACAAGAACACCAACGTCGGCGGTCATATCGCCTCCTTCGCCTCCTGCGCCACCATGTACGACATGGGTTTCAACTGGTTCTGGCGTGCCCCCACCGATGCTCACGGTGGCGACCTGGTCTTCTTCCAGGGGCATTCGGCACCCGGGGTCTATGCCCGCGCCTTCATGCTCGGGCGTCTGAGCGCGGAACAGCTCGACAACTACCGCCAGGAAGTTGACGGCAAGGGCATCTCGTCCTATCCGCACCCCTGGCTGATGCCGGACTTCTGGCAGTTCCCCACTGTTTCGATGGGTCTTGGTCCGATCCAGGCGATCTACCAGGCGCGCTTCATGAAATATCTCGACAGCCGCTCGCTGATCGAAGCCAAGGATCGCAAGGTGTGGGCGTTCCTCGGCGACGGCGAGATCGACGAACCCGAATCCATGGGCGCGATCGGCATGGCCGGCCGTGAGCGGCTCGAGAACCTGATCTTCGTGGTGAACTGCAATCTGCAGCGGCTCGACGGACCTGTCCGCGGCAATGGAAAGATCATCCAGGAGCTCGAGTCCGACTTCCGTGGCGCGGGCTGGAACGTGATCAAGGTCGTGTGGGGCACGAAGTGGGACAGCCTGCTCGCCCGCGACACCAAGGGCATCCTCAAGAAGCGCATGATGGAATGCGTGGATGGCGACTACCAGACCTTCAAGGCGCGCGACGGCGCCTATGTGCGCGAGCACTTCTTCAACAGCCCCGAACTCAAGGCCCTGGTTGCCGACTGGACCGACGAAGAGGTGTGGAACCTCAACCGCGGCGGTCACGACATGTTCAAGGTCTATGCCGCGTTCAAGGCCGCGAGCGACCACACGGGACAACCCACGGTAATCCTCGCGAAGACCATCAAGGGCTACGGCATGGGCGAGGCCGGCGAGGCGATGAACATCGCGCACCAGGCCAAGAAGATGGACATCGAGCAGTTGAAGCACATGCGCGACCGCTTCGACATTCCCGTTCCGGACGACAAGATCGGCGAAGTGCCCTACCTGACCTTCGAGGAAGGTTCTCCCGAACTCACCTACATGCGCGAACGGCGTATGGCGCTTGGTGGCTATCTGCCCACCCGCCGGTCCAAGGCGGACTCGCTGCCGGTGCCGTCTCTGGAGACTTTCGCCGCGCTCCTCAAGGCGTCCGGCGAAGGACGCGAATTGTCGACCACGATGGCGGCGGTACGCATCATGAACACCCTGCTCAAGGACAAGCAGATCGGCAGCCGGGTCGTGCCCATTGTCCCCGACGAGTCGCGTACCTTCGGCATGGAGGGGATGTTCCGCCAGTACGGGATCTGGAATCAGCAAGGCCAGAAGTACGTGCCGCAGGATCACGATCAGTTGATGTTCTACAAGGAATCGAGCACCGGCCAGGTGCTGCAGGAGGGCATCAACGAACTGGGCGCCACCGCCGACTGGATCGCCGCGGGCACCAGTTACAGCGTGCACGGCGTGCAGATGATGCCCTTCTACATCTTCTACTCGATGTTCGGCCTGCAGCGCACCATGGATCTCGTCTGGGCTGCCGGCGATCAGCGCACTCGCGGATTCCTGCTCGGCGGCACCGCCGGCCGCACCACGCTCAACGGCGAGGGATTGCAGCACGGCGACGGTCACAGTCAGATCCTGGCGAGCGTAATCCCCAACTGCATCAGCTACGATCCGACTTTCCAGTACGAAGTCGCAGTGATCATGCAGGACGGCATGCGCCGCATGTTCGCGGAGCAGGAAGACGTTTTCTACTACATCACCGTCGAGAACGAGAATTACGAACACCCCGAGATGCCCAAGGGCGCGGAGGCGGACATCATCAAGGGCCTGTACCTGTTCCGTAAGGGTACGGCGAAGGGCAAGCTGCGCGTGCAGCTCATGGGTTGCGGCACCATCTTCCGCGAAGTCATTGCGGCGGCCGACTTGCTGAAGGACGACTGGGGCGTCGAAGCGGACATCTGGGGAGCACCCAGCTTCAACGAACTGGTGCGCGACGGCCAGGACACCGATCGCTGGAACACGCTGCATCCGATGGAGGCACCGCGCAAATCACACGTCGAGCAGAAGCTCGAAGGCAGCGAAGGCCCGGTGATTGCGGCCACCGACTACGTGAAACTCTATGCCGAACAGATCCGGCCTTTCGTCAAGCGCACCTTCGTCACTCTCGGCACGGACGGTTTCGGCCGCTGCGACACGCGAGAGAAGTTGCGTCATTTCTTCGAGGTGGATCGTCACTGGGTCACGCTGGCCGCGCTCAAGGCGCTCGCCGACGAGGGCAAGATCGAGCGCGAGAAGGTCGCTGCGGCGATCGTCAAGTACAGGCTCGACCCGAACAAGCCCAACCCCGTGACCGTCTGAGCGCCGAAGGAGATCACAACATGAGTCAACTCATCGAAGTGAAGGTACCGGACATTGGCGACTTCGCCGACGTACCGGTCATCGAACTGTTCGTCAAACCCGGCGACACGATCAAGGTGGATGACGCGATCGCAACGCTCGAGTCCGACAAGGCGACCATGGACGTCCCGTCCTCGCACGCCGGCGTGGTCAAGGAAGTGCTGGTCGCCGTGGGCGACAAGGTCGCCGAAGGCAGCCTGCTGATCCGTGTCGAGGCGGCTGACGCTGCACAGGCCGCACCTGTAGGAGCGGCGTCAGCCGCGAAAGACCTCACGGCAGGCGCTAAAGCCGATTTCGCGGCTGACGCCGCTCCCACAACGGAATCCAGCGTCCCTGCGTCCACCCCCGGCGGCATCGTCGAAGTGACCGTTCCCGACATCGGCGACTTCTCCGACGTGCCGGTCATCGAACTTTTCGTCAAACCCGGCGACACGATCAAGGTCGATGACGCGATCGCCACGCTCGAGTCCGACAAGGCCACCATGGACGTCCCGTCCTCGCACGCCGGCGTCGTCAAGGAGGTGCTCGTCAACGTCGGCGACAAGGTCGCCGAAGGCAGTGTACTGATCAAGGTGGAAACCGCTGGAGCAGAGTCCCCTCCCCTTCAAGGGGAGGGACAGGGCGGGGATGGGTCTCAACCGGCATCCGGTAAAACCCATCCCCCTCCCAGCCAGGAGTCTCCGCTTCGCTCCGCCGCTCCGCTGGCGGCTAGCGATGCTCGCCGAGACCCCAGCTCCGCCCCCCTTGAAGGGGGAGGAGCAAAACCACCAGCTACTCAAGCACCTATGGCCGCCCCGACCCCGATCAAAATCGGCGGCAAGTTGCACGCCAGCCCGTCGGTACGCGCCTTCGCCCGCGAACTGGGCGTGGACCTCGCCCAGGTCAAGGCGAGCGGACCGAAGAACCGCATCCTGAAGGAAGATGTCACCGCCTTCATCAAGGGGGCCATGAGTTCCGGCATCGTTCCGGGACGGACACCGACCGGCGCCGCGGGCACGAGCCTCGGTGGCGGGCTGGATCTGCTGCCGTGGCCGAAGGTCGATTTCGCCAAGTTCGGCGAGATCGAGGTCAAACCCTTGTCGCGCATCAAGAAGATTTCAGGCCAGAACCTTGCACGCAACTGGGTGATGATCCCGGCCGTGACCTACCACGAAGACGCCGACATCACCGACCTCGAAGCCTTTCGCGTGCAAATGAACAAGGAGCACGAGAAATCCGGCAAGAAACTCACCATGCTCGCCTTCATCATCAAGGCCTCGGTGCGCGCGCTGCAGGAGTTTCCGGAGTTCAACACCAGCCTCGACGGCGACAATCTGGTCTACAAGAAGTACTTCAACATCGCCTTTGCTGCCGACACCCCGAACGGCCTGGTGGTACCGGTGGTCAAGGATGCGGACAGGAAGAGCGTGTTCGAGATCGCTGCGGAAACCGGCGCACTGGCCAAGAAGGCGCGCGACGGCAAGCTGGGTCCGGCCGACATGTCCGGCGCGTGCTTCACCATCAGCTCCTTGGGCGGGATCGGCGGCACCTACTTCGCGCCCATCGTCAATGCACCCGAAGTCGCCATCCTCGGGGTGAACAAGTCGGCGACCAAACCGGTGTGGGACGGCAAGGCGTTCGTGCCGCGGCTGATCCTGCCGATGTCCCTGACCGCGGACCACCGCGTCATCGACGGCGCGCTCGCGACACGGTTCAACGTCTATCTCGCACAACTGCTGAGCGACTTCCGTCGCGTCATGCTCTAAGGAGATCGCCATGAGCCTCGTAGAAGTCAAGGTTCCCGATATCGGCGATTTTTCCGAAGTGCCGGTGATCGAACTGTTCGTGAAACCGGGTGACAGCATCAAGGTCGATGACGCGATCTGCACCCTCGAGTCGGACAAGTCAACCATGGACGTTCCGTCCAGCGCCGCAGGCGTGGTCCGGGAAGTGCTGGTGCAAGTCGGCGACAAGGTCGGTGAAGGCACGGTGCTGCTCAAGCTTGAATCCGGTGCAGGAGCGGCGTCAGCCGCGATCCCCGCGCCATTCGCGGCTGACGCCGCTCCTACGGCGGCACCAGGCGCCGTCCCTGCCCCCGTCGCCGCCAGCCACACCGGCAGCGCGGATGCGGCATACGACCTGGTGGTTCTCGGTGCAGGACCAGGCGGCTATTCGGCCGCCTTCCGCGCGGCCGATCTGGGCCTGAAGACCGCCATCATCGAACGTTACGCCTCCCTCGGCGGGGTATGCCTGAACGTTGGCTGCATCCCGTCCAAGGCCCTGCTCCATGTCGCGGCCGTGATGGACGAAGCGGCGCACATGAGCGCCACGGGCATCAGTTTCGCCCCCCCCGCGATCGACATCGACGCGTTGCGCACGCACAAGGAAAAGGTGGTCGGCAAGCTCACTGGCGGACTCGCCGGCATGGCCAAGGCACGCAAGGTGGACGTCCTGCGCGGCTACGGACACTTTCTCGACCCCCACCACCTGGAGATCGAAGCAACGACCGGCGACGGCCAGGACAAGAGCGGTGCCAAACAGGTCGTCCGTTTCAAGCAGTGCATCATCGCTGCCGGTTCGGCTGCCGTGCATCTGCCCTTCATCCCCCGAGACGAACGAATCGTGGACTCGACCGGCGCACTCGAACTACGCCAGATTCCGCACAAGATGCTGGTCATCGGCGGGGGCATCATCGGGTTGGAAATGGCCACGGTATACTCCTCGCTCGGGGCGCGTGTGGATGTCGTCGAAATGCTGGATGGCCTGATGCAGGGCCCTGACCGCGATGCGGTCAAGGTGTGGGACAAGCAGAATGCCCATCGTTTCGACCGGATCATGCTCAAGACCCGGACCGTCTCGGTCGAGGCGAAGGACGACGGCCTGTACGTCGGCTTCGAAGGCGATAACGCCCCGGAGGGCGCGCAGCGCTATGACATGATCCTGCAGTCCGCGGGACGCGCACCCAACGGCAACAAGATCGGCGCCGACAAGGCCGGCGTCATCGTGGGTGAACGTGGATTCATCCCGGTCGATGCCCAGATGCGCACCAATGTGCCCCACATCTTCGCAATCGGCGATATCGTCGGACAGCCGATGCTCGCGCACAAGGCCGTGCACGAAGGCCACGTCGCCGCCGAGGTCGCTGCCGGACAGAAGTCCGCGTTCGACGCCACCGTGATCCCCGGCGTCGCCTACACCGACCCGGAAGTAGCGTGGGTGGGCTATACCGAGGCGCAGGCCAAGGCCGAAAGGCGCAGGATCGAGGTCGCCAGGTTCCCTTGGGCCGCCAGTGGAAGGGCAATCGCCAACGGCGCCGAATACGGATTCACCAAGCTGATCTTCGACGCCGAAACACACCGTGTGATCGGGGGCACCATCGTCGGTCCCTCGGCCGGCGACATGATCAGCGAAGTGTGCCTCGCCATCGAGATGGGGGCGGATGCGGTGGATATCGGCAAGACCATCCACCCTCATCCGACGCTGGGTGAGACGGTCGGATTGGCCGCGGAGGTCGCCCACGGCAGTTGCACCGACCTGCCCCCGAGCCGCAAGCGCTGAGCTTCGTGTCCTGATCGACGGGACGAGCGACACCCCCGTCGATCAGCCTCCTGTCCGGGAACGATTCGCGGCCACCCCCGGTCCGATCGCAGGTCACGTGCCGGCGAGCGCCATCCGCTGGACCAGAATCCCTTACCGGCGACGAACGCACCGGAGAGCATGCCCGAGAATCCGAACCCGCCGCATCACCCGCCCGCCAGGCGCCGACGCTGGCTGCGCTGGACCGTGGATATCTGCCTCATCCTTGTCGTGGTGCTCGCGGTCCAGGCATGGCGCACGCGCGACGTCCCGGATGGTCCCGTACCCAACTTTCATCTTCTGATGCTCGACGGCCATTACGTGACACTTGACGAGTGGCGTGCGCGCCATCCCGACTCGGCGGTCGCCTTGTACTTCTGGGCCGACTGGTGCCCGATCTGTCGAACCGTCGAAGGCAGCATCGACGCACTGAGTCGCGACTGGCCGGTGCTGACCGTGGCAATGCAGTCGGGGGACCCGGCGACCGTAGGCAAGCACCTGCAGGAGCGCGGTCTCCGATGGGATACCGCGGTCGATGAGCATGGCCGCATCGCGGCGGATCTGGGCATCAAGGGCGTTCCCACCATGCTGATCATCGATCGCGACGGCCGCACCCGATTCGCCGAGGT
>DAOMNN010000001.1:0-62640 GCA_035443825.1 Rhodocyclaceae bacterium | reverse complement strand
GGTTATCATTCGACATCGAAATCACCACCGCACGAGGCGACACATGGCCGTGCTGGTCGAAGCCATCTCCGTAATCGTTCGCAAGGATGCAATTTCACACCGGATCCCCGGTGGCATGACCCGCTTTCGAAGCGAGCTTCCGAACCGCACGTTCTGCGAGGACGACCGCATCTGCCGCATCGGCTTTCTTTCGCCCGAGGAAACGGCTTCGTTCGCGGACAAGCTTCAGGCACTCGGACTCACCTTCCTGGACGACAGCGGCGCTGCGATGGACTTTGCCGTGGTCGATCAACAGCATGGCCCGACGACGGTGTGCACCTGGCTGGCCTACGGACACATTCCGTGCGACAACGCCGGAAATCACGTGAGCGCCTGCTGGCTGGATGATTCAGACTCGATCACGACCGACGAACATACGCTTTGTGCCGGGACGCTCGCCACACCAGCGGGATGGGCCTTCGAGTCTTCGCTGAGCAAGAACTTCCAGTTCACCCCGACCGCGACTGCGTGAATCAATCGCCCGGCACAGCCACCCTGCGACGGACGTGGCCGTTCAGGACTGTTCCGCACCCCACTCGGGCTCGTGCTCCATCAGTTGCCGCAAGGCTTCGATCGCATCGGAACGCCCGCCTTCGTCGCCAACCGATCCGTCGAGTCCGGACCATTCGCGATGCGATCGCGCCCGGTGCAGGGGCCGTGGCAGTGTGCCTTCGCGCCACTTTCCTGATTCGGCGACGAGTTTCCCGATCGGCTCTACCGCAGCATGCCCGCGCGCTTCCAGTGCCCGGACAAGATGCAATTGCCGCAATGCCAGAATACGCAATATTGCATCGTTCACCGCCAACTGGTGTTTTCCGGTAAGCGTTCCCACAAAGCGGTCGCCGAAGTGCCGCAGGGCCTGCCATCCGCCGCCGGCCAGCGCACCCAGCGCAGCAGCCGCACCCAGCGTGATTCCCCCCACCATGAGATCGATACCTGCTCCGGCCGCCGCCCCCGCCACTGCCCCGGTCCCCAGTTTCACGCCCAGGTCGCGCAGGGTCTCGGGGTTGAACAGGTCGCTTTCCCAACGTCCGTCGATGAGCGGCAGATGGTCCGCGTCGACGTCGTCGGGGCGAAAACGGTACAGGCCCAGCAAGGCCTCGACGCAGTGCTGTTCGCGTTGCCGGACCCGCTCGTTCAGATCGTTCACTGCGGCGTCCAGGCCGGTCGAAGAATCATCGACCACTTCGATCCGGCATGCGGCGACGTCGATCAGCAGTTCCGCTACAAGTCGCATCGCAGCGGTGTGGCGAACGGCCGCTTCACGCTCGCGTCCGGCAACGAGCCTGTCGAGCAGCGGACGGTGTGGTCCCACAAGCATCCCCAGAGTCTCGTAGAGCCTGCGTTCGCCATCGCGCTCTGGCGCGACCGTATCAAAACGCACTACGGCATGCAGTCCGAGGCGCGACAATGCCTCGCGCCATGCAGCTTCGCCGGATTCCACGGAAGACACGAAGTTCAGCACCGGAAGGAGCGGAATCGCACAACTGCCCAGGATCGCGAGTTCGTCACGATGCTTGGCCAGAACCGGATCGCGGGCATCGATCACATAGAGCGCAGCGTCACTCGCCAGCATCTGCTTCAGAACCTTGCCCTCCTGCTCGAAACGCCCACGATGGACCGGATTTGCGAGGAACCGCTCCACACGCGCCGGCCCGTCCAGCCGCTCGTCATCGGGCGAGTCCATCCGGTCGAGCATCTCCAGCAGCGCGATGGGATCTTCCATCCCGGGGGTGTCGTACAGTTCTACCAGCACCTCGCCATCGACGATGAGACGTGCACCTTCGACATGACGCGTGGTGCTGGGGCGGCTCGAGACTTCTCCGAATCCTGCGTCGCGCGTCAGGGTGCGCATCAAGGAGGTCTTGCCCGTGTTGGTGTGACCAACGACCGCGATGCGCACCGGATTCGTCCTGCTATGCAGCATCGCCACCGCACTCCAGCCACGTAATGGCCGCCGTGGCATCATCGAAGATCGCCCGCGCCCCGAAGCCCGCATCGACAAGCGCATCGCGCCAGTGAATCACGCGGGCACGCTCGCGCAGCGTCGCCGGCACGATCAGCCAGACCCTGCAATCGCCTGCATGGCGTGACAGTTCGGCGATAAGCTCAAGACTGCCGCGATCCGGTGAAAGGCGCGCATCGCACGCGATCAGCAATCTCGCGGGAGGGCTCGCCTCCAGTCGCGCAATGGCCTGGCGGCGTTGCTCGCGACTGTCGAGGACCCCGATCTGCTCGATCTCGGGCGCAAGCGCCGGCGGCCAGCCCAGGCCACTTCGCAGTTCCAGTCCGACGATGGCCGCGGCGTGACTTCCCACCCGATGCGGCATGCGTATGCGGGCCGACGGCAATGCCCCGGGAGCGGCATCGGTGACGCCGATGCGGTCACTGGTCGGCGCGTATCGCGCCGCCAGCGCGGTATATGCGGGCAAAGCCAGGTCGAGTCGCAAGCGATTTCGCCCCAAACGGACATAGGTCAGACATCCGGCC
Source organism: Rhodocyclaceae bacterium (assembly GCA_035443825.1). Classification (GTDB taxonomy): domain Bacteria; phylum Pseudomonadota; class Gammaproteobacteria; order Burkholderiales; family Rhodocyclaceae; genus DAOMNN01. The sequence goes on along the minus strand of DAOMNN010000001.1, from coordinate 60,111 downwards.
CACAAGAGCGCGCGCGGCACCACGCCGTAAACAACAAGACAACCTGTCAGCCATGACGACCACGCCAGCCGCCCCGCCTCATGTGTGATGACGGCCGAACCGCTCGCACGTACCGTCTCAGCGTCGGGAATCCCGAAGCCTGCCAATGCCGGGAGCCATCCCAGCCTGCCTACGAGTGTCGTGAACGCGTCCGCCGGCAGAATCGTCGTCTCCCACACGAATCCATAACTGCGCACGGACAGCGCAATCAGGAGCCCGGCCAGCGCACCACACAGGGCCAGCAACCACAATCCGTGCGTGACCGCGCCCAGCCACCAGCGCGTCAGGCCGGCGCGCCCCATAAGACCGACCAGCGCGCGCGGCACATGCACACCCGAGTCGCCCAGCGAGGAAATCCGTCGCGAAATCCACAGCCATCCGCGGCCGAAAACACCGCCGGCGTCGGCCCCGCCGAGCCACAAGCCGCCGAACCACAGTACAAGACTGAAGAGGTTCACGCCGAGAAGTCCCCCCAGCGCCCACACGACGTTCACAGGCCGGCTGCCGTCTCCCAGCACCGCCAGGGCAGCTCCGAATCCGCTGATTAACGCGAATCCCAGGAGTACCCACATGACAACTCGCGTACGGGCGCGCCAGGCACGAAGCGCTCCAAGGGTGCCATCATGCACCCCCAACTGGCATGCTCTGGCGAGGATGCGCGCCTCTACACCCTGCGCGCGATCGACCGCAGCCCGAACCGCCGCGGTGTCGACCGGGCTCCCGTGGGCCTCTTCGCGCAAACGCACGACCTCCGCCAGCCAGCGCGTTTCGAACGCACCAAGGCTGTCCGCATCGCAGCTGACCGGATCCTGATCCCGACTTGACATATACGCGAAGAATACCTGATCCGGCATCATCACTGCCGGCACTTCCGCCCCGAATGGCGCGGCATTCGGTTGACATTAGTCATCAATCGAAGCAGATCGAGAGGCTATAATCACGCGTCCGCACGCAATCATGGACCTGGCCTCCCGCGCCCGTATCGATAATATGTCCGAAAACAATCTGCGCCCGCCCGACATCGCACGCGAAGCCCTGCGACGACTGGCAATGAAGCGCGTGCCCCCCACGCCGGACAATTATCGTACCTACTACCACGAGATCGCCGGCACCCAGATCGAGGATGCCTTTCCGGAGAAGTCGCTGAAGTTGATCGCCAAGGCCTTGCCGCGCGCGACGCCGGAGCAGTTGCAGCTGACCAATCAGTTCGAGAATGCGATCGCCTCCCGCCAGTGGACTGCACTGGGCCGCGCGATCATTGCTTTGTGCGCCGCACCCGCCGAAAGCGAACTTTCGTGGGGCCCTCTGATCCGGGCCCTGGTCAATCATCTTGAGCAGGGGGGCACCGACGTCGACGTCACGCAAAGACGCCGGGCGCTCGATCAGACACTGACGGTCCCCTCCAGCCCCGAGCAGCTTTTCACGCGCCTGCAGGGTCTGATCGCCACCTGGTCGCAGGCGTCGGGCCGCCAGAAGCACGCACCCACGGTCAGCAATCCCCCCGGTCTGGCGGCCGCCGTCCCGATCGATGCTCCCAGGACGACGCCGGACCGCGATTCGACGGCGTTACTCGCCCGTCTGCTTGGGCACCTGCTGCGTGGCGGCGTTGCTCCGCTGGTCGCGGACAATGCCGCGCTGGCGGAGGAAGCGATCGAACTGGCTGACCTCATGTCCAGCCTCGGTGCGTCGGCTGCGGAGGCCGATCCGGGCGTGCGCATGCATGCCTTGACGCGCAAACTCGAATGGGCGGCAGAGGATCAGCATGCGGTACGCCATGCGCTGCTGGACGTACTTCGGTTGATCGTCGAGAACATTGCCGAGCTGACCACCGATGACGAGTGGCTTCACGGCCAGCTCGACCTCGTGAGCGCAGCTTTCGGCAAGCCCCTGGACGTGCGCATGCTCGACGAGGTTGCGCGTCGATTGCGCGACGTGATCGACAAGCAGGGCCGACTCAAGCGCCAGCTCACCGATGCGCAGGAACGTCTCAAGAGCATGCTCGCCGGATTCGTCGAGCGACTGGCCGAACTGGCAACCTCGACCTGCCACTATCACGCCACACTGGTTCGCTGCGCGGGCGAGATCGAGAAGGCAAGCGACATCACGGAACTCGCTACCGTCGTCGAGGAAATGCTCACCGAGACACGCGCAGTGCAGGAGACCACCCGACGATCGAGCACCGAACTCGGCCAATTGCGCAGCGAAGTGGAAGCCGCAAACGACCATATCGCACGCTTGCAGCGCGAACTGGACGAGACGAGTGAACTGGTCCGCCACGACGCACTGACCGGCACGCTCAACCGCAAGGGTCTGGACGAAGCCCTGGAACGGGAGATCGCGCTGGCACGCAGGCGCGGCTCGCCGCTGTGCATCGCGTTGATCGATCTCGACAACTTCAAGCTGCTCAACGACACCTTCGGCCACAAGACAGGAGACGACGCACTGCGTCACCTGACTGCGGTGATGCGCACGTCGCTTCGCCCCCAGGACCATCTCGGGCGCTATGGCGGCGAGGAATTCCTGATTCTGCTGCCCGACACCGAGGAGCAGGATGCTGCGGCCGTGATCACGCGCCTGCAGAGGGCGCTGACCAAGCAGTTCTTCATGGCCGACAACAGGCGTCTGCTGATCACCTTCAGTGCGGGCATCGCACGCCTTGCATCGGATGAAGACCCCTACGGGGCCATCGACCGTGCCGACAAGGCAATGTATGCCGCCAAGCGCGCAGGCAAGAATCGCGTCCTGGTTGCCGGCTGAACGGTAGCCGGCCCGACCCGCAATTACCCGATTCGAGGTGGACACCTCGCAGCGGGGCTCCCCGCAGGCCTTAAGCCCCTATAATCGGGAATTTTCCGCCCAGACCCCACGGGAACCATGCCGCAACCGACCCATCCATCCGAGATTGCCCGGGAAGTGCTGCGCCTGTTCGCAGCGCGCAAGATGCTGCCGACGCCGGAGAACTTCCGCATTCTCTACCACGAAGTCGCCGGGACCGTTGACGAAGGCGGGGGCCATGATATCCAGTTGTTGCGCGATATCGCGGCACACCTCCCGCGCGAGGACGGGGAGAAGGCCCGGCTGGTGCGACAGATCGACCAGGCGCTCGCCGATGACGACGCCCCCGCTGCAAGAGAAGCGCTGCTCGCGTATCTGGATCATCTCGGCAGCGAACAGACCCAGGAGTGGAACACGCTGATCGGAACGCTCCTGCGTCAGTGGGAAAGTCGGCAGATGGGCTGGACCACGGCACGCAAGCGCGACTCTCTGCAACGCGTGCTTACCGTGAACGACCCCGCCACGCTGTACACGCGGCTTCAGGGACTGGTGCGCGGCTGGAGCCAGGCCCCGGCCGATCCTGAAGGCGGACCGCCGCCCGACGCTCAGACGACCGACGCAGGCGGCGCAGCACTCGCCACGGGCGGCGCGGCCACGCTTGGGGAGGTGACCTTCGTCGCGCCGGGCGACGCGGGCGAGATCATCACCAATCTGCGTGAGTTGTTGCTCATTGCGCTCGAAACCGTGGTACCCGCCTTCCTCGGCGAACACCCCGACCTCATTGCCGAAGCCGAGGGCTTCAGTGCCACGATCAAGTCGAGCACCTCGGCGGCGCAGTTGCTGACCGTCGCCAGGCAGTTGCGCAAGTTCGCCTATCGGCTCGAGCTCACCGCGGGTGATACGGCGGAGATTCGCGCCGGCCTGCTCAACCTGCTGCGTCTCCTTCTCGAGAACATCGAGGAGATCGTCATCGACGACCAATGGCTGCACGGCCAGGTCGAAGTGCTGCGCGACATCGTCAATAAACCGGCCAACGTGCGCCTGATAGACGATGCGGAAAGGCGACTCAGGGAGGTCATCTACAAGCAGAGCCAGCTCAAGCACAATCTCGCGGCGGCTCAGAGAACCCTTCGGGAAATGCTCGCGGGCTTCGTCGACCAGCTCGCAAGTTTCACCGAGAGCACCAGCACCTATCACGACAAGATCGCCGAGAACGCGGGGCGGATCGCGGAGGCGCGGGACATCGCCGAGATCGGGAATCTGCTCGACGAGGTCATGCGCGACACACGCGTCATCCAGGACGAAGCACGCCGCTCGCGCGACGAGCTGCAGGCCGCCCGGAACCGCAGCCGCGAGGCCGAGCAGCAGATCGAACGACTCCAGCACGAGCTGGAGGAAGCCAGCCGCCTGATGCGCCACGACCAGCTCACCGGCGTTCTCAATCGACGTGGTCTGGAGGAAACCTTCGAGAAGGAAGCAGCCCGCGCGCAGCGACGTGAAGCGCCGCTATGCATCGGCTTGCTCGACATCGACAACTTCAAGCGCCTCAACGACACCTTCGGCCACCAGACCGGTGACGACGCCCTCCTCCACCTGACCGGCGTGATCCGGCAGAATCTGCGCCCGCATGACACGGTAGCGCGCATGGGGGGTGAGGAGTTCATCATTCTCTATCCGGAATCCGACCTGGACCAGGCCACCGCCGCGCTGGTGCGGCTGCAGCGCGAACTGACAAAGACCTTCTTTCTGGCCGAGGACAAGAAGATTCTCATCACCTTCAGTGCCGGGGTAAGCATGTGGCAGGCCGGCGAACCGCTCGACGGCGTCATCAAGCGTGCCGACGAGGCGATGTATCAGGCCAAGCAGACGGGCAAGAACAAGGTCGTCGCCAAATCGGCTTCGTGACGGGAGACGAATGATGAAGAAGCTTCGCGACTTCCTTCAGGAATGCCTCACCCACGTGCAGGAGATCTTCCCGTGGGACCTCCTCAAGCGGCTCGAGGCCAATCCGGACCTGATCCTGCTCGACGTGCGCGAACCTCACGAATTCGAAGCTATGCACATCGCCGGCTCGCTCCACGTCCCCCGCGGTGTTCTCGAGACTGCCTGCGACTGGGACTACGAGGAAACCGTCCCCGAACTCGCCGCCGGCCGCGACCGCGAGATCATCATCATCTGCCGGTCGGGCAACCGCAGCGTCCTCGCTGCCGACACCATGCAGGCCATGGGATTCAAGAATGTAGTCTCCCTGAGAACGGGCATTCGCGGCTGGAACGACTTCGAGCAGCCATTGGTAGACAAGGCCGGAAATGTGGTGACGATCGACGACGCGGACGAGTATCTTGCACCCAGGGTGAGCGCATCACAGCGTGGCCCCGCCCTACGCTGAACCCATTCGCAGGCGAAGCGTCCCACGACACCCCCCGGGCACGTCCCAGGACGAGAGACCGCACAGGCTCTGGCACCGCGCCCGACTGCTCCCGGATCGCGTAGTGAGTTACCATGGAGGCCCGCTCATTCTTCGAAGGGTTCCAGCGAGCATGAAGGCAGTAATCCTGGCCGGCGGCCTCGGCAGCAGGCTGTCTGAAAAGACGTACCGGCGACGGAAAATCTGCGACCGTTGCGGCGCTTCTGTATAGGTCGATAGCGGCTGGATAATCGAGTTTGCCTGACATGGTCAACAAGCCAATATTCGTCACTCAACCCTTCCTGCCGCCGCTCAAGGAATTCATCCCGTACCTCGAGACGATTTGGGAGAACAAGGTTCTCACAAACAACGGACCGTTCCACAGACAGCTGGAGCAGGCACTATGCGATTACTTGGGCGTAGACCACCTTTCACTCTTTGCCAACGGAACACTTGCGCTGGTAACTGCACTGCAAGCTCTTCGCATCCGCAATGAGGTAATCACCACGCCCTATTCCTTCGTCGCGACTGCGCATTCACTGCTATGGAACAACATCAAACCGGTCTTTGTCGACATCGATCCGCGGACCTGCAACCTCGACCCGGCACGAATCGAGGATGCGATCACGCCCAGGACCACTGCGATCCTGCCGGTACACTGCTATGGCAATCCCTGCGATACGGACAGGATCCAGCAGATCGCGGACGTAAACGGCCTCAAGGTCATCTATGACGCGGCGCATGCCTTCGGAGTTCGCAGGAATGGGCAGAGCATCCTTCGCCACGGCGACTTGTCCGTCCTCAGTTTTCATGCGACCAAGGCGTTCAATACGTTCGAGGGCGGGGCAATCATCTGCCCGGACTCAAAAACGAAGGAACGCATCGATTTCCTCAAGAATTTCGGTTTTGCGGACGAAGTTACGGTAATGGCTCCAGGCATAAACGGAAAGATGAGTGAGATCAACGCCGCGTTCGGGCTCCTACAGCTCAGGTATATCGACGGCACACTTGAGCGACGCAGGGAAATCGAGTCGCTGTACCGTCAGGCACTCCGCGATGTTCACGGCGTGAGGACGCTTGCAGTTCAGGATCAGGTCATCGGCAACTCGGCGTACATGCCCGTGTTTGTCGACACCGACTCGGGGCTCGATCGCGATGCCGTATATGAGCGCCTGCGCCGTTCTGGAATCCATGGACGCCGGTACTTCTACCCGCTGATCAGCGAGATGCCGATGTACCGCAAACTGGCGAGCGCGCGTCGTGACAATCTTCCGATTGCCCATCGAGTGTCGCGCCAGGTCATCTGTCTTCCGCTGTATCCGGACCTGGAGGACGGGCAAGTACTCCACATCGTTGAAGCCATGGCTGCCGCACTGCAATGACCCGCCGCATTCTTGTCTTCCCGTGCGGCTCCGAAATCGGCCTGGAAATACACCGCTCGATGCGTTTCTCGATGCATTTCGACCTGGTTGGTGGCTCGAGCATCGATGACCACGGCCGTTTCGTCTATGAGACCTACGTTCCGGGGATTCCATTGCACGATGACCCCGGCTTCGCCGGACATATTGAACGGATCGTTCGCGAGTATCGAATCGATGCCATCTACCCGACCATGGACGCGGTCGCGGAAACGTTGCAGAACATGGCTGCCGCACTGCCCTGTCGCGTCATCGGCAGTCCGCCATCCGCAACGCGGATTTGCGCATCGAAGTCGGCCACGTACGACCTGCTAGGCGAGGTCGTCCCCGTACCGAAGCGCTATGCATCGCTTGCTGAGGCCCCAGCATTTCCGGTCTTCATCAAACCCGATCGCGGTTATGGATCACGTCACGGCGGCGCGGCGGAGACCGAGAGCGACGCGCGCGCCTTGATTGGGGCGCTCAATGCGAGAATGCTGATCCTCGAGTACCTTCCCGGCAGAGAGTGGACGGTGGACTGCTTCACCGATCGTCATTCCCGACTGCGGTTTCATGGCGCACGAGAGCGACATCGGATCAGCAATGGAATCAGCGTGAATACTTCGCCAAGCGCCGCCTTTTCAGAAGAGCTCGCTGCGTGGGCAGATGCCATCAACAGAATCGTCAAGCCGCGCGGCGCCTGGTTCTTCCAGGCACGTGAGGCTGCATCGGGGCAACCAAAACTATTGGAGGTCGCTGCGCGACTGGGTGGCTCCTCCGGCCTTTTTCGTTGCCGTGGCGTGAACTTCGCCCTATTGAGTGCCTTCGATGCTTTCGATCAGGACATTCAGATTGCACCGAATACCTACTCGATCGAACTGGACCGTGCACTGGGCAACCGCTACAAGATCGGAGTGAGCTACAGTCGCGTATTCGTCGATCTCGACGACTGTCTGCTTATCGGGGATCGGATCAACCATCAGTTGGTCGGGTTCCTTTACAAAGCATTTAGCGAAGGCAAACGCCTCATACTTCTCACCAGACATACATCGCACCCACCCGAAACCCTGAACCGCATACGTCTCGCGGGCCTTTTCGACGACATAGTCCACATCACGGACGGCAGTCCAAAATCCGACCACATCGAAGGAAATGATGCCATCTTCATCGACGATTCGTTTCACGAACGTGCCGAGGTCGCGCGCCAACATGGCATTCCGGTATTCGCTCCCGACATGGTCGAGGCATTGCTGTAGGCTCCAGACAACCCAATCCTGAAAAGGAACCGGCATGACGGACTTCACTTCCGACCGCAACGAGCGCCCCATGACGAAACAGCACTTGGTGTCCTACCGGACACCGGAAATGAAGTCGGCACTCACCGAGCTCCGCACGATCACTGAGATGCTATTGCCGAAATTCGGCGACGAGTCCTGGAACAAGCACAACCTGCTCACCCTCAACGTCTCGGTTCTATCGAGAATCCTTTATCTGAACGAGTTGTACCAACAAATTATCCACGTCCCCGGCGTGATCTGCGAATTCGGCGTCCAATGGGGCGCAACCCTGACCCAGTTGATCAACCTGCGCAGCATTCATGAACCCTTCAATCACAGCCGAACAATTCACGGATTTGACACTTTCGAAGGTTTCCCATCGGTCCACCCAAAAGACGGGGATCGCTATGGTGTCGGTGACATGGCGACGCAATCGGGCCATGCGGACGATCTCGAACGAATTCTCAGTCTGATCGAGGCATTTCCGCCTCTGTCCCATCTTAAGAAATTCGAGCTCATCAAGGGGGACGCCAGCCTTACCATCGATGAGTGGTTGGCTGCAAATCCTCATGCCATCATATCGATGGCGATTTTCGACATGGACTTGTATGCCCCCACCAAGACGGTGCTAGAAAAGATTCGCCCGCGGCTAGTGAAGGGATCGGTACTTGCATTCGACGAGTTGAACTGCAGACAGATTCCAGGAGAAACTCGCGCGCTCGATGAAACCATCGGGCTCAACAATCTCCGGCTCCGCCGCAGCCCGCTTCATCCTTACGGCGCCTGGGCGGTTTTCGGCGATTGATCCAGATCTTCGTCCAAATTGGCACGCATTAACTGGAAAACATCATGAAATGGACCAAGCTTGGGCTAGTCTATCGAGTCAAAGGTCGTCATGGATTCGACCTTACACATTGCCATAAGCCCACGCCGTTGCTCGTGGACCCTAGTACTCTTAGGGTGTATTTCGGCACCCGCGACGAGTTCAATCGTACCCGTACCACGTTTATTGACGTCAACCCGGAAAACCCCTTGGAGATCAAATATATTCATGATCGCCCCGTGATTGACTTGGGAAAGCTCGGGGCGTTCGACGACAGTGGTGCCAACGTCTGCTCTGTCGTCCGGGATGGAAAGTCCATACTCATGTACTACATCGGCGCCAACACGAGTACGACCGTACACATGCGCAACGCCGTCGGGATTGCCGTCAGCGACGACAGAGGATTCACTTTCAGACGCTTGTATGATGGCGCGATCCTCGACCGTACGAAGAACGAGCCTTATTACACCGGCGCGGCGGAAGTACTGCATGAAAACGGGCTGTGGAAATGCTACTACACCTCCGGCAACGAATGGCGAATTGTCGACGGAAAACCCGAGATCGACTACCAGATCAAGTACGCGACTTCGTCCAATGGCATCGACTGGCGACGCGACAACCTCCAGGTGATCGAGCCCATAGACGAGTTCGAGGTCTGCGCCAGACCGTCGGTCTGGTGTCACAATGGCATTTACCACATGTACTTCAGCCGACGCAGCATCACCGGTTTTCGCCAGAACCCCTCCAATGGGTACAGAGCCGGGTATGCCCGCTCAGAGGACGGTATCGTCTGGCAAAGGCTGGACGAAGAGGCAGGCATCTTTCCTTCGTCGGACGGATGGGACAGTGAGGGCATCGCCTACCCCTATCATTTCGACTTACCCGAGCGTGAGTTGCTGTTTTACAACGGCAATCAGTTTGGTCGATCCGGATTCGGAGTAGCCGAGCGCACCCGTCACAGCAACACACGATGACTTTCGACGTCCTGAACAATCCTCCTCCCCAAGCTGAAATCATTGCCCGCTGGCTGCCCGAGCGCGGTCATCAAGTCAGCATCTGCATGCTTGCATACAATCATGCTCCATATATCCGTGATGCCCTGAATTCTATTCTTAACCAGAAAACCAATTTCGGCTTCGAAATCCTGGTGCATGACGATGCGTCCGAGGACGAGACCCAGACAATCATAAGGGAGTATGCCGAGCGCTACCCTCTCCTAGTCAAACCCATCCTACAGACTGTCAACCAGCACTCCCGGGGAATCTTTCCCTCTCTGCATTTCAACTATCCTCGCGCCAATCTCCCCTTTGTAGCGATGTGCGAAGGGGACGACCACTGGACCGACGAATGCAAGTTGCAGATGCAGGTTGACGGTTTGCTTGCCCATCCAGGGATAAATCTCTCCTTCCATTCCGCACACTGGATAGACGATGAAGATCTGGATGCTGGAGAAAGGATCTACGGCGACTATGCCGACGCCGACACCATTCTTTCGTTTACCGATGTCATTCATCGCGTGCGCGGTTGGATCCCCTTCGCCTCCTGCATGATTCGCCAGGGGGCAAAATGCCAGTTGCTTGACTTCCTGCGGAGGCATTCCTATCTGACGATCGGTGAGGTGTACTTTCAGCTCTTCGGCTCATTACCAAACGGAGCACTTTTCTTTTCCCGACCGATGTCGCTCTATCGGTACCGAACGACACATTCGTGGACTCGCAAGGCCGGCAACGATCCAGGCTTCAAGGCTCGCCACGAACTCGCCATGATCCGTTCGTACGTCGAACTGGACATACTCACCGGCGGAGAGTACCGCGACGAGTTCATCGCGCTGATCCTGACGAGGCTGCTGTGGCTATTCAACCCGCTGCCACCGCCGCGTTCGCTGCCGGGTGTCGCACTGTTGCACCGCGTGCATGAGACTTGCCAGGATGCGATCGATTCGACACTGAGGGCATTGAACGACCTGCCCAGACGATACGTTATATTCGGCTGCGCATCCGGATGCAGACGTGCTCTGGAAACACTGGATCCAGAGAGGGTCGCCGCCATCATCGACCGCGACAACCGGCGTCTCGGCGAGACGCTGCTTGGACACGAGGTGATTGGCACTGGTGACCTTTTCCGGTACGCAAATTGCGATCTGCTGGTCAGCACGATCACGGCCGACCGTCGATCGATCGCGGAATGCGCCAGGGCTGGCGAAATCCCCGCCGAGCGCATCCACTATCTGTTCGACAGAGCATTACGCATCATTGACGACACGCATATTCCACCCGAGGTAACCAACCTATGACCTGCAGCCGGCTGGAACTGCACCTCGATAGAACTATCGGGGCACCCTCCGCCGAGGAAGATGCCAGATTAAAGCAGATGAAAGCGCGCCTCGCACCGCATTTCGAACGCATATCAACCGATCTCTACGCACACCTGCGCGGTGCCGACCGCGAGCGTTTCGTGCAGTGGCTCGCCAAACGTTGGGGAGGTATCGATCGGGTTCCGGCCGACGACATGCGGACCTATGCTTCCGAGGTGGACCGAATCCGTGCCCTACCCTACGCCACGCACACACTCGGTGGTCGCAGTTACAAGGCCTTGACGCTCGAGCCCCAAGGCTACCATGGCGAACTGCTGACGTATCCGTGGATGCTGGGCGTTCACGACTTTCTCTTCGACCAGTATCAACACGACGGCTTTCGCATTCGCAAGGGAGAAACCATTATCGACGCGGGCGCGTTCGTGGGGGATACGGCATTGTTGTTCCATCAACTTGCCGAAGGAGATTGCCATATCCATGCATTCGAGGTGCTCGAGGAGAACCTCATGCTGCTTGATCACAACCTGGCAGCAAATGGCTTCGCCGATTCCGTGACCGTCAATGCACTCGCACTGAGCGAAGGCAGTGGGCGACAAGTCACCATTAGAGCTCCCGCTGTGCAAGGCGCGACGTCCATCTTCGGTGAAGGCGACGGTTTGAGCGTGGAGACGATCACCATCGACGACTACGTCGTGCGCAACAGGATCGAGCAGATAGATCTGATCAAGATGGATATCGAGGGTGCCGAGCGCCTTGCCCTGGCCGGTGCCACAATGACCATTCGTCGCGATCGCCCGCGACTCGCAATCTGCCTCTATCACCGATGGGACGACATGATCGAGGTACCGAAACTCATCCACGCGACCGGCGTACCCTACCGCTTTGGCTTCAAATGGGTCGAGTTACGCCATGGATGGGAGGCCGTGCTGTTCGCCATGCCGAAACAAGAGCGCGACGCATGAAGACCGTCCTTACCTACGGCACATTCGACCTGTTCCACATCGGACACCTGCGCCTTTTGCAGCGCCTGCGCGCACTCGGCGACCGCCTCGTCGTCGGCGTGTCAACCGATGAATTCAACGAATTGAAGGGCAAGAAGACAGTGGTTCCGTTTGCCGACCGCGTCGAGATCGTCCGCTCGCTACGCTGCGTCGATCTAGCGATACCGGAGACCTGCTGGGAGCAGAAAGTGGACGACATTCGAGCACATCAGGTTTCCATCTTCGGCATGGGTAGCGACTGGACCGGACGTTTCGACGAATTGAAGGCACACTGTGAAGTGGTTTACCTTCCACGCACCGAAGGCGTCTCCAGCACCCACCTCCGCGAGACGCTCAAGGTGCTCAACGGAGAACACGTGCGCGAACTCAAGCAAGCCCTGGACCTGATCGCCTCAATCGTCGACAAGCTCGACTGACGGTGTGCGACGGACGGTTCAGATGCTTCCACGTTTCTTGTTCCGTGTCTTCCACCCGCTTTGGATTCTATTCGATGCGCTGGCGCCCAAACGCCAGGATTTCTGGGCGTTCACTACCCACCACCTGCATAGCGACAGGTTCATCGAGAACCAGCGGGCGATGTTCGAGCACATCAAGGCGAATCCGAAGATTCGCAAGCTGGTCTTTCACCGAGGTGATTCTGCGGACTTCGGAATCGAGGGGGCAATCAACCACGAGGTGGTCCGACACGGTTCACTGCGCGGACTGATGCTGCTTGCCAGGTGCAAGGTCGTCTTGCTCACCCACTCGATTTCCATGGATTTCTCGCTACGCTGGCCAGACGGCAGCTTCGAGGTTCTTGAGTTGGCACTCGGCCGTCGAGTGGTCGTGAACCTGTGGCACGGAATCCCTCTGAAGCGCCTGCTATACGCCGCCAATGAAGCTACCTTCCGCCACACCGACAGAGTCCCTTACCGCACAACGGAGAGGCGCGGCTACGCCGGCCTGGTCGCCTCGTCTGAGGTCGACAGCTACGCGATGGCAGCCATGTTCTATCCGCTGAACTACCGCCAGGTGTGGATGACCGGTCTCCCGCGCAACGACTTTCTTGTCAACGAGGAAACCCGGCTGCCACGCTATATCCGGGATTCGATCGACCAGATACGCCGCGTGCGACAAGGGCGCAGACTCGTCATCTACGCACCCACGTATCGGCAGGTCAATGTAAGCTCCGCCGCGCGCTATTATCAGTTCTCGATCGAGGAGATCGACCGCCTCAAGTCGATTCTTGAGGCCAATGGCGCGATGCTTGGCTATCGTCCGCATTACTTCAGGAACAGTACCGACTACTTCAACCTGGACCAATTCATCGACGGGCGACTGATTGTCGATATGTCACAAGCCGTCGTACCCGAGTTCTCGGCAATCGCACGTGAATGCGATCTGCTGATCACCGATTACTCGAGCGTCTTCATCGAGACGCTCTTTCTCGGAAAACCGGCCATCTGTTTCGCCTATGACCTGGAAAACTATCAACGCGAACAGGACGGCTTGCTCTACGAGCTCGCCATGGTATTCCCTGGCCAGATCTGCCACAGCTTTGACGAGCTTGTGAGCGCTCTGGCAACCCGCCTCGAACACAGCGATTCAATGCCAGGCGAATCTACCTCATTTCAGCGACGATTCTTCTTCCGCTATCAGGACGGCAAGAACTGCGAGCGTGTGCACAAGCGGATCGAGTCAGAGATCGCTGACACCAAGGGATACCCAGGACAATGACGGATACAGGAGAGGTCTTGCTCAGCATCAGTGGAGAGCCTGTCGCGGATTCGCGGCTGACGAACGTTTTCGACCCCTCTACCTGTTCGCCGGGCAGATGGATCCGTCACGGCATCCCCTACGCTGACCGCTCCGTTGCGGGCATTCTGAGCCAACATTTCGTAGAGCACCTCGATCAGACGGAATTGCTCATCTTTCTCAGAGAGTGCCGCAGAATCCTGATCCCTGGCGGGACGCTGCGCATCGTCACGATCGACCTCCGGGCGCTCGTCAATCTCTACACAGGCAATGGCTGGCGCGGCGTTTGCCGGAACGACGCCCGGATACGCTGGGTCAGGACCGGCGCCGAGTATCTGAACGTTGCCATGCGTCAGTCGGGCCATTCATGGATCTGCGACCGCGAAGAGTTATGCCGCTTGGGAGATCTGGCCGGACTGCAAACCGTTTCCAGCCCTTCAGAACCCTTCATTGAACCGATTTCGAGCCAGGAATCATCCGATGAAGCGCCTGAGGCTCTGACCGTCGAGTTGCGAAAACGGGTCGTCGTCCGAACAGCCGATCCGCAGGTGTCGATAGTAATCCCGGCTTACCGCGCCGAGTTCTTGCAGGCAAGCCTCGACAGCGCGATCGGGCAAACGCATCGCAACATCGAGATCGTCGTGACCGACGACAGCAACACGACCGACATCGAGACAATCGTCCGCGCCTGCGAGGGGCGCGGCATTCCCATGATCTATGCGCGCAACGAGCACTCGCTCGGCGAAGCAAGGAATCTCACCAAGGCGATTCACATGGCCTCCGGTGAATTCATCAAACCTCTCTATGACGACGACCTGCTGGCGCCTGATTGCATCGAGAGACTGCTGTCCGCGCTGCTGGAAACGCCGGATGCATCCATGGCCGCCGGGCGCCGGCTTCCGATAGATGAGCACGGCAGCCTCCTCGACGACACGATACTCGGACCCCCGCTTTCCTCGCGTTCCACTTGTCTTCGCGGGGCAGCGGTGATTGCCGAAATCGCTGAGAGCAGAATCAACAGACTTGGCGAGCCGACGGTGATGCTGTTCCGCAGGAGCGACCTGCTGGCGCTATCCGAGCCGGACATCATGTCTCTCTTTGGTCGACGCCTTGCGGGAATCGGCGACGTTGGACTCGCGCTGCAAATGTTGTCACGAGGAGATTTGGCGTTTGTTGCGGAACCTGTCGCATTCTTTCGTCTGCACCCGAACCAGAACCAGCGTCGGCCGGGAGTCCGGGAATGGGTAATCAAATCGTGGCAATACTTCGGCGAACAGGCCGCACGGCTCGGGCTGACCCGCGCCGATGAAACGGCCCCGGCATTCGAGCCCACTCGATCACCCGGCAGCGGACTTGCTGTTCCGATAGAACCCCTGGGCGAAAGTCAGGTGTCTTCCTACCATCTCTGGATGTCGAACCGTCGACAGGCCCTGGCGACCGCGACGGAAGTTCTCGGCGCGCCATTCGAAGCCCGTGCCCCGAGCGTCCATCTCCTGGTGCGACTTGCCGAAGAGGATGCGGCTCGTTTCCTCGAGACCATCGACAACCTGAAATTCCAGCACTACAACCAGTGGCTGCTCGACGTAGTCACGACATTGCCGGCGCCCGAGGGGATTGCCGATATCGACTGCATCGGATGGCACGCCGTGCCCGCCGACAAGTTCAAGGAAGCGGTGGACACCCTCGTAACCCACCGGGAACTGGACTGGATCGTTGAGTTGCCCGCAGGGGCGGTCCTCGACCCCCTGTGCCTTTGGCGCGTCGCGTGCGACGCCGTAGCGGACGAGGGAGCAGCTGCGTTCTTCGTCGATGACGACATCTATGACGAGAGCGGCAGTCGCGCCAATCCGCGTTTCAAGCCCGGCGTGAATCCGGCATGGCTGAGATCATCGGACTTGGCCGGACCGCTCTTCGTGCGGCGTGACGCCTGGATCGACAGCGGAGGCGCGGCGACGCGCAATGGTAGTCCCTGGTTCGACCAGTTGCTGCGGCTCACGCGCCGCACCGGCTGGAGCGGCATCCGGCACATCGCCGACGTGCTGGTCAGCTACCCGCGCACGGCACCGGGCGACCTTCGAAGCTGCCTCGCGAGCGTGCTGGAGGACTTGCAGGCCGCAGGCGCGCGGCACGAGGTTCTGCCGCTGACCGATCGCAGCTGGAGTCTCCGCCCTGCCCTCGACGACGCTCCACGGGTCACCATTGCAGTGCTCTCGCAGGGCCAGACGGATCTGCTGGGCCGATGCCTCGCCTCCATCGTCGAACGCACGGCTTACGCAAATTACGACCTGCTGATCGCCGCGACCGACTGCGGGTACGATCCCCAACTGCACGACTGGCTTGAGGGCATCGAGGCACGCTACGGCCGACCAGTGCGCGTCGCCACCACCCCCCCCGGGGCCAACCAGGCGGCACGGTGCAACGCGGCCGTGGCGGCCTGCGACTCCGAACTGATCGTGTTCGTCCGCGAAGAGTGCATCATCGTCCAGGCCCAATGGCTGGAGGAACTCGTGCGGGCAAGCCTGGACGATTCGGTGGCGGCCGTCGCACCGCGACTCATCGACCCGCGGGACAAGACAATCATCGAGGCCGGTCGCGTTCTCGGGCTCGACGGGCCGGTCGGCACGCCCTACCGCAACGGCGCCGGCCTGGAGGACGCCGGCATGCTCGACCAGCTCAAGGTTACGCGCGATGCAAGCATCCTGTCGGCCACCTGCATGCTGGTTCGCACCGTCGACTATCGCGCGGTCGGCGGCATGGATCCTGAAGGGCTCGACGATGGCCTTTCTGATGCCGACCTGTGTCTCCGGCTCCGGGCCGGGCAGTGCCGACTACTCGTTCAGCCGCTCGCATCGGTCGTCTACCGCGGCGACTCGACCCTCTCGATCCCGGGGGACGCGGAAGCCGACGTGCGGCGGCTGCTCATGGAGGCACGATCGTGTCAGACTTTTGCCGAGCGCTGGCTACGCCCGGGTGCGCGCGATCCGTTCTGGAATCCCAACCTCAGCCTCGCCCGCACCACCCCGACCGAGGAGACGGCGGGCCGGATCCAGTGGCACTTCCAGCCCGTGACCACCGTGCCACGCATCCTTGCCCGCCCACTTCCGAACGCCCAAGGGCACTACCGGATCGAGAGTCCGCTCGCGTGCGCGTGCGAGGCCGGAATCGCCAGGGGCGGCATCTGGCCCCAGGCGGACGACGACCGGGAGCTTTCCGTGGGCGATCTGTCGCGCCTCGCACCCACATCCCTGATCGTCCAGAACTATCTGCTCGACCGCCGCCTGCAGACGCTGCAGACCTGGCGTGCGCATCCGCACCGCCCCTTCACAGTGTACGCGCTGGACGACCTGATCACCGATCTGGACGAAAGCAATCCGGGACGCCGGCGGCTGGCAGCCAATGCCCGTGCGCGGCTGCAACGTGCGCTCGCGCACTGCGATCGCCTCGTCGTCTCGACCGACACGCTGGCCGAAGTCTACCGCCACTTCATCGACGACGTCCGTGTGGTCCCGAACCGGCTCGACGACCGGATCTGGTTGCCGCTCCAGGCGCAAAGACACACGACCTCGCGCCCCCGCATCGGCTGGGCCGGCGGCTCCGCCCACGAGCGCGATCTGATGCTGCTCAAGCCAGTCATCGAACGCACGCGAAACGAAGCCGACTGGGTGTTTTTCGGCATGTGCCCCGAAGAGCTGCGCCCCCTGATCGCCGAGTATCACGAATTCGGAACGCTCATCGACTACCCGGAACGCCTTGCCGCCCTGAATCTCGATCTGGCGGTGGCCCCGCTGGCCGACACGCCTTTCAATCACGCGAAGAGCAATCTGCGTCTGCTGGAATGTGGGGCACTTGGGATCCCGGTCGTATGCAGCGATGTGACCCCGTACCGGGATAGCCCGGCATGCCGGGTCCCGAACCACGCCGATCGGTGGACCGAAGCGCTGCGCGCGCGCATCCACGACGCCGACGCCAGGGATGGCGAGGGCCGCGCCTTGGGGCAATGGGTGCGCGAGAACTATCTGCTTGTGGACCATCTTGAGGAATGGCTGAACGCTCATCTCCCAGCCTAGGACCACAGCGGATCGAGGGAACGCAAGCGGGGGCCACGGATTGGCGCGACAGCCAGGGGATGGGCACTTTTCCGAAAATGTCGAAAAATGCATTAAAGATTCTCCAGAGGGAGCCGTAACAGCACTCGTCAGTAGAGCAATTCATGTACGACCGGGAGCAGCAGGAAAACCGCCAGGCCAGTACTTGCCCCAAGTGCCCACCTCGTTAGGAGAACTGAAATGAGCAGTGTAATCAATACCAACACCTACTCCCTGAACGCCCAGCGCAGCCTGGCCAAGAACTCGCTCGGACTGGCATCCGCGATGGAGCGGCTGTCTTCAGGCCTGCGCGTCAATTCCTCCAAGGACGATGCTGCTGGCCTGGCCATCGGCATGACGATGGACAAGCAAGCGCGTTCGCTCGCGTCCAACATCCGCAACTCGTCCGACCAAATCTCGAAGGCACAGATCGCCGACGGTGCGCTTGCAGTCGTCGGCGACATCGCCCTGCGGATCGAGGAGCTCCTCGCTCAGCGCGCCAACGGCACGCTGACCGCCACCGAGCAAGGCTACATCGATTCGGAAATCACCTCGCTGGTGTCAGCCGCCGCGACGATCCAGAGCGACGCGACGATCAACGGCCAGCCGGCCATCACCACGACGGTCACCATCACCTCGGCCGGCGGCCAGATCAGCGCGATTGCCGCATCCCGCGCTGCCGAAGGTGCGACGATGAACACCGAGGAGTTCAAGATCCAGTCCTTCCGCGCCAACTACGAGAACCAGATGGCAGCAAAGAGCCGGATCATGGACGCCGACTACGCGATGGAAACCGCCAACCTGGCCCGCTTCCAGATCCTGCAGCAGGCCGGCACGGCGATGGTTGCGCAGGCCAACGCGATCCCGCAGAATGTCCTCGCGCTGCTGCGATAAGCTAAAGGGCAGTTGAGCGGAGATCAGGTGCGGGTCTCTCCGGGACCCGCACCTGAACCGATTCGCAGGAGCTGACCATGAACATTGATTCGGTCGTACCCAACACAGCCGGCCTGACCAGCGGCAGCGCCGCACCCGTGGCACGCCAGCCCCAGCCGACCGTTGCCCAAGGCGCAGCTGAGTCTGCGCCGACTGTCGTACAGCGGAACGAAAACCGCCAACCGGCGCAGGAACGCTCGCTGAACGTGGAAGAAGCAACGCAACGTCTGAACCGGTTCGTCGGGTCCGTTCGGCCCGAAATCAACTTCACCGTCGATGAGACCTCGGGGACACGTGTCGTGCGCGTGGTCGACAGTGCGACGCAGGAAATCATCCGCCAGATTCCATCCGAGGAAGTGATCCGGATGGCTCAGGTGCTCGACAAGTTGCAAGGCTTGTTCGTCAAGGAGGCCGTCTGACGGCCTGAGGAGGCAAACGCCATGGCCACCGTCAGTTCGCTTGGAGTCGGCGCAGGCGTAGACCTGCAGTCCATCCTTGACAAGCTCCTCGAAGTCGAGCGCACGCCGATCCGGAACCTCGACCGGCGCATCGCTTCGACCAACGAGACGATCTCGCTGTACGGGCAGTTGCGCTCGCGGCTGGACGCGCTGAGTACGGCTGCGGACACCTTCCGCTTCCCCTCCCGGCTGTCGGCCATGGGTGCAACCTCGAGCGACGACAAGGTCGCCACCGCAACAGCCAGCTTTTTGGCCACGCCCGGCAGCTACGCTGTGAACGTCGTACAACTTGCCACCGCGCAGAAGAGCTTCACCCATGCCTACGACGCCGGCACCAGCTTCGGCCAGGGACAGCTCGACTTCGTCGTGGGCGGCGTGGCGCACGCCATCGACCTGAATGACCAATCGAGCTACACCCTCCAGGAAATCCGCGGCAAGATCAATGACGCAAACATCGGCGTCACCGCGACCGTCGTTTCCGGCACCGACGGGGACCGGCTGATCCTCACCGGATCACAGACCGGCGCCGACGGAGCGTTCTCGTTCTCGACCACGATCACCGCGTCCGATTCGCAGCCAGGCCTCGACGACCTCGACACCGATCCATCCCTGGCAATCTCGACCGCTCAGAACGGGATCATCACGATCGATGGCGTGACCGTTTCGTCCACCACCAACACGTACGCCGATGCCGTCAACGGCCTGACATTCAACGCGAAGACAGTCGGCACGACCACCATCACCGTGGCCACGAACACCGATCGGATCACGGAAGTGGCCAGGGAATTCGTCACCGCCTACAACGAGGTGGTAAGCCTGATCAAGTCGAACAGCGGGTTTGACGCCAGTAGCAGCACCGGTGGAATTTTCAATGGGGACATGGCCGCCCGTAACATTCGGGACGTACTCACCCGTGCCCGGATGTCCGTCCCGGAAAATCTGACCTCGGCCAGCTTGAATACCCTCAGCCAGATCGGTATCAGCGTCCAGCAGAACGGCGAACTGACCCTGGATGAAACGAAACTGCAATCGGTGATGTCGACATCGGAATCGGACGTGACCGCGATACTGAGCAGCTACGGACAGTCGTTCAGCACTGCGGTAACGGCGTTCTTCGGTGCCGAGGGCACCTTGAGCCGTCGCGTCGAAACCCTGAACGTGTCGATCAAGAACTTCCGCGACCAGCAGGAACGCCTCGAGTTTCGCGTTACCAGTATCGAACGAAGCTACCGTCGTCAGTTCACGGCACTCGATACACTGATCAGTCAGATGACCGTCATGAGCAACTATCTCGCGCAGCAGCTCGCGGGCCTGTCGCAAAACACCCGGTGAGGATGGATACGCCTCGTCGCCGGCCACGTTAGGAAGACACCAAGAACATGTTCACGACATCACGAAACCCCATCGCCGCCTACAAGCAAGTCGATTTTGATGCTGCCGTTCAGGGCTCGGATCCGCACCAGTTGATCGTGCTGCTGTTCGACGCCGCGGATGCCTCGCTCGACAAGGCCAGGGAACAGATCGAAAGCAGGGACATCCTCGGCAAGACCGCCTCACTCAACAAGGCTACCGAAATCATTCTCGACGGCCTGGTGGCGAGCCTGAACGTGGAGCAAGGCGGTGAATTGGCCGAGAAACTGAAGGCCTTGTACCTCTATATGGTCGGACGGCTGGTCGATGCGAACGTAAAGCTGGATCCTGCCGCGGTGACCGAAGTGCAGAACCTGCTCAAGCAGTTGTCGGAGGCCTGGCGTGAAATCGGAAGTAAGCAAGGTAGCAGCGGGACTGCCGCGTAAGGGGCCTCCGGATTTTGATTCGCGGCTGTTCCATCTCACGGAGGGTCTGCGCGCACTGCTCACCGCCGCACAGGCAGCCGACTGGGAACGGGTGACCGCGATTTCAGCGCGGCTGGGCCCGGCACTGGAGGCCGTCCGCGGCACGCCGCCGGGGAACGACCGCGATGTGGCGCAACGACGCCGGCAGATGGAGGAAGCGCTGAGCCTGCTCGAACGCGTACTCGAAGTCTGCTCGACTCGCCGGGAGCAGATTCACCCCTTGGTCAGCGCACTGGACAAGATTGCTGAGAAATCCACCGAGCGATGACCACTCGCGGCACGCCGGAGCCGTGAGTAGAAGGTGCCACGGAGCATCGTAACGCGCTGCGGCCTGCGCCCCACGGGGCGACTCCACCCTCGCGGAGGAGAATTGAAATGATTCCATCCGACCTTGCCGCACGACTGCGCTTCCTGAGCGAGGCCAGCTTCTTTGACAGCGAACCCCCGGTCCAGGGAACGGCGAAGGTTCGCGAGATCCAGGCACGCCTGCCGCAACTGCTGCCCGGACAGCAGTTCTCCGCCACGCTGCAGCGTCCGCTGCCGGACGGCACCTTCCAGGCAATCGTGGCGGGCCGCAACTATACGCTCGCCCTGAATCACGCAGCCAAGCCGGGCGACACGCTGGAACTCGTGGTCACCAAGAACACTCCCAAGGCGATATTTGCACAACTCGCAAACCCGACCGCAGCCAGCGTGGCAGCCGAGAACGCACGCCCCAACCTCAGCCCCACCGGACGACTCATCAGCTTTCTCCTCACGGGCCAGCCGGCACCGCAGCCCGCCCAACTCGCCGCTGGCAAGCCGTTGCTCACTGCGCCGCCAGCAGGGTCCGGGGCAAGCTTGGCACCGCTGCTGCGACAAGCGCTCGCGCAGAGTGGTCTGTTCTACGAATCACATCAGTTGCAATGGCTGTCCGGCAAGCTGGACACGGCGGGACTGCTCAAGGAACCGCAGGGTCAGCATGGGCCCTACCGCCCTCCTGGCGCGCTATCCAACCTGGGCTCGGCACCCGCAGCAGCAGGCACCGGCCTTCCGCAAGCGCCCGGCACCGCGTCGAATGCCGGGTCCGCTCGCCCGGGAGCCAATCTGCCGCCGATCAATCCCGTCAGCGGCGTCGCGGAATCCACCCAGGAGCGCGTCGAACGCCTGACGCAGGCCGGTCAGTCGGCAAGCCTGGCCCGATCGACTGCGGTTCCGGAACGACTGATGCCGATCGTTCATCAGCAACTCGATGCGATGGCGACGCAGAACTACGTCCTCCATGCGCTGGCCTGGCCTGGCCAGAAGATCGAATGGGAGATCGAGGATCCGGAGCGGGATGCTCGCGAGGACGACGATGCTGCTGAGGACTGGAACACGACGTTGCGCCTGACGATGCCGCGCCTGGGCCGCCTCGAAGCACAGATCCGACTCACCTCGGCGGGCATCACGCTGCGATTGCAGGCCGACGACCCACGCACCGTAGGACGACTCGAGGCCGATCGGGCCAGCCTCGAGCAGGCGCTGGCCGCCGCCAACGTTCCACTGACAGGCTTCATTGCCGAACGACGTCATGAAGGATGATGCAGCTACTGCCGGCAGACGTGACGAAGCCGTAGCCCTCACTTACTCGAGCGGCGACGCCGCCCCGCGGGTCGTCGCCAAGGGACGCGGCCTGATCGCGCGGGAGATCATCGAGCGTGCACATGAGGCCGGTGTCTTCGTGCATGAATCGCCGGAACTTGTCGGCTTGCTCATGCAGGTAGATCTGGACGAGCGAATTCCGCCACAACTCTATGTCGCCGTTGCGGAGCTTCTGGCCTGGCTTTACCGCATCGAGCAGAACGGTGAGAAAGACTTGGCGGACACACCGCCATCGCGCGTGCTATAAACACTTCTTGACCGAAACCTGCCCGAAACACCCGAATGACCGACCACGCTCCGGACGCTGCCCGCACCTCGCTGTTGAATCCGGAATCCTTTCCGAGCTATCAGATCCGCAACCGCAAGGAGATCGTCCACCTGATGAACAGTCTGGTGGACAAGCGAGCGCTTTTGACCGCCTATGTCGACGGTGGGCCATTGTCCTTCGTGACCGCAGTGCTCGCCATCACCGTGGACGGCGAATCGGTCATCCTGGATGCGAGCCCTGACGAAACCCTGAACGATCGGGCGACCGCGGCGGCCGCATTGGTGTGCGCCGCGCGTCTGGACGGTGTTCGGGTGCAGTTCAGCGTCGGAACACCGGAGCGCTTTCCCCATGACGGGTATTCCGCATTGCGCTGTCCGCTACCCGAACTTGCGATCCGGCTGCAGCGACGCGAGTTCTACCGACTCCCGGTGCCAATCTCGAATCCCGTGAGGTGTGCGATCACGGTCCGTCAGGGCGAAGCGGACGAGAAGACCGTCGAGGTGCGTGCGGTCGATATCAGCGCAGGCGGGATCGGCATTGCAGTGCCCGTCGGGGAACTCGACATCAAGGTCGGAACGGAGCTTGGGGATTGCATGCTCATGATCCCCGACTCCGGCTCGATCAAGGTCGCACTGCGGGTGCGCAACCAGTTTTTGACCACGAATCGCAGCGGACTCGAAGTGCTCCGCCTTGGCTGCGAATTCGTGGGGATTCCCAACAAGGTCGTAACCCAGATACAGCGCTACATCTTCAAAGTCGAGCGCGAACGCAAGGCGCTCGAAGCAAACTCCTGAACCCCGCGCATAGAAAAGCCGCTGTATCAGCGGCTCGATTCATCGGACAGCATGCCGTGCACCCCGGTCGGCCTCACACCGGCATGTTCATGATGTCCTGGTAGGCGGTGACGAGGCGGTTGCGTACCTGGACCATCTGCTGGAACGACAGATTGGCCTTCTGAAGATTGACCATCACTTCCTGCAGGTTGACGTCGGGATCCCCCGCCGAAAAATTCCGCGCCATGGCGCGGGCTTCCTGCTGTGCGGAACTGACATCCTTCAATGCCGTCTGCAGCACCTGTGCGAAGTCGACACCACCGGCCTCCGCCGCACCTTGCGGCGCGGGTTTGCCCGAGGCAGCCTGCGCAGTGGAGCGCAACTCCCCGATCATCTGTTCGATGCCGCGTGTATCCATGTTCCCGACCTCTCCGACCGAGCCTAGCGTGTTTGCAGTTTAGCAGAGCAATCCACGTGCCAAAAGTTCGAACGCTCAGAATTCGTGACCTTCTGATCGATACTGCTGCAACTTGTTGCGCAAGGTGCGCTCCGAGATCCCCAGCCTTTCCACGGCGCGACGGCGCGAACCGCCGACGTCGCGCAGCGTTGCGAGAATATGTTCGCGCTCCAGATCCTTCATGTTCGCAGGGCGTGCAACCTCGGCCGCCGACAAGCCGACACTTGCACCAGCGGCAATACTTGCCGCATCGCCCGCTAGGCCGACCCCGGCTCCGTCGTGCCTGGGTTGATCATGCGCGGTCGTACCGGCCGGCATGTCTGCACCCGTCACTTCTGGCAGGCAGACTGCGAGCGTCGCAGCCGAGATGACATCTCCCGCCGAGAGAATGAGCGCACGCTGCATGGTGTTCTCGAGTTCGCGCACGTTCCCCGGCCAGGTGTGGGCGAGCAGCATCGCTTCGGCTGCGGCATCCAGTCGCGCGCTGCGCCTGAGGCGCTCGCCGTGGTATGCGAGAAAATGTCTGGCCAGAGGCAGGATGTCCCCGCGCCGCTCACGCAGGGAGGGAATCACGACAGGGAATACGTTCAGCCGATAGTACAAGTCCTCGCGAAACCGTCCGAGCGCGACCTCGCGCGCCATGTCGCGGTTGCTCGTGGCCAGCACACGGATATCCAGTTCGACGGACTTCTTGCCGCCGACGCGTTCCACCTCGCGCTCCTGCAGCACGCGCAACAGCTTCGCCTGCAGCCCGAGCGGCATCTCCGAGATCTCATCGAGCAGGACCGTCCCGCCCTGAGCCTGCTCGAACTTCCCCGCCTGCGACGTCTGCGCACCCGTGAAGGAGCCTTTCTCGTAACCGAACAAGGTCGCCTCGAGCAGATTCTCCGGGATGGCCGCGCAGTTGATGGCAATGAAGGGGTTATCTCGGCGTGGCGAATGCGCGTGGATGTATTGTGCGAAGACCTCCTTGCCAGTGCCAGACTCGCCGGTGAGCAGGACGGTCGCATCGGTTTCCGCGACCCGCGCAGCCATGGCCAGAAGATTGCGCGTGCGCACGTCCTCGGCGATCGTGTCTTCCGCCCAAGGCAAAACGCTGGCATAACGCCGCACATGCGCGAGCAAGGCTTCCGGCTCGAAAGGCTTCATCAGAAAATCGCAAGCGCCACCGCGCATCGCGGAGACGGCATTTTCGACATCACCATACGCGGTCATGAGCAGGACGGGCATCTGCGGCAGCGCAGCGCGGACCGCGGAGAGCAGTTCCAGTCCGTTCATCGGCTGCATGCGCAGGTCGGTGAGCACCAGATTGAATGCCTCGCGACCAAGTATTTCGAGGGCGGCAGGCCCGCCATCGACCGCAGCCACTCGGTGCCCGGCCAGCTCCAGCGTCATCGTCACCGCGTCGCGCAGCGCCGCGTCGTCCTCGACCACGAGAATCGCGATCTGTTCGCTCATGATCTCTTCCCGGTGTCCTGTTCCGCCTGCAAGGGCAGCGACAGGGCAAATGTCGATCCGTGTCCGGAGGCCGATTCGACAGTAATGTCGCCGCCATGGCCGCGCGCTACCCCTCGCGCGATCGCGAGCCCGAGACCGGTGCCTTCCGCTCGCGTCGTGAAAAACGGTTCGAACAGCCGTTCGCATTGTTTCGGATCGATGCCGCACCCCGTGTCCGAGACCTTGAAGCGCACACAATCGCCGTCCCGCAGCACGTGCACGGACACGCTGCCACCAGCGCCGGTCGCCTGGATCGCATTGTCCATGAGATTGGTGAGCGCACCGCCCAGCGCCTTGCGATCCCCGACCAGAGCCAGGTCGCCACAATCGCACCGTGCGGCGAATCCGATCTGCCGTGCCCGGGCGAGGGGTTCGAGGGTATGGCACAGTTCGGCGACCAGTTCGCAGATTTCGAAACGCTGCCGTCCGAGGCTGTCGCCACGGGCGAACAACAGCATGTCGCGAATCAGGCGCTCCAGGTAGCGCAGGCGTTCGATTGCCCGATCGCCCACCCGCTGCCGATCGGCAGGCGCAAGCTCCGGCTGGCGCAGATTCGCCGTGTACAACATCGCCGCGGAGAGGGGTGTGCGGAGCTGATGCGCAAGCCCGGCCACCATCTCGCCCATCGCAGCAAGGCGCTCATGCCGTTCTGCCTGCATGCGCATCCGGTGGGTGTCGGTGACATCGTGGAGCAGGACGATCGACTCTTCTCCTGACTCCAGCGCGGCTTCCGACAGGGCGATGCGGCGCGATGCCGACCCATCCCCGAGCGTGACTTCACCCGGCGTCTCCGTCGCGGAAAAACGCTGCGCTACCGCCGGCCATGCACTGCCTTCGAGTCCGCCACCCAGCAAATCCTGCGCGGCCCGGTTGATCTGCACGATGCGTTCGCCCCGATCGAGCACGACCACCCCCGCCGGAAGAGCCCCCATCAGCACATTCAGACGTTCGTTGAGCTGCACCACCTGCCCCTGCAGGGCGTTGTATGCACTCGAGAGCTCCTCGGAGGCCTGCGAAAAAAGCGCGAACGCCTCCGCGAGCTGGGCCGCATCGAGGCGCTGCTCTTCGCCGGACGACTCTCCGGAAACGGATTTCTGCATTCGAACCATCACGTCGGGCAGGTTACTTGCTCATGTGCACATGGTAACCGGCAAATAGGCGGCAAAAAATGCCGCTTATCGATGTCAGGGACTTGTTCTTGCCGCGTGACAATGCCGTCATCCGTAAATGCGACGCGTGAAGGATCCGACCATGGCCACCGCCAACACCGCCACAGCAACAGCCTCGCCGCCTCTGCAGCAGGCAATGCAGCAGCTGAACCAGATGGGTCAGCGTCAGAAGATGGCTGCCGCCGCGACCATTGCGCTGGCACTGTCGCTGATCATCGGTATATGGCTGTGGAGCCGCACACCTGACTACGCGGTATTGTTCTCCAACCTCGACGAGCGTGACGGTGGCGCGATCGTGACCTCGCTGCAGCAACAGAACATCCCCTATCGCTTCTCGCCCGGCGGCACCGCGATCATGATCCCATCGGGCATGGTCCACGACGTGCGCCTGCGCATGGCGGCGCAGGGGCTGCCCAAGGGCGGCCTGGTCGGATTCGAGGTGATGGAGAACCAGCGCCTCGGAGTGTCGCAATTTCTCGAGCAGGTGAATTTTCAACGTGCGCTCGAAGGCGAGCTGTCACGCACGATCCAGGCAATCGCATCGGTGGCGTCCGCCCGGGTCCATCTCGCGATCCCGAAACAGAGTGGTTTCCTGCGCGATGACCAGAAGCCTTCCGCATCGGTCATGGTCAATCTTTACCCAGGACGAACGATGGAGGCGGCCCAGGTTGCGGGCATCGTACACCTTGTCGCATCGAGCGTGCCGCAGATGGCGAACGAACGCGTCAGCGTGATCGACCAGAACGGCAATCTCCTGACCCACCGCTCCGATCCGATGCGCACCGCCGGGCTCGACGCACCCCAGTTGAGCTACGTGCGTGAGGTCGAATCGGCCTACATCCGCCGCATCGAGACCATCCTGGCCCCCATCGTCGGCAACGGCAACTTCCGCGCGCAGGTCGCCGCCGACATCGACTTCAATCAGGTCGAGGAGACCGCCGAAAGCTTCAAACCGAATCCATCGCCCGATCAGGCCATCCGCAGCCAGCAGACCACCGAGCAGCTCACACGCGACGGCGGCCCTCAGGGCGTTCCCGGCGCGCTCACCAACCAGCCCCCGGTACCTGCGACTGCCCCCATCACCGCCCCCGATGCACAGGGCGCGCCCGGTGTCGGCGGTGTGCCGCGCAACAGCAACCGCTCGGCGACCCTCAACTACGAACTCGACCGCAACATTCAACACATCCGCCAGGCTCCGGGCCAGATCCGGCGACTTTCAGTCGCGGTGGTGGTGAACCATCGGACCGAAACCCTGCCTAACGGGCAGACCCGTACCGTCGCACTGAATGAAGAGGAAACGACCCGGATCACCAATCTCGTGCGCGAGGCAATGGGATTCGACCCGGCCAGAGGCGACAGCCTCAATGTGTCCAACGCACCGTTCGCCACCATCGAGAGTTCCGAGCCGGTCGCGCTGCCCTTGTGGAAGGATCCCCAGATGATCGATCTCGGCAAGGAAGTGCTGAAGTATCTGGTGCTTATCGTTGCACTGGGTTTCGTGTATTTTGGCATCATTCGCCCCTTGCTCCGGACGATCGCGACCGCTGCGCCGAAGGCCGCCGAACGGGCCCGCGCGGCAGGTGACGAGGACGCGATCGTCAGCCTCGGTGCCGCCAGGGCGGCGAGCTTCGACGAGAAGCTTGCGCGGGCCAGAGATCTCGCAAAACATGAGCCCAAGGTGGTCGCCAATCTCATCAAGGAATGGATGGGCGGCAACGAGGAGACCAGGAAATGACCACACCCGAAGAGGGGATCGAAAAGAGCGCCCTGCTCCTGATGACCCTCGGATCGGACGAAGCTGCGGAGGTGCTCAAGCACCTCGGTCCACGTGAAGTGCAGAAACTCGGCATGGCGATGGCGACGCTGCCGGCACAGCCGCGCACACGGGTCGAGACCGTGCTCGGTGAGCTGGACGCGCATTCCGAGAAGGGTGCGCCAGTCGAGGCGAGTGAGGAACACATTCGCGCCATGCTCACCAAGGCGCTCGGTGACGACCGCGCCGCACACATCATCGCCCGCATAATGCAGGGCTCGGATACGGCCGGCATCGAGAGCCTGAAGTGGATGGACGCGGCGACGGCTGCTGACCTCATCCGCAACGAACATCCCCAGATCATTGCAACCATACTTGTGCACCTCGAATTCGATCAGGCCGGCGAGATCCTCAAGCAGTTCACCGATCGCCTGCGCAACGACGTTCTGCTGCGCATCGCCACCCTGGACGGCGTACAGCCGGTCGCACTCCGCGAGCTCAACGAAGCGCTCACACGGATGCTGTCGGGCACCTCCTCGATCAAGAAGGCGGCCATGGGAGGGGTGCGCCACGCGGCGGAGATCCTCAACTTCGTGGGTGCGGCCGCGGAGACCGCCGTGCTCGACAACGTGCGTGAATACGATCCCGACCTTGCGCAGAAGATTCTCGACGAGATGTTCGTATTCGAGAACATCATGGACATAGACGATCGGGGCATCCAGACGCTGCTGCGCGAGGTCCAGTCCGATTCGCTGGTCACCGCGCTCAAGGGTGCCGCACCCGACCTGCGCGAGAAGATCTTCAAGAACATGTCCCAGCGTGCCGCAGAAATGTTGCGTGAGGATCTCGAAGCCAAGGGGCCGGTCCGGCTCTCGGAAGTCGAAGCGGAACAGAAGGAAATCCTCAAGACCGTACGTCGCCTTGCCGAGGAAGGTCAGATCATGCTCGGCGGCAAGGGTGGAGACGATGCATTCATCTGATCCGCGCAAACCTGACATACGGAGTCGGGCATGACGGTGAACCGGCATCAGGCGGTAGGCGCCTACCGCCGGTGGGATCCGCCTTCATTCGACGATGGGAGCGCCCCCGCACCGACAGATCCGGATCCCGCAGCGCCTTGCGTCGCCGGCTCGGGCCAGTCGCCGACGCAGACACCCCCTGAGAAGCCCTCCCCGCTTCCGGAACTGCAGCGCGACCAGAAGATCAAGTTGCCGACGGCCGAGCAAATCGAGGCGATGTTCGAGCAGGCCCGCGAAGAGGGCAATGCAGTCGGTTATGAAGCGGGCAAGGCGGAGGCGCGCATCGAGGCCGAGCGACTATCCGAACTGGTGCGCAGCATGGATGAAGCGCTCGATCGGCTCGGCGGCGAAGTCGCCGAGGAGATCGTCGCGCTCGCAATAGCGATCGCGAGGCAGATGGTCAAGCATACGCTTGCGGACCATCCTGCCACGATCGCGGAGACGGTGCGCGAGGCACTCCAGCAGTTGCCGCAGAGCAAGGTCCGCATCCACGTGCACCCTGACGACGCGGCGCTCATTCGCGAGTACCACGCCGATCAGCTCGAACACGGCCATCACCAGCTCATCGAGGACGACACGATGACACGCGGCGGTTGCCGACTTCAGGCCGCAGGTTGCGAGATCGACGCGACCCTGGAGACACGCTGGCGACGCATCCTGGAAGGCATGGGCCGCACCGATGTCGGCTGGGAGGATGAGGATGCCTGATCGCGTCCGCGCCTGGGGTCAGTTCCTGCACGACAATGCGGCGCTCGTCGAGGCCACCTCGCCGTTTCAGGTTTCGGGCCGGCTGACCCGGATCAACGGGCTGGTCATGGAGGCGGACGGGATCAAACTGCCGCTGGGATCGGGCTGCAGGATCAGTACCCTGGGCGGCGGCACGGTCGAGGCGGAAGTGGTCGGTTTCAACGGCGAACGACTGTACATGATGCCGACGGACGACGTGTTCGGGCTTGCTCCGGGCGCGCCGGTCTACCCGGTCGAACCCCAGCAATCCGCGCCGCTGCTCGGCGATACGATCGCACCGCGGCGCCGCACCTCTGACCGTGCCAAGCATCTTCCGGTGGGCGATTCGCTGCTTGGACGCGTCATTGACGGTGCCGGCCGGCCCCTCGATGGCCTCGGACCGATCGATACCGAAATGACCCGCTCCCTGCAGAGCCGCCCCTTCAACCCGCTCATGCGTGCCCCCATCCGGCAAGTGCTCGACGTCGGCATTCGTGCGATCAACGCGCTGCTGACCGTTGGCCGCGGACAGCGACTCGGCCTGTTCGCCGGGTCCGGTGTCGGCAAATCGGTGCTCATCGGAATGATGGCGCGATACACCTCCGCCGACGTGATCGTGGTCGGTTTGATCGGCGAGCGCGGGCGCGAGGTGAAGGAATTCATCGAGGAGAACCTCGGCGACGAGGGCCGCGCCCGATCGGTCGTCGTCGCCGCGCCGGCGGACACGAGTCCGCTGATGCGCCTGCAGGGCGCCGCTTATGCGACGACCATCGCGGAATATTTCCGCGACCAGGGGAAGCAGGTACTTCTGATCATGGATTCGCTGACGCGCTATGCCATGGCCCAGCGCGAGATCGCCCTCGCGATCGGAGAACCTCCGGTGACACGGGGGTATCCCCCCAGCGTGTTTGCGCGCCTGCCGGCACTGGTCGAGCGGGCGGGGAACGGACGCGAGGGGGGCGGCTCGATCACTGCGTTCTACACCGTTCTCGCCGAAGGCGATGACCAGCAGGATCCGATCGCCGACGCGGCGCGTGCGATTCTCGATGGCCATTTCGTACTGTCGCGAGCACTGGCCGACCAGGGCCACTATCCCGCGATCGATATCGAACAATCGATTTCGCGTGCCATGCACAATCTGGTGCCACCCGAACATTTCGAGCTGGTGCGTCACTTCAAGCAACTGTTCTCACGCTATCAGCGCTCGCGCGACCTGGTCGCGGTCGGCGCTTACCAGCCGGGCTCCGACCCGCTGCTTGACCGCGCCGTGGAGCTGTATCCGGGCCTGGAGGCGTTTCTCCAGCAGCGCGTGGACGAGCAAGAGAACTACCCGGATGCCGCTGAGAAGCTCACCACGCTGTTTGCAGGCGATCAGTAATCTGTCAGATAATGCCGCGCCGACTGCAGTGCCTCCGCGTAGAATAAGTCCAGATCGAATACCTTGCGGGAAAGCGGCATGCAGGCTTTCTACGGCACACCCATGCATCACACGCATCAAGGGCCATGACCAGACCGTTTCCACTCAAACCGATTCTCGAGCTGAGCAAGAGTCGTCTCGACAATGCAACGCGCGAGCTCGGCGAGCTGATTGCCCGGGAACAGGAAGGCGTGCGCAAACTCGATCTCCTCCAGAGCTACCGTGCAGAGTACGAGGAGCGCTTTCGCGAGGCGCTCGGCAACGGCATCGGTGTCGAGGCACTGCGAAACTACAGCGCGTTCATGTCGCGCATCGACGAGGCGATCGAGATCCAGCGCACGCAACTCGACCAGTCTCAGCGTCGCACCGAGGTGGGCAAGCAGGCCTGGGTGAACCAGCGCAACAAGGTCAAGGCGTTCGATACGCTGCAGAGCCGGCACCTTGCCACCGAAATGCGCCGAACGGCCAAGGGCGAACAGCAACTGCTCGACGAGCACTCAGCCAACCGTCACCGCGAACGCAAGGACTCGAACGAGTCCTGATCCGGCGACCATGAGCAGCCAGGGAGCGAGCTGGCACGCGCCTTGCTGCTACCCGTGTGAGTATTCAGCACGGATGACCCACATGCCAAGCCCGTCCATCACTACGGCACCGAAAGGATCCGACGGTAACGTTCTCACGGCCCTCCAGACGCCCCGCCAGACCCCGCCGGGTCGGTCGGAAGATTTCTCGTCGGTGTTCGAACAGCGTATGCGGGAGCAGGAAGCGTCGCCTTCCCGGACAACCCCGCAAGCGCCCGCCAGGCGGGAGGAAACCGCACCCGAGCGACATGGCCAGAATGCCTCCGGACGCGTAGAGAATGCCGAGCCTGCCGGGCGCCACTCGCGAGCGGAGAAGGACACGACTGAATCGACCGCCCAGTCGCAAGATTCGGATACCCCTGCAGCGGGACAGCAAGTTACCGACGTGACGAGCGCGAACACGACCGGGCAGGCTCCCCAGGCCGAAGCCGCACCACCGGCAAGCCTTGCCGCAGTGGCGTCCATAATTGCCGCCATGGATCGAAGTTTGCCGACAGGCAACACCGGACTCGACGTCGACATCGAGATCGACGATGCTACGCTCGACACTCTCGGCCGTCGCGCCCGGGGCTTCGTGTTCTCCAATCCTTCGGGGAATGGCGCGAAAGCGGGGGGGCCGAGTGTCTCGACATCACTCACGGACGGCGTCGAGGCGACCTTTGCGCCGAAGGGTGGGCAAAGCAAGAACGCCGCACCGGCGCTTCCGACGACCACCGTTGCGGCCCAGATCCAGCTGGCAGCAAGTCATGCGGGCCGCTTCGGTGCCGCTGCTGCGACATCCTTGCAGCCCGCCATCGCCGAATCGCCGGTCGCGGGATTGTCATCCACCGGGCTGTTCGCGGCACTGCGCGGCGACCCCGGCCCGATCCCGCAACTCCAGGTGCACACCCCCGCCGGTCAGCGCGCATGGGCCGAAGACGTCGGCAGCCGAATGTTGTGGATGGTGGGCAGGGGCGAATCGCGTGCCGAACTCGTGCTAACTCCGCCAAGTCTCGGTAAACTGGGCGTCTCGATCCAGGTCAACGGGGACCAGACCAGCGCCCACTTCGTCGCAGCGACCGCTGCCGCGCGGGAAGCGCTGGAACAGGCGATGCCGCGGTTGCGCGAAGCATTGCAACAGGCCGGTATCACCCTCGGACAGACGAACGTGAGTACGTCCGGAGAGCAACAGGCCCGTGAGGACAGGCATGACGAGCAGGCAGGCAACGGGGTACGCATCGGACATCCGCTCCTCGACGTCGATGCGCCACTCTCTCCGCTGCCCGCACAACGCTGGGCCAGTACCGGGACAGGGATGATCGACACCTTCGCCTGAAGCAGGCGAATTGGGGGAAGTCTGTCCCACTATTCATTGATTGGACAAGCAACGGCATCCCCCATAATTCGCAGCTAGAACACTCAGGAGACCCAGATGGCGAAGGCCCCGGCCACCCCGATCCCGGCAGCAGACGAAGTGGAGCCCCCGAAGAAGAAGGGCAAGAAGCTGCGCGTCGTCATACTGATCGTGATTGCGGCACTGGTCATCGCGGGCGCGGGGGTCATAGGTCTGTTGCTGCTGAAGAAGGGAAGCACAGGCGATGCCGAGGGGGCCGGGTCGGGCGCGGCGTCCGGCACGGGGGTCGACCTGTCCAGGCCGCCGAGCTTCGTCGCACTTGAGCCGTTCGTGGTGAACCTGCTGCCGGGCGAAGGTGATCGCTATCTTCAGGTAGTGCTCGCAGTTCGCGTAGCCGATGCGCGCACGGGCGACAGCCTCAAGGGTTTCATGCCCGAGATCCGGCACCGGATCAACATGCTGTTGTCCAATAAATTGCCTTCGGAACTATCGACTTACGAAGGGCGTGAAACACTGGCAAACGACATCACCGACGAAATCAACCGGGTACTCGGCGGCGATACGTCACCGACCGGAAGACCCGAAGGACCGGTACGGGCGGTCCTGTTCAATTCGTTCATCATTCAGTAGCGGAATCGACATCCATGTCTTCCTCCGACTTTCTTTCCCAGGATGAGGTTGACGCCCTTCTCAAGGGCGTGACCGGGGAAACCGACGAACCGGAAGACGACGGCGGTGTCGAGGGCGGAGTCCGTCCTTATAATCTTGCAACGCAGGAACGCATCGTACGCGGGCGCATGCCCACGATGGAACTGATCAACGAGCGCTTTGCCCGTTACCTGCGCATCGGATTGTTCAATTACATGCACCGTAGCACCGAGGTCTCGGTGGGGCCGATCAAGGTGCAGAAATATGGCGAGTTCGTGCGCAATCTGGTCGTGCCGACCAACCTGAATCTGGTCATGGCGAAGCCGCTGCGCGGCACCGGCTTGATCGTGTTCGACCCGAATCTCGTCTTTCTGGTCGTGGACAACATGTTCGGCGGTGACGGCCGCTTTCACTCACGCGTCGAAGGACGCGATTTCACGCCGACCGAGCAGCGCATCATCCAGGGCATGCTCGGCGTCGTCTTCGCCGAGTACGGCCGTGCATGGGAACCCGTTTTCAGGATCGAGCTCGAGTACATACGCTCGGAGATGAATTCCCAGTTCGCGAACATCGCGACGCCGTCCGAGATCGTGATATCGACCAGTTTTACCCTGGAGTTCGGGGGCTCGCAGGCAGAGATGCATGTCTGCTTCCCCTATTCGATGGTGGAACCGATCCGGGACGTGCTCTATTCCACGATGCAAAGCGACCACCTCACCCAGGACAATCGCTGGCTCACCCTGCTCACCCAGCAGTTGCAGACGGCAGAGGTCGAACTCGCGTGCAATCTGGGTTCCGCGCGGGTAACCCTGCGCGACATCGTCAACATGCAGGTCGGCGACGTGATCCCGCTGAACGTTCCGGATCTGATCCAGGCGGAAGTGGACCACGTACCCGTCATGGAGCTTCGCTACGGTACCCGTGGCGGACGCTACGCAGTCAGGGTCGAGCGCTTCCTGTCGGGACAGGACGACAACCAACCTTTGACCGGAGAAGACAATGGCTGAGAACGAGACCGACAATCAGATCACCGAGGACGACTGGGCCGCAGCAATGCAGGAACAGGCCGCCGAGGAGGCCGGCTCCGTCGATGCCGAGGCGGAGATGGTCGCAGCCGAGTTGGCCGCCGCAGCCGAATCGCCTTACCAGGCCAAGCCCGCAAGCCAGCTCTTCCAGGATTTCGGCGCATCCGGCGGCAAGGCAGGGGCGCTCAACGACTTCGACATGATTCTGGACATCCCCGTGCAGCTCACGGTCGAACTCGGCCGCACCAAGCTGTCGATCCGCAACCTTCTCCAACTGGCGCACGGTTCGGTGGTGGAGCTGGACGGACTGGCAGGCGAGCCGATGGACGTCCTGGTCAACGGCACGCTGATAGCGCAGGGCGAAGTCGTGGTCGTGAACGACAAGTTCGGCATCCGACTGACCGACATCATCACGCCGGCCGAGCGCATGCGCAAGATTCGCGGTTGAGCGAAACCCGCACACGGCAACATCCACAAAAGAACGAATAGTCGCCCTTTTGCCCATCTAATCGCGACGCCGCCCGGACCCGGGTCCGCATAAGCTTTCACCATTGAAGCTCCCCCGGATCCGAAGTGCGCCAGCCTCATCTCACCTCGCTCTTGCTGCTGACTTTCGCTACGCCCCTGCACGCAGCGGAGCCGGTACCCAGCCTCGCATCCAGCATCGGCCAGATGCTGATCGGTCTGACCGTTGTCATCGCACTGCTGCTCGGAAGCCTCTGGCTCATCAAGCGCCTGGCCGCACCGCGCGGCGCGGCTGCGGGCCTGAAACTGCTCGGCGGCATGTCGATCGGATCCCGTGAACGCATCGTCCTCGTCGAGGTCGCCGACAAGGTCCTGGTACTGGGCGTCACCGCGGCGAGCGTGAGCACCTTGCACACGCTGAACGCGTCGGAACTGCCGCAGACTTCCTCCGTATCCACTGCGGCGCCCGCGGGCGAGTTCTCGCGGTGGCTCAAGCACTCCATGGAGCGTCGCAAGAATGCGGGCTGAGACGCATCTGCTGCGCCTGTTCGTCGCCCTGCTGCTGATCCTGCCAGCGGCCGCGGCGGCCCAGGGGGTGCCTGCATTCACCACATCGGCATCACCCGACGGCGGAACCGCCTACAGCCTGAGCATCCAGACGCTCCTCCTGCTCACGACGCTATCCTTCCTGCCGGCAGTGGTGCTGATGATGACCAGCTTCACGCGCATCATCATCGTCTTCGCGCTGCTGCGTTCGGCGATGGGAACGCAGACTTCCCCTCCGAACCAGGTCCTGCTCGGTCTGGCGCTGTTCTTGACCTTCTTCATCATGTCCCCGGTCGCCGACCGGGTCTATTCGGATGCCTTTCAGCCCCTGTCAGTGGGTGAGATCCAGCTGGATGAAGCGCTCGAGCGTGCATCCGATCCGGTCAGGAACTTCATGCTCATGCAGGTCCGGGATGCCGACCTGGGCCTGTTCGCAAGACTGTCCAAGACCCCCCCGGTAGAAAATGCAGCCGACCTGCCGATGCGCGTGATCATTCCCGCCTTCGTAACGTCCGAGCTCAAGACCGCATTCCAGATCGCCTTCGTGATCTTCATTCCCTTTTTGATCATCGACATGCTGGTCGCGTCGGTCCTGATGTCAATGGGGATGATGATGATGTCGCCTGTCATCGTATCGTTGCCGTTCAAGATCATGCTCTTCGTGCTGATCGACGGCTGGACCCTGCTCATCGGATCCCTGGTCCAGAGCTTCGCAATCTGATTCAGGAGGAAAGCTCATGACCCCCGGCATGGTGATCGATATTGGACGTCAGGCCATCGAGGTCGCCCTGATGATGGCCTTTCCGCTTTTTCTTGCGGCACTGCTGACGGGACTCATCGTCAGCGTGTTCCAGGCGGCAACTCAGATCAACGAAATGACGCTTTCCTTCGTGCCGAAGCTGGTCGCGATCTTCCTTACCCTCGTGGTCACGGGACCCTGGATGATCACCCTCATCACTGATTTCGCGCGGCGGCTGATCGAATCGATCCCGACCCTGATCGGCTGATCCGGGCGGGCGGCGAACCATGCTCAGCATCACCGCCGCGCAATTCGACGCCTGGCTGGCCGCGTTCATGCTTCCACTGGCCCGCCTGCTGGGGCTCATCAGCTCCGCGCCCTTGTTCGGCAACCGCGGTGTTCCGCCCCGAATTCGCCTTGCAGCGGGCCTTGCCATCGCAATGACGGTACTGCCTGCCCTGCCGCCAGTGCCGCCTCTCCCCGCCGACTCCTGGCTTACGCTCGCGATTCTCGTGCAGCAGGCGCTGATCGGAATCGCCATCGGATTTCTCATGAGGCTGTTCTTTGCTGCCATCGACGTTGCCGGCGAGATGATCGGCCTGCAGATGGGCCTGTCCTTCGCAGTCTTCTTCAATCCGCAGACGGGTGGTCAGTCATCGGTGGTCGCAGAGTTTCTGGGCCTGGTGGCGCTGTTGGTCTTTCTCAGCCTGGATGGCCACCTCATGCTGGTCAAGGTACTGGTCGCAAGTTTCGAATGGCTTCCGGTCGGGGCGGAAACGGACCGCTCGGGCTGGCTGCTGATCGTGCGCTACGCGGCGGTGATGTTTGCCTCCGGCGTTTTGCTTGCGCTGCCGCTTGTCGCAGCGTTGCTCACCACGAACATCGCGCTGGGCGTACTCACGCGCGCGGCCCCCCAACTCAACCTGTTTGCAGTCGGCTTCCCGGTCACGCTGTCGGTGGGGATGCTGGTGCTCTTCATCAGCCTCAGTGCATTCGGGCCAATGCTTCAGCGCCTGTTCGAAGTCGGGTTCGACGCGGTCGACCAGCTACTGAGAGCGCTCGCGTGAACCGCGCGACGGCGACCGCGGGCTGCAAGTCATAACGACGGCCAGCTCTGCGAAGCGATCAACTGCACCTCACCACTCGCGTAGCGGCGTGCGAACGGGCGGGCAGAGTCGATGCCCTCCTCGAAACGCACGATGCGGTAATCGGCATATCCGCGGTCGCTCACGAGGATGCGAACGTTGCGTTCGAACACATGGCGCGCCTCCCCCTCACCCCCGGTCGCCAATGCCCGCATCCGCAATTCGAAACGCACGCGCGTTTCGTCGATCGACGTGGCGGTGATGGTCCAGGTCGGTGCGAGCGGATCGTATATCGCGTATGCAATCAGCGCGCCGGCCAGATACTGCGTCTTCAGGTAGTCGAGATCCGAAGCCATCACCACCGCACCTGCCAGGCCCGCGACCGGACCGGTCATCCGTTCGGCGGTGCTGCATCCGAGCAGCGGCAGTGCGAGAAGAACGGCGAGTCGGCGCATGGTCTCAACTCAGGAAGTTGAACAGCGACAGGCCGGTCACACGCAGGTAGGATTGCTGGGCCGCTTCGAGAAACGTCTGCTGTTGCGTCAGCCGGGAGATCGCTTCTGCATAGTCCACGTCCTGCAGTCGGGAAAGCGTCTGGGCGTACTGCAGATCGAGGTCGCTCCCGACATCGTTCAGGCGCTCGACTTCCACCAGTTGCGAGCCGACTCGGGCACGCACGCGCAGGATGTTGTCCAGGGCCACGTCCAGTTGCGCCGTCGCGAACTCGACGGCACCACCCTTCATGCCACTGGGCCCGGGCTGCTCCAGCGCGTCGATGAATACGGCCAAGTTGGCGAACACATCGGGCGACGCGACGAAGACCTCGAAGCGGTCGCCCGCCTGAGGCGTCCCGGAAGGCACGACGCTGACACCTCGGTACGCAGGACTCAATGGATCGCCCAGATCGGCGAGATCGGCCAGGCCTACCTGGACGGTCTGACGTCCCGCCACCCCCGGAATGTACTCGTAGACGTCATAGTCCGTGCCGTTGAACAGGATTTCCAGACGACGGCCCAACAGGTCGTAGTCGGCCGGGTCGTTCGGAAAGCCTGCGGCGACGCCGCCGCTCAATGTCCCGTTGCCCAGATTCGCGGTGCCGTCGGCACGCACGCCGACGTTGGCCGTGACAAGGTGATCACCCACCGGTTGGGTCTTGGCGAAGAGCTCGGTACCTGGAAAGCTGATCGGCAGGAATCGCGAGGACGACACCTGGATCGTGCGTACGCCCTGGTCGCCCTCGTAACTCACTGCACCCAAACCGCCTTCGAACGGCTTCGTCCCCGCCTTGTACCCGGCGAAAACATACTCGCCGTTGGCGTCGCGTGCGTTTGCGAACCCGAGCAGCGCCTCGAAATGGGCACGCAAGTCGGTCGCAATGAAGCCCAACTCGTTCTCTGAAAGAATCGGACTCGCCGCCTGAACCGCCCGTTCATGCGCATAGAGCAAGATGTCGCCAATGCCGACCAAGCGGTTTTCCATCAGGCGAAGGTTATCCTCCGCATAGCCCTGGTTGATCTTGAACTGGGCGTTGATCGCCCTTGACTGATCGATCTCCAGGGCCCGCGCCGCAGCGATCGGATCGTCGGCAGGCGTCAAGATCCGCCGCCCGGACGCCACCTGCTGCTGGGTATGCAGCAACTCGGCGGTCTGCCTCTGGATCGCGGCGATGCCCTTGTCGTAGATCATGCTGGTCGAGACACGCATCACGTTCTCCTATCGCCCGATCGCGATCAGTTCGTCGAATAGCCGTTGGGCGATCGACATGACCCGACCCGCCGCCTGATACGCCTGCTGGTATCGGACCAGGTTGGCCGCCTCTTCGTCGAGGTTGACCCCCGAAAGCGAGTCGCGCGCATCCTGCGCCTGCCGCACCAGCGTTTGCTGCGCCTGTTCCCCGACCTGGGCCTCGCGGGCCTTGTTACCGACCAGCGTCACGAGCTGCGAGTATGCCGACTGGTAGGTCGCCGTTGCCTCACCGCTGCCCACGTCGAACATGGTCTTCTGCGTCTGCAAGGCGCCCAGCGCCACCATGTTGCGGTTGTCGGCCACGCCGGCCTCGGTGGCCGAGAAGTGGAACAGATCACCGTCCTGAGGCGTTCCAGACAGCGTGAACGTGAAGGTCTCGGTGCTGCCCGGAATCGCGAGGGTGAATTGCTTTCCGGTCGATTCGGTTGCGGGATCGAAGGTCGCCGGTGTCAGTGTATAGGTTCCGGGAACGGTCGTGAGGGTTCCGCCCGAGTATTCGATCCGAAACGCCGGATACTGCGGATATCCCGGGGACATTGCTTCGACCGAACGCATCACGATATTCGACACCTCGGCATTGCCTGCGTTGGTTAATGGTGCCGACACCGACACCGGGCTGCCAGCCGCGACCTTGCGCGCATCAGTAACGGCAAGCGAGAAATCGCGTGCCGCATTGCGCAGCGGCTCGATGATGTAGCTGTCTCCCGCGGTCGAGGTGGCCGGCCCGCTGATCACCAGCCCGACGGTCGCCGGGTCCGCAATCAGCGTATTGTCCGGCAGGCTGCGCAGTTCGAAGTTGCCGTTGGCATCCGTATACGTCAGACGGTAGCGCCCGTTGGTGAGCAGCCCGTCATTGCCGATCGTTACCCGGGGCGGCGCACTGCTGCCGCTCTCAAGCTGGATCATGTTCGTCCTGAAGAAGTCCTGACCAAGCGCGTTGTCCAGATCGACGCCGAGCCGATGCTGGGCATTGATGCTGTCCATGAGGGCCACTGCAAGCAGGTCGAGCCGTTCCTGCGTGGCGTCGAGGGCGTCACGCCGGAACGCGAGCAGGCCGCCGAGGGCGCCGCCCGTGATGATGGATTCGGCCATCGGGACTTCCACCCCGCTGCCGGCGATCAGCACGATCGACTGGCGCTGCGGATCGCTCGGATCGGTGGTCGTTCCAAGTCGACTCACGTTCGTTCCGAGCACGAGGCTCTGCCCCGAACCGATGAAGACCGACAACTGACCATCGCGCTCGAGAGCCGTCGTTGTCCGCACGAGCTTGTTCAGCTCGCTCACCAATACATTGCGCTGGTCGAGCAGGTCGTTGGCCGGCAATCCGCCCGAAGTTGCCTGCGAGAGCGCAATGCGCTGGTTCAACTCCCCGATCTGCTGGGCGAGTGAGTTGATCGTGACGACAGTAGCCGATATTTCACCTTCGGTGCCCAGGCGAATTTCGTCCAGCCTGCCGTTCATGGTCTGGAAGCGTGTCGCCAGGGCCTGTCCTGCCGAGATCATGGCCTGCCGGGCCGCCATGTTCGACGGGTTGGCGGCGACATCCTGAACCCCGGCAAAGAATTCCTGCAGCGCGGGCGACAAACCCACGCCGGTATCGGCCAGCAGATTGTTGATCTGCGAGATCTGCGCGCCATAGGCCGCATACTCGGAGCGACGATTGTCGGCCGAAAGGACTTGATTCTCGAGAAACTGACTGTACTGGCGCGTGACCGCCGCGACGCGGACACCCTGTCCGAAGAACCCCGCCCCCGAGAACATCGGGTCGTTGGTGGTCTGGATGACGGCCTGCCGGTTGTAGCCGGGCGTCGCGGCATTGGCGATGTTGTGCGAGGTGGTGTTGAGCTGCAGTTGGGCGGCGTTGAGACCCGTCAAACCGATATTGAGCATTCCGGCCATGATCCTTCCTTCGGTTCTATCAGCCCTTCAGCAGCAATATCCTTGCCAGTTTCTCGCCGCGCAGTCGCCACAGCCGAAAATCAGCCGTCCAACGCCGCCCGCAGCGTACTCATCCCGATGATACGGGTCAGCTTGTCGGCATACATCGGATCGGTCGCATAGCCGGCCGCCTGCAGGCTCTGTGCGAATCCGGAGGCGTCCCTCTGACCAAGCACCTCGGAATACCGGGGGCTGTTGCGGAGCAGATTCGCGTAGTCACGAAAAGCCTCCGCATAGGAACCGTAGACCCGGAACTGCGCCTTTTCAGTGTGGGCGCGCCCGTTGGCGTATTCGGTGACCGGCAGTTCGATGACCGGCCCCTTCCAGTTGCGCCCGGCCTTGATATTGAAGAGGTTGTAGCTCGGTCGCCCGTCGCTGGTGCGCAGTTCGGCCCGACCCCACCCGCTCTCGAGGGCAGCCTGGGCGATCATGAACTGAGCCGGAATGCCGATGCTGCGACTCGCGTCGAGTGCATGCGAGCGAACGCGATCGACAAATGCGCGCACGCGCTCGGCCACCGAACGAGCATCCGTCGAGCGGACATTCGCAGCCGACGAAGCAACCAGACGCTCATCCGTCGCTGGCGCCTCGGCGGCGGAAATTGCCTCGCGACGCGCGCGAGCGGCAGTAATTGCCGGCCGCCGCGGCACGCTTTCCAGATCGAACACCGGCCTGCCGTCAGGGTCGAAACGCAAGGGCAGGGGTTCGCGAGCGGCTTCTCCCCCCAACTGCCGGAAGATCACGTCGGCCAGCCCGGTTCCGCGCCCCTGGAGCGAGAGATTCATCGCCATCTGCTGGTCATGCAGACCTTGCAGCATTCGTGTCTGGTCGCTGTCGAACAGGCCGTTCGGCGGGGTCGCATCGCGCATTGCCTTGAGCACCATCTGCAGGAACAGGGCCTCGAACTGCTTGGCCGCGGCCCGCAGTGCCTCGGGCGAGTTGTTCTCGCGCGCAAGACGCTTGAGGTCGCCGAAGGCGTTGGGATCCATCGCATTGAAGCTGGACCCGGCAAGCATGCTCAGATCACCTCCAGTTCCGCCCGCAGCGAGCCGGCTGCCTTCATCGCCTGCAGGATGCTGACCAGATCCATTGGGGTCGCGCCGATCGCATTGAGCGCGTTGACGACGTCCGCGAGGCTCGCGCTGGCCGGTACGTTGATGATGCTGGCCTCAGCCTGTTCGATCGCCACCCGGCCCCGTTCGATGACGACCGTCTCCCCCGGGGAGAACGGC
The DNA here is from genome assembly GCA_035443825.1 of Rhodocyclaceae bacterium. Taxonomy (GTDB): domain Bacteria; phylum Pseudomonadota; class Gammaproteobacteria; order Burkholderiales; family Rhodocyclaceae; genus DAOMNN01. Next base: position 16,993 of record DAOMNN010000001.1, on the reverse strand, counting down.
GGTGGCTGGGACACCCCGATATCGATACCGATCGTGACGGTCAGGTTGCCGTGCGCAACGGCCACGTTCTGCAGGCTGACGCGCTGGTTCATGACCACCGAACCGGTGCGTGAATTCACGATTACCCGGGCGGCCTGCTGCTCGGGGGTGACCACCAGATTTTCCAGCCGGCCCAGGAACGCGACCCGATCGGACGGGTCCAGCGGTGCGCGAACCTGCACGGTTCGGCCATCCACGGCCTGGGCGACACCGTTGGCAGTGGCGAGATTGATCGCATCGACTACGCGCCGTGTAGTCCCGAAATCGGTGTCGTGGAGTTCGAAGGTGACGTACTCGCCTTGCCCGAGCATGCTGGGTACCGCCCGCTCCACGGTCGCACCAGCCGGGATGCGACCTGCCGAAAGATGGTTGATCGTCTGTGAAGCACCACCGCCGGCTGCTCCGGCACCGCCGATCAGCATGTTCCCCTGGGCGATCGCATAGACCTGTCCGTCGCCGCCCTTGAGCGGTGTCATGACCAGCGTACCGCCGCGCAGGCTGCGGGCATTCCCGATCGACGACACGGTCACATCGATCTGCTGCCCGGGCCGTGCGAACGGCGGCAGATTTGCGGTCACCATGACCGCAGCGACGTTCCGGAGCTGCAGGTTGGTGCCCGGTGGCAGCGTCACGCCCATGTTGCCGAGCATGTTGACAATGCTTTGCACCGTAAACGGCGTCTGCGTGGTCTGGTCCCCGCTACCGTCGAGGCCGACGACGAGTCCGTAGCCGACGAGCTGGTTGTTCCGCACCCCGGCGATCGAGGCAATATCCTTGAGTCGTTCGGTCGCGGCCACCGTCGACGACACGGCGAAGGCGATCACGCATAGCAGGAAGCGAAAGCTGAATCTGTGAGACGTCATGGTTTTCCCCACTTCAGAACGGCAGCAGTGCCACAAAGAAGCGCTGCAGCCACCCCATGCGCTGGGACTCGTCGATGAAACCGCTGCCCTTGTACTCGATCCTGGCATCGGCGACCTGGGTGGACTGGACCGTGTTGGACGTCGTCACCGTGTTCGGGTTGATCACTCCGGAGAAACGGATGAACTCGTTGCCCTGATTGATCGCAAGCTGCTTCTCTCCCGACACCAGCAGGTTGCCGTTGGGGTAGACCTCGATCACCGTGACGGTGATCGTGCCATTGAAAGCATTGTTGGCGGTGGCCGCACCGGCGCCGGAGAAACTGGAATCCATCCCCGCCTCGGCGCTCAGACCCGCGAGTCCTGAAAGCGGCACCCGGTTCAGCGAAGTTATGCCGCCGGACATGCTCGAGCCCCGCGATGTGCTCGCATTCGAAGCCTTCTGCGCGGTATTGCGCTCGACCAGATTGATCGTCAGCGTGTCGCCGACGTGGCGTGCGCGTCGATCCTCGAACAAGGGCCGGGCCTGCGCGACCTGATAGATCGCACCGTTCGCCGGCACGGTCTGGACCCGGGCTTCGGGACGCACGGACATGGGCTGATGAACGGCCGTCGGCGGCGTCGAGTAGATCGACGCACATCCAGACAGCAATGCCACTGCGAGAAGGGGCAGGATCCTTCGGTAGCTCATAAGGGATTCCGTTACAACTGCGTCAGCCGGCCGAGCATCTGGTCGGAGGTCTGGATCGCGCGCGAGTTGAGTTCGTAGGCACGCTGGGTCACGATCATGCTGACGAGTTCCTCGGCGACGTTCACGTTGGATGTCTCCACGTAGCCCTGGTTGATTACGCCAACCCCGTTGGTGCCGGGCTGGTTGGGGGTTGCGACGCCGCTGGACGCCGTCTCCAGGAACAGATTCTCCCCCGAACTCTGAAGCCCGCCCGGATTGACGAATGTCGCCAGCTGAATCGCGCCGACTTCGATCGGTGCGAGCTGCCCCGCCTGCACGATGCTGACCGTACCGTCCTTGCCGATCGTGACCGATACCGCATCGGCCGGAATGTTGATGTTGTCGGCCAGCGGATATCCACTCGGCGTCACGATGTTGCCCTGATTGTCGAGCTGGAAGGCGCCATCGCGGGTGTAGGCGACGGTGCCGTCCGGCTGCTCGATCTGAAAGAACCCGTTACCCTGCACCGCGAGGTCCAGGGAATTGCCTGTCTGCTGCAGATTCCCCTGGGTGAAGATGCGCTCGGTCGCGATGGGACGCACCCCGGTCCCGATCTGCAGACCGCTCGAGATCTGGTTCTGCTGGGTCTGTTGCGCGCCCGGCTGACGCAGGGTCTGATAGAGCAGGTCCTCGAACACCACGCGCTGACGCTTGTAGCCGTTCGTCGACACGTTGGCGAGATTGTTGGAGATGACGTCCAGTTGTGTCTGCTGGGCATCCAGTCCGGTTCTTGAGGTCCACAATGAGCGGATCATTTTCGACTCCTATGCGGGCGGCTTCGAATCCAGGGGCCGCCTCACCCCCATCGTCACTGCCAGATTAAGACGCCCGACCCACTTCTGATCGGCCGATTACACGGGCAATTGCCATCCTTATCTCATCATCCCTGGCTCGACAGCAGTCTCGCCGCAGCCCGGTCATTGGCTTCTGCGGTCTGGAGCATGCGTGCCTGCATCTCGAACTGACGTGAGAGGGAGATCATCGTGACCATCTGATCGACCACGTTCACGTTGCTGCCCTCCAGATACCCGCCCGCCACCATCACGTTCTCGTCGGCGGGAGCGGCCGCGCCATTGCGCAGCCGGAACAGTCCATCCTCACCCCGCACGAGTTCCTCCTCGGGCGGATTCACGAGCTTGAGGCGGTCCGCGACATTGACCACGCCGGCGCCCCCTGGCTGCAACGCCGAGATCGTCCCGTCACGTCCGACGATGATCTCGTTGTCGGGCGGTATCGTGATCACGCCACCTTCACCGATCACCGGCCGTCCATCACGAGTCTGCAACACGCCGTTCGGACTGATCTCGAAGCTTCCGTTGCGCGTATATGCCTCCGAACCGTCGGGCATCTGCACCGCGAGCCAGCCCTTGCCCTCGATCGCAACATCGTAGGATCGACCGGTGAACTGCAAGGGGCCGGGCGTGAAGTCGGTCGCGATGCTGGCATCGACGGCGAAGGCACGCGTACGCAGCGCGTCGGTTTGCACCTCGACCGCCCGTAGACGATGCATCTCGCTGCGGAATCCGGTCGACGTCGCATTGGCGATGTTGTGCGAAACGGCAGCCTGCTGACCAAGCGTATGCTTCGCGCCGGTCATTGCGGTGTAGATCAGACGGTCCATGCCTGCGCTCCCCGTGCCTCAGCACTTATCTGAGGTTGACCAGCGTCTGCAGAATCTGGTCCTGGGTGCGGATCGACTGAGCATTGGCTTGGTAGTTGCGCTGCTGAATGATCAGTTGCACCAGTTCCTGGGTCAGGTCGACGTTGGAGTCTTCGACCATCCCGGCGGAGATCACGCCGTTCAGGCCCACTCCCGCGGGACCACGCACCGGGTCACCCGATTCCGGCGTATCCCGCCACAGGTTGTTTCCGAGCGAGCTCATACCGTTGGGGCTGCGCACCGTAACCAGGCCCACGATCCCGATATCCTGTGTCTGTCCGTTGGTGTACCGCCCCTGGATGACTCCGTTCTTACTGATCGACAACCCGGCGATCTCACCGTCGGAGTAACCGTTCTGCGACAACTCCTTGACGACCGAGCCGCTTCCGAACTGGGTCATCCGGGAGAAGTCGATCTGGGTATTGAAGATGGCCGAACCGTTTCCGAAATCGATACCCGCCAGGTTCTGCAGATTACCCGACGAGAGCGTCCCGTCCGATGCGAATCCCAGCGTCCCGAGGGGCGGATTGGCCGGGGCGCTTCCGTCGACGCTCGTATAGACGTCCCAGGTCTGGGGCGCACTCTTGACGAAGTAGAGCGACAGGGAATGATCGACGCCGAGGCTGTCGTACACGCGGATTGCCGTCGTATAGCTGTAGCTGGACGCATCGGTCAGCACGGGCGGCGAGGCCGCGATGATATCCGCCTGCGCGCTGAGGTTGGCGCCGATCGTGACATCGTCGGTGGCTCTGGCACGGATGCCGGTGGGCGGGATGAACAGGGCCTGATAGTTGGCGTTGGTGGGGTTGGCCGGCGCACGCACATCGCCCGTCAGCGGATCGGTTTCCTGGTAGCCCATCAGCCGGTCACCCAGCGCGGTGACGATGTAGCCGTCGGCGTCGATATCGAACTGACCGTTGCGCGTCAAGGCAAAGGTCCCGTCGCGCAGCGCGACCTCGAAGAAGCCGTTGCCATTGATCGCCATGTCCAGCGGGCTGTTGGTCGAGGTCAAGTTGCCCTGCGAGAACGCCTGTCGCACCGCATTCACGGAGCTCCCGATCCCGATCTGGATGCTCCCGACCGTTCCGGTGAGCGACGAGGCATAGACGTCGGCGAACTGTGCAGTACTCGCCTTGAAGCCGACCGTGTTTGCGTTCGCGATGTTGTTGCTGACCACATCGATCGCCTTGGATGATGAGTTCAGCCCGCTCAAACCTTGCTGGAAAGCCATAGTCGTGTCTCCGGATCAGAGGATCTGCTTGATGTCGTTGAACTGGAAGATGCCGCGTGAGCCGATCTGAAGATCGGTGCTTCTGGGTCCGCGAATGACCCCGGTGACCTGGCCGAACTCGAGGGCCGTAACACCGACCTTTTCCCCGTTCAGGGAAGCCGTGACGGACACCGAGTACATCCCCGGCACGGCCTTCGAGCCGTCGATCGCGGTGCCGTCCCACACATAGTTGTGACTGCCTGCCTCGATGCCGTCGAGTTCGACCAGAGCAACCTCCAGCCCGGCGGCATCGCGAATGCTCAGCGTAACCTTGTCGGCCGCCTGGGCCAGTTCGAAGCCCCCCACGCCACCGGCTTCGGTCAGAATCATGCCCTTGCCCGGAACGAGCACGCCGCGTCCGACCAGGGCCGCCGCCTGCATCGCCTCGGCTGACTCCTGCGCACTCAGGAACTGCTGGAACAAGCCGTTCAGCCGTTCGATGCCGTCGACCGTGCTCATCTGCGCCAACTGGGACGTTACCTCCGCGTTATCGAGAGGGTTGAGCGGATCCTGATTGCGCAACTGCGTCGTGAGCAGCTTCAGGAAGCGGCTCTGAGCGTCCTCGTTGGCCTTCCTGTTGACCGATTCGGTCTGGCCCAGACCCGCCAGCACGTTCTTCGTTTCGGAAACCACGCTCATCTCACGCTCCTGCCCGCTTCATCATCACTGGCCCCTGCCGATGGCTCACTGGCCAATCTGCAAGGTTCTCTGCAACAAGGTCTTCGCGGTGTTCATGACCTCTGCATTGTTCTGGTAGGAACGCGACGCCGAGATCATGTTCACCATCTCCTCGACCACGTTCACGTTCGGCATCGAGACGTAGCCCTCGCCGTCAGCCGCAGGATTGGCCGGGTCATAGACCTGGCGCAATGGTGCGGTGCTCTCGACCACACCCGTGACACGCACGCCCTGAGCCTCCGCGCCTGCGACCGGTGTCGCCTGAAAGACCACCTGTTTGGCACGATAGGGCTGGCCATCCGCGCCAGCCACACTGTCGGCATTGGCCAGGTTCGAGGCCGTTGTATTGAGTCGCATCGACTGTGCGTTGAGCGCGGAACCGGCGATGGTGAATACGTTCAGCATGCTGCTCATCGTCCCCTACCCCCTCACTGGCCCGAGATCGCGCTCTGCATGCCCCGCAGCAGCCCGTTGATGAAGGTGATGCTGGCCTCGTAATGCAGCGAATTCTCCGCAAACGCCGCGCGCTCGGCATCCATGTTGACGGTGTTGCCATCGACGCTCGACTGAAACTCGGTTCGATACCCGACGTACCCCTGCAGCGACGCCGCACCGGTCACGGGCAGATGACGCGCAGAACTCGTGGCCAGCGCAAGCGGCCCGAGGCGCTCGCCCAGCGCACCCTTCAACGCACTGCGAAAGTCGATATCGCGCGCCTTGTAGTTAGGTGTGTCCGCGTTGGCAATATTCGACGCGAGCAGTTGCTGCCGATGGGCTTGCAGGTTCAGCGCCGTCTGGTGGAAACTCAGCGCGTTGTCGATCAGGGCTTTCATGCGTCACCTCGGGTTTCTTGACCGGTTGCCGTCAAGGAGCAATGGCACGGTCACCTACCCCATTGCACCTTTCATGCCAGCCATGCTAGCCCCGTCCATAGGTGCCCCGTGCGCCGATAAGGCCCGCAATTACCGGTCAATTTCACTGCTTTCCTTGCCGCCATCCGTTCAATCCTTGCCGCCCCGCGGTAATTCTTGCCGGTTGCCGGCCACCGCGATTGCGGTTGCCCTGCGCACCGCAGCGTGGTGCAATGGCCCCATGCTCAAGTTTCGCCCGACCCGATTGTTGCGTGCGTTGGCACTCGTCCCGCTGTTGTGCACGCATGTCGCCCTTGGCCAGCAGTCACCGCAACCAGTGCTGGAGACGGCGCGCGAGTTGCTGGAGCGCGAGACCACCGGACTACCCGGTACCGTGGAGATATCGGTCGAGCCGTTCGACCCGGCAAACCAGTTGCCGGCCTGCGCCTCACTCGAAGCCTTCCTGCCAGTGGGTACGCGCGCGTGGGGCCGCATCAGCGTGGGGATTCGATGTGTCTCGCCGGTGGTATGGACGGTCTATCTGCCGGCGCGCGTTGCCGTCATGACCGACTATCTGGTCACTACACGACCGATCCGGCCCGGCCAGATCATCGGTCCAGACGATGTCACCCTGGAGCACGGCGATCTTGCGGCACAACCGTCGAGCGCACTCACCGATCCGGCCAGGGCGATCGGACATCATGCGCGCTATGCCGTTGCGAGCGGCAACACCTTGCGCGCCGACATGTTGCGTCTCCCACCCGCGGTTCAGCAGGGACAGGCGGTCAAGGTCGTCGGTAGCGGCCCAGGGTTCAGCGTCACCAATGAAGGGCGCGCCCTGAACCGTGCCGCGGAGGGCGAAACGGTGCGGGTCCGGCTCCCGAACGGCCAGGTGGTCACCGGGACGGCGCGGGCGGGGGGCGTCGTGGAACTGGGGTTTTGAACGAAACGAGCCCCGCATGGCCCAAGTCTTGCGAGTGCATGGCGTCGAGCAGCGCTTGCATTCCGCAGGAACAATCGCTGAAAATTGTCGTTAATGCTCTAAAGTCTGCGCGGATCATGCCGATGAGAAACGCAGACACCCCATGTCGGGGATATCGGGAGTATGGACGTGAAAATCGAAGGAACCGTAAAACCGGTCGGTAGCCCGCTTTCCGGCGAGAACCGTCCCAAGCCGCAGACGACACCGTCGCGGCAACCGGGCGGTGCCGAACCGAAGGTCGAACTGTCGGCCCTCTCCTCCAGCCTGGGCAAGGCCGAAGCGGCGATCGCCGCTGCTCCGGTAGTCGACCGTGCGCGTGTCGACGAGATCCGCCAGGCCATCAGCGAAGGTCGCTTTCAGATCGACGCGACTCGCATTGCGGACGGGCTGATCGACAGCGTGAGGGAGATGCTGGTAACGCGATCCGGCAAGGCATGATCAATCCCTCGGTTCTCGCCCGCCTGGCACAGTTCATTGACACAGAGGCGACGCTCATGCGTCGCTTCGTCGCCCTTCTCGAACGTGAGGAGGCACTGCTGATCGCAGGCGAGACGGACGCATTGCTGGCGCTCACGCGGGAGAAGAGCGAGTTGTATCAACAGCTCCAGCGCCAGAACGACGCGCGTGCGCTGCTGCTCGGCCGGGAAAGGCTGGAGAACACCGATGCATCCCTGCGCGCCTTGTGTCGGGCGATGCCGGAGACGCTATCCCGCTGGGACGAGATTCTTTCCCTCGCAAACGAGGCAAGGTCACGCAACGAGATCAACGGCAAGCTGATCACCGAACGCATGCAGCACAACCAGGCCGCACTGTCGGTGCTGCTGAGCGCAGCCGACCAACCCCAGCTCTATGACGCTGAGGGCGTCGCACGCCCCACCGGGCGCGGCCGCCACCTTGGCAGCGCCTGACCCCACAGCGGGTCACCGATTCTTCCGCTTGCAGCAGCGAATGACCCCGGCCCTCGGATGCGGGGTGCCAGATCGTCCTGATGCAGGTATCCTTGTGCGCCGCCGGCATGTTGCGGCGGAACCTGAACAGCGCACGGACACCCATGACAGGCAAGCACTACGATGAATCCTCCTTTCGAGTCCTGAAGGGGCTCGAGCCGGTGCGCGAACGGCCGGGCATGTACACCCGCACCGATTCGCCGGCCCACATCATTCAGGAAGTCATAGACAACGCCGCGGACGAGGCACTCGGCGGGTTTGCGAAAAAAATCCACGTCACCCTGCACACGGACGGTTCGGTCACGGTTGCCGACGACGGGCGCGGCATCCCGGTCGGACTGCATCCGGAGGAAGGCATACCGGTCATCGTACTCGCCTACACGCGTCTGCATGCCGGCGGCAAGTTCGACAAGGGCAAGGGTAACAGCGCCTATGCGTTCTCGGGCGGCCTGCACGGTGTGGGCGTGGCGGTGACGAATGCACTGTCGATTCGCGTGGAAGTCGAGGTCAAACGCGACGGCAAGCTGCATCGGATGGAATTCTCCGAAGGCGGGGAGCGCATCGGCGACATCCGGGTCGAAGGCGACTGCGGGCGTCAGACCGGAACCCGGGTGCGGGTCTGGCCGGATCCGCGCTACTTCGACTCTCCGCGCGTACCTCTACACGAACTCGAGCGCCTGCTGCGCAGCAAGGCGGTGTTGCTGCCCGGCGTTTCGGTGCGTCTCGACACCGAGCGTCCGGACGGTCCCAGTCTGACCAAGACCTGGACCTACCCGGAGGGCCTTCCCGGGTATCTGCGCGAAGTGGCCGGCGACCTGGAACCCGTCGCGCCGATCTACACCGCGGAAAGCTACGCCGGGCATGACGATGCGAGTTACGCCCCGGGTGAAGGCGCAGCCTGGGCCATCGCGTGGTTCGAACACGCGGTGCCGAGCGAATCCTACGTCAATCTGATCCCGACGGTCGCGGGCGGCACCCACGAGTCCGGATTGCGTGCCGGAGTCTTCGACGCCGTCAAGTCGTTCATCGAGCATCATGCCCTGCTTCCGCGCGGCGTAAAGCTGCAGCAGGAGGACGTGTGCGGACGAATGAGCTTCGTGCTCTCGGCCCGTCTACTCGACCCCCAGTTCCAGGGCCAGGTCAAGGAGAAGCTGAACTCGCGTGAAGCGGTGAAACTGGTTTCGAGCCAGATCCGCGATCCGTTCGAGATCTGGCTCAACAATCACGTGGAAGCCGGCAAGGCGATCGCCGAACTGTCGATCCGACTGGCACTGGCGCGCCAGCGTAGCGCACAGAAAGTCGAAAAGAAGAAGACTTCGGGGGTTGCCGTATTGCCCGGCAAACTCTCGGACTGCGAATCCGAGGATCTCACCCGGAACGAGCTCTTCCTGGTCGAAGGTGATTCGGCCGGCGGTTCGGCGAAGATGGCACGCAACAAGGAGACGCAGGCGATCCTGCCCCTGCGCGGCAAGGTGCAGAACTCCTGGGAAGTCGACCCAGACCGTTTGCTTGCGAACGCCGAGATCCACGATATCGCCGTGGCGCTCGGCGTCGACGCGCATGGTATCGACAGCGATCCTGATCTTGCCGGCTTGCGCTACGGCAAGGTCATCATCATGTCCGACGCCGACGTCGATGGCGCCCACATCCAGACCCTGCTCCTGACCCTGTTCTTCCGGCACTTCCCGAAACTGATCGAACTGGGTCACGTATTCGTGGCACAACCGCCACTGTACCGGATCGATATACCCGCCCAGGGCAAGAAGCGTCCCGCGCGCCGCCTCTATGCACTCGACGACGGCGAACTGACCGCGATCCGTGATCGCATGGACCAGGAAGGCTTCAAGCCGGATGCGATCGAGATCGGCCGCTTCAAGGGTCTTGGCGAAATGAACCCGGAGCAACTCAGGGAAACCACCATGGACCCGGCTACACGACGTGTGCTGCCGGTACATGTTCGAGCCGGTGCGCTCGAGGACACCCTGCGCATGTTCACGCTGCTGATGGGCAAGGGCGAGGCCTCCGGACGGCGCGCCTGGATGGAAGAGAAAGGCGACAGCGTGGAAGCAGACGTTTGATCCTAGAAACCGCAGTTGACCGCTTGCCGCCGGAGTGAATGCCTTATGTATCAGACGATTCGACCCTGCGAGTGCGCTCACCATGCGGGTGAGTTCGCTGCGTGCCCGATTGCACGCCTGCCGCGCCGTCTGGCTGCGTTGCTCCTCCTTGCAGGGAACGACCATGCCGCGTCGTCGCGCCTTGCCAGACGACGCGGCAGACGCACACTCGGGCACGCCCAACTGCGGTTTCCAGGATGATGGATGAATCGATGAGCAATCAGCAAGACACCCTCGACCTTTTCGACAACCCGCCGCTCCAGCCCCCGCAACCCCCGGCCCCGGTCGGCGACAGCGGTTTCGACGATGCGCTGCCACTGGATCAGTTCGCCGAACGCGCCTATCTGGCCTACGCGATGAGCGTCGTACGTTCGCGCGCTCTGCCTCAGGTCGAGGACGGTCTCAAACCCGTGCAGCGACGCATCCTCTACGCGATGAACGAGATGCGGCTGTCGGCCACGTCGAAGCATGTCAAGTCGGCACGAGTGGTCGGCGACGTGATCGGCAAGTACCACCCGCATGGCGACACGTCCGTCTATGACGCGATGGTGCGCGTCGCACAGGACTTCTCCCTGCGCTACCCGCTGGTCGACGGCCAGGGGAATTTCGGCTCGCGCGACGGCGACTCCGCCGCCGCCATGCGCTACACGGAATGCAGGCTCACGCCGATCTCGGAGCTGCTTCTGTCCGAGATCGACCGCGGCACCGTGGACTTCGTGCCGAACTACGACGGCGCATTTCACGAACCCCAGTTTCTTCCGGCACGCATGCCCTTCGTGCTGCTCAACGGCGCTTCGGGCATTGCGGTGGGCATGGCCACCGAAATCCCGCCGCACAACCTCAACGAGGTCGCCGAGGCCGCGTGCCACCTGATTCGCAACCCCGATGCGGGTCTCGAGGACATTTTGCCGCTGCTTCCCGGACCGGACTATCCCGGCGGCGGGCAACTGATCTCCCCGCCCGAGGCCATCCGCGATGCGTACGCCACCGGCCGCGGCTCGCTGCGATTGCGCGCGCGCTGGCATTTCGAAGAACTGGCACGCGGACAGTGGCGCGTAATCATCGACGAATTGCCTCAAGGCGTATCGACGGCGGGCGTCCTCGCCGAGATCGAAACACTGACGAACCCCCAGCCACGCACGGGAAAGAAGGACGTCAGTCAGGATCAGAAGAACCTCAAGCAACTGGTGCTCGGGGTGCTCGAGACCGTTCGCGACGAATCCAGCGACAAGTCGCCCGTTCGGATCGTGCTCGAACCCCGTTCCAGCCGGCAGAGTCGTGACGAGTTCATGGCGGTCCTGCTCGCACACACGGGGCTCGAGACGTCGACTTCGATCAACATGACCATGATCGGACGAGACGGCCGACCGCAGCAGAAGAGTCTGGTACAGGTCTTGCGCGAATGGATCGACTTCCGTTACGTGACGGTCGACCGCCGAACCCGCCACCGTCTCGGCGAAGTCGACCGGCGCATCCACATACTGGACGGTCGGATGATTGCCTTCCTCAATATCGAGGAAGTGATTCGCGTGATCCGGGAGTCCGACGAACCCAAGCCCGCACTCATCGAAGCATTCGGCCTGACCGAAGTGCAGGCGGAGGACATCCTCGAGATCCGTCTGCGTCAGCTCGCCCGCCTCGAGGGGATCCGGATCGAGAAGGAGTTGGCCGAACTGCGCGAGGAGCGTACCGGGCTGCAGCATCTGCTCGACAGCCGCGCCGCAATGACGCGTCTGATCCTGAAGGAAATCCGGGAGGATGCGAAGAAGTTCGGGGACACGCGCCGGACCGTCATCGAGGCGGTCGCAGCGGTCGCTCCGGCAGAGATCAGCGTTCCGGACGAACCCGTGACCTTGATCCTCTCGCACAACGGCTGGGTACGAACCCGCCAGGGTCACGGCATCGATCCCGCAAGCATCGGCTACAAGGCGGGGGATCACGCATTCGCGGTCATCGAGACCCGAACCATCTGGCCCCTGGTGGTCATCGACTCGCACGGGCGCGCATACACGATCAAAGTCGCCGAGTTGCCCGGCGGGCGCGGTGACGGCACTCCGATCACCACCCTGGTCGATTTCCAGGATGGCGGCAAGCTCGCGCAGGTCGTCACGGCGAGCCCCGACACGACCTGGTTGTTTGCGAACTCGGGTGGCTATGGCTTCATCTGCGCACTCGCCGACGCAACGACCCGACAGCGTGCCGGCAAGGCCTTCATGGTCCTGGAAAAGGGCGAACGGCCTCTGGCGCCGGCTCGGGTAAGTGGCGAACTGATCGCGGCAGTGTCTGAAAAGGGGCGCATCCTGGTTTTTGCGCGCTCCGAAATGAAGGTGCAGGCGGGCGGGCGCGGGGTCATCGTGATGGCGCTCGATTCGGGCGAATCGCTCGTGGCGGTAGCGGTACCGGCCGATGAAGAGGCGCTCACCGTCATCGGTGACGGACGCGCAGGCAAGCGGGTGGAGCTCGAGATCAAGCCGACTCAGCGCGAGACGCTGCGCCACCGCCGCGCTCGCAAGGGTGCGCCACTGGCGAGGAACATGAAGCCCGTGGCGCTGCGCTGATCAGACGGCCGGCACCCCCGTGTTCTCGGGCAGGATCGACCGGATCGGATCGTCCGGGCGAATGCGGCCGGGGGGCGATTGCTCGGGCTCCGCAAACATCGTCTCCATGCGTATCGTGACGCGGCGGTTGCGCGCCCTGCCCTCTTCGGTGAGGTTGTCGGCGATCGGACGCTGGTCGCTGTAGCCGGCGGCCGTGAGACGATCCGGTGTCACTCCCGACTCGACGAACAGCCTCACTACCGACGAAGCACGTGCCGATGAGAGTTCCCAGTTGGAGGGAAACCTGAACGTGCTGATCGGAAGATCGTCCGTGTGGCCCTCGACGATGACCGGGAACTCCGCCCCGGCCAGTACCTGTGCGACTGCCTCCAGGGGCGTTGCAGCGGCGGGCCCCAGCGCCGCTTCTCCGGCGCGGAAGAGTACGCTCGCATTGATTTCCACGGTGATCCCATGGGCACCCTCGGTGACGCTCACCTGTCCGCTGCGGGTCAGGGGTTCGAGGACGCGGCGAATGCTTTCGGCCATATCCTGCATGCGCTGCACCTGGGCAGAGCGCCGGGCTTCGGCGGCATCGTCGCGTGGAGGTCGATTCAGCACCACCGGTGATGGCCTCGGCGGCGCCACCACGGTCGGGGGAAGGACGATCTGCTGGCCCGACTCGTTGACGTTCAGACTTCTGAACGCGCTGACCAGCGAATCGGACAGGATTCGGTACTTGCCTTCATTGACGGACGAAAGCGAATACATGACGACGAAGAACGCGAACAACAGCGTAATGAAATCCGCATAGGAAACGAGCCACCGCTCGTGGTTCTCGTGCTCTTCACTATGCTTGCGGTGTCTCGGCATGGCGGGTCCCGGCTGTCCGGTGGTTAACGGCACAGCGAACCTGCGACTTTAGTGCAATACTCGCCACTGCCTGAACGTCGCCGAGAAGCTTGCCTTATCGCTCAAGGCTGGGGCCAGGATGTCGTCAACGAGAGATGATGCCCGCAACAACAAGGTAACAGTTCAATGAAATTCGTTCTCGACAGCATGCGCAACAAACTGCTTCTCATCACCGGGTTCGGAACCCTGCTGGTTCTGGCTGCCGCCGGCATGGGGCTGTTCCTGCAATGGCAGGCCATACAGTCCTTTGCAACCGAGGTCCGACAACTCGAGGAGGACCGGGCGCGGCTCATCGAGTCCAAGGTCTCGTTCTGGGAACAGCAGCGCGACTGGAAGAACACGCTGCTGCGCGGTGCCGACCACCACGAACTGGAAAAGTACTGGGCCGCGTTCGAGCAGCACGAGCGTGCGGTGGCCGGCACCATGTCGGCCCTTATGACGAACGTGAGCGACGCACATGTCCGCGATGCGATCCGAACCTTCATGGCCGCCCACGACGAGATGGGGCAACGCTATCGCAAGATCCTCGAAACGTATCAGCAGTACTTCGACATCATCCACGCCGACGAGCAGGCCGCCGGCCTGGAGATCGGTCCCGCCGAGCAACTGGAAGCCATCGTGGCGAGCCTCGAGCGCACGATCAACGAACGCAGGACCAGCATTGCCGCGTCCGCGCCGCGTGCCGTCACGATCAGCATCAGTCTGATGGCAGCGGCGTGCCTGATCGCATTCGTGGTCTTCGTGTGGTTGCTGCAGGGTCAGCTCATTCGTCCGACGCGCGAACTGGAGGCAGGACTGCACCAGCTTGCGAGGGGCGACTTCGGCAACCCGATCGTCGCCCGCACGACCGACGAGATCGGCCGCATAGGGCGCAGCGCCGAGTCGCTGCGCAGTAACCTCGGCGATCTGATCAGGCGTGTGGCCGGCTCGGTCGGCAGGGTGGACGGTGCAGCGACCGGCCTCACGCAGGAGACGCACAAGGTTCTGTCATCCGCAGCGGAACAGAGTGAAGCTGCAGCGTCGACGGCCGCCACGGTCGAAGAGGTAACGGTCTCGATTCAGGTCATCAGCGACAATGCGCAGAAGGTGAGCGAACTCTCCCAGGCAGCATCCAGGGGGTCGCACGAGGCGGGACGTCGGCTTGCGGAACTGGCTACAGCCATAAACCAGACCGCTTCGGTGATGCAGAACGTGAGCAGAACCGCCACCAGCTTCATCAACGATGCTCAGCAGATCACCGCCATGACACGTCAGGTTCGCGAAATTGCCGAGCAGACGAACCTTCTCGCGCTGAACGCGGCGATCGAAGCCGCCAGGGCCGGCGAGCAGGGTCGCGGTTTCGCGGTCGTCGCCGACGAGGTCAGAAAGCTTGCGGAAAAGTCGGGGCAGTCCGCGAGCGAGATCGATGCGATCACGTCGACGCTAGGCGAGCAGGCGAAGGCACTCGATCACGAACTCGGACTCGGACTCAAGGCACTGGATTCAAGCCGCGAAAGCATGTCCGCAACCTCGGAAGCTGTCGCCGCCGCCAACGAATCGGTGAATCGGAGCACCTCGGAAGTCGAGCAGATCAGTATCGCCGTGCGCGAGCAAAGTTCAGCCAGCACACAGATCAGCCGGCATGTGGAGCAGATCGCGCAGATGGTCGAGGGGAATCATGCGGCGCTCGGGCGAATGTCCGAGACGGTGAATCAACTGCACCAACTTGCGGACGAGCTCAAGGGGTCGATAGGCAGTTTCAGGCTGTAGCCATGTATCCGCGCATGCGGCTTTCGATGATGCGGGGGTTGTCACCGTTTGCAATCCCGACGAGGCCATCGACGAGCATTTCGCGCTGGGACGTGATGCTGCCGATATGTGCCATGAGCTTCTTCGAAACCGGCAGAAAGATCAGATTGGCGAAACCGACGCCGTAGATCGTGGCGACGAACGCGACCGCAATTCCGGCACCCAGCCGGGACGGATCGGACAGGTTCTCCATCACGTGGATCAGGCCCATCACCGCACCGAGGATTCCGATCGTCGGCGCGTAGCCCCCTGCAGCTTCCCAGATCTTGGCACCCAGTTTCATCTGCGCCTCGGAGGCGTCGATCTCGACCTCCAGCACTTCGCGCAGGCGCTCCGGTTCGACGCCGTCGACGAGCAGCTGCACGCCGCGACGCATGAACGGATCCGGCACGTTCGCCACCCGTGCCTCCAGCGCAAGCAATCCCTCCTTGCGCGCGATCTGGCTCCACCCGGTCGTCGCCTCGATCAACTCGGCATGATTGACCAAAGGTGGCACGAAAACCCACTTGGCCATGCGCATGCCGTCAACGAACACGCGTAGCGGACTTTGCAGCATGACCGCGCCAAGTGTTCCACCGGCGACGATAAGGAACGCGGTCGGCTGAATCAGGGAGGCGACATGCCCGCCTTCGAGCACTTGCCCGACAAGGATGGCTGCGATTCCGAGCGTGAGACCGACCAGGCTGATCTTGTCCATGGAGCGCCCTTCGCCGGATCAGTCCATCTTCTTCGGGGGTCGTCCGCGCCGGGCGCCTCCTGCAGGGCGGGTTCCGGTACCGAGCATTCTGGCGCGCAAGCGTGCGACCGCCTGGCTGTGCAGCTGGCACACTCGTGATTCCGTGACTCCCAGCACTTCGCCGATCTCGCGCAGGTTCAGTTCCTCGTCGTAATACAGGCTCATCACGAGCTGCTCACGCTCGGGCAGATCGTCGATCGCCTTGACGAGCGTCGTTCGCATATTGGCGTCCTCGAGAACGACCAGCGGGTTCGACTCCTCATCCCCGAGATGACGTTCCAGGAAGTCCTCCTTGCCGGATTCACCGAAATCCTCGAAATAGACGAGTTGATGGCCCCGTGCATCCTGAAGCATGCGCTGATAATCCGCCAGGGTGATATCGAGCGCGTCGGCCAGTTCAATCTCCGTCGGCTGACGGCCGTTTTGCTGCTCGAGGCTGTGGATGGCGCTTTCGATCTTGCGCATGTCGCGCCGCAGACTTCGCGGCAGCCAGTCGTCATCGCGCAGACCGTCGAGCATCGCACCACGGATGCGCTGCACCGCATAGGTTTCGAACTGGGCCCCGAGACCATCTTCATAACGGTTGATGGCGTCGAGCAGGCCCATCATGCCGTTCTGGATGATGTCATCCACCTGCACGCTGGCGGGCAATTTGGCCATGAGATGATAGGCCACGCGCTTCACGAGTGGCGCGTACGCTTCGACCAGTTGCGTCTTGTCCAGGTTGCCCTCAGCGTCGTACATCCATTTCGCCTGAATCTTCGTGCGCCGTGTTCGCGCGATCGCACCATTATGCACGATGGACCCGCCTTGTTGCTTGGTCGGGAATCGCGCTTTTCCGTGCGAGTAGAACATGGACATCGCCTTAGCCGTCCTTGCGCAACTGCAG